>CAYGMM010000008.1:0-29017 GCA_964351035.1 uncultured Actinomyces sp.
CCAACTAGCGCCCTTTGACGTTTGTCCCGCTTAGCGGGAGAGATGGTCGATAACGACCTCACATCGCCCCTCATCGACCGTTTGTCCCGCTTAGCGGGAGAAACGTCGGGGGTTAGTTGAGGAGCGTCGGCTCGGGGACGAGGTCGATGCCGAACCGACCTCGTACGCCGTCGCGGATGTGCGTCGCGAGATGCAGCACATCGGCAGCCGTTGCATCGCCACGATTGGTGATCGCCAACGTGTGCTTGGTCGACAGCCCGGCCCGACCATCGAGGGTGAAGCCACGATCGAAGCCCGACTGCTGGACCAGCCACGCGGCGCTCACCTTCACCTGACCGTCGGCCGCCGGCCAGCGTGGCGCACCTTCGGGTAGGCCGTCGGCGACATCTGATCGCACGACCGGATTGGTGAAGAACGACCCGACACTCCAGGTGTCGTGGTCCTCGGCATCGAGCACCATGCCCTTGGACCGGCGCAACTCCAGCACCGCTTCGCGCACCCGCACCGCAGGCGCTCGCTCACCCGCATCAACATCGAGCGTGCGCGCGAGTTCGGCGTATCTGATCGGCGCCGAGAGCGAGCCAAGCGGCAGCTGCAACGTCACCGCGAGGACGACGTAGCGGCCGAGTTCGCGCTTGAACATCGAGTCTCGGTAGCCGAGCCCGCAGTCGCCGACCGGGATGATCTCCACGCGATCTGTCCGACGGTCGTACGCCGTCACTCGGGCGAGCACATCGCCGATCTCGGCACCGTAGGCACCCACGTTCTGGATCGGCGTCGCTCCCGCGAGGCCGGGGATGCCCGAGAGCGCCTCGATCCCACCCCACTCCTCGTCCACCGCGCGCGCGACGACGTCGTCCCACACCTCGCCGGCCGCAATGGCAACCCAGGCCCCCGCGCAGCCGTCGACGGTGACCTCGACACCGCGCGAGCGGACGAGCACGACGGTGCCGTCGAACCCCTCGTCGGGGATCACGACATTGCTGCCCCCACCGAGGACGAGCGCAGGTTCACCCGAGGCATCTGCCGCGCGCACGGCCTGCACGATCTCATCGGCAGACGTGGCCTCGACGAGCCTTGCCGCCGGGCCACCGACGCGCAGGGTCGTGAGATCGGCGAGCACGGTCACGGGAGGCGAACGATGGCCACCGCATTGCCGAGGATCTTCTGACCCTCGTGGGTGGCGGTGAGCATGACCTTGGCGCGGCCCTCGTCGAGCAGTTCGGTCACCTTGCCGGAGACCTCGATCACCGTGCCGGTGTCGTCGTCCGGCACCGGGACGGGCCGGGTGAACCGCACCGAATAGGACTCGAGTCGACCGGGATCGCCGAGCCAGTCGGTGACGACGCGTACCGCCTCGGCCATGGTGAACATGCCGTGGGCAATGACGTTGGGCAGACCGACCTCGAGGGCGAAGCGCTCATTCCAGTGGATCGGGTTGAAGTCGCCGGATGCCCCCGCGTAGCGCACCAGCGCAGCGCGAGTGACCGGGAAGCTCTGGGCGGGCAACTCGGCGCCGACGTCAATCTGTGTCTCAGGGCTGCCGCTCATGCGTCCTCCCCGGCCGTGCCGCGGGCCACGATGACCGTGACCGTGCTGACCACCGGCTCACCTGCCTCGGTCTCCAGATCGACGCGGGTGGTGAGGATGTCGTTGCCGGCTACGGCGCGAATCGCCTCGATCGTGGCCTTGGCCACCAGGGCATCCCCCGCGACGATCGGCCGGGTGTAGGTGAAGCGCTGCTCGCCATGGACGACGCGCGAGTAGTCCAGCCCGAGGTCAGGATCCGCCGCAGCAAGCGCCGTGCCGGCGTAGGACACGACAAAGGCGAAGGTGGGTGGAGCAATCACGTCGGCGTAGCCGAGCGCCTGCGCGGCCGCGACGTCGGTGTACGCCGGGTTGGCATCACCGATGGCCGCGGCAAACTCGCGGACCTTCTCTCGCCCCACGACGTACGCCGCCGTGGGGGGGTAGGTGCGGCCGACGAGTTCGGCGTTGAGGGTCAGCGCGTTTCCTTGTGCACCGTGTGCTTGTTGCACGTCGGGCAGAACTTGTTGATCTCGAGGCGGTCGGGATCGTTGCGCCGGTTCTTCTTGGTGATGTAGTTGCGGTTCTTGCAGTCCTGGCACGCCATGGTGATCTTCGGACGGACGTCTGCTGACTTGCTGGCCACGGGGCCCTCCTCGGTCGTGCCGGCGTCCGGGGTGAACGCCCTACTGCGGCGGGTGCGGCGATTGCCGCGGTTGTAGCGGAGGCCGGACTTGAACCGGCGACACAGCGATTATGAGCCGCTTGCTCTGCCAGGCTGAGCTACTCCGCCCTCGTGCGATCGGTCTCGGCGGGAGCCTCGACCGGTCGAGCCCCTTTACGGAATCGAACCGTAGACCTTCTCCTTACCATGGAGACGCTCTGCCGACTGAGCTAAAGGGGCGCCGAGGAGCCCGTTGCCGTGCTCCTGCAGCCTGCGGAAGCGTACACGCCCTCCCCGGCCCCCCGGAAATCGAGTCCCCGGCAGGCGTGAACGTGCAATCGCCGGCCGCCCGCTATTGGATGGCCCCATGAGTTGGAATGCGAGTGATATCCCGGACCTCACCGGCCGCCGCGCGATCGTCACGGGGGCTAATTCGGGGCTGGGCCTCGAGACCACCCGGGCGCTGGCCGCCCACGGGGCCGAGGTGACCATGGCTGTCCGCGACACGGGCAAGGGCGAGGCAGCGGCCGAGTCCATCCGCCAGTCGACTCCGGGGGCCACCATCGAGGTACGAAGGCTTGACTTGGCCAGTCTCGCCTCAATCGATGAGTTCTCCTGGTTGTGGCGCGAGGCCCACCCGGACGGGCTGGATCTGCTCATCAACAACGCCGGCGTCATGGCGATCCCACGTCGCGAGACCGCGGACGGCTTCGAGCTGCAGTTGGGGACCAATCACCTCGGTCACTTCGCCCTGACCGGTCGCCTGCTCGATGCCCTGCGGGCGGGCTCGCGGGTGGTGACCGTGTCGTCCGGCGCGCACCGCATGGGCAAGATGAACTTCGATGACCTCATGGGCGAGCAGAACTACCGCACCTGGGGCGCCTACGGTCAGAGCAAGCTCGCCAACCTGCTCTTCATGCGCGAACTCGCGCGGCGCCTATCAGCCGCCCACCGCGACACCATTTCCGTCGCGGCACACCCGGGCTACGCGAGCACCCATCTGCAGGCCGTCGGACCCGAGATGCGTGGACGATCCTGGGAGGCGCGCCTGATGGGTCTGGCCAACAAGATCGTTGCCCAGAGCGCCGAGATGGGAGCCCTACCTACGCTCTACGTCGCCACTGATCCTGACATCGCCAACGGGTCGTACGCCGGGCCTAGCGGACTTGGCGAGACGCGTGGTCATCCCAAACTCGTGGGCATGTCGAGCGCAGCGAAGAACGATGACGACGCTGCACGCCTGTGGTCCGTGAGTGAGGAAATCACCGGAGTGCACTACCTCGACTAGTACGTCATCCACGAGGGACCCGGTTACTCCCCGCGGGCTTTGGCCTGCTGGCGCAGTTCATAGCGCGCGAGCGAGTCCAGGTGCACCTCGTCGGGTCCGTCAGCGAGCCGCAGGGTGCGGATCCCCGCGAACGCCTCAGCGAGGGGGAAGTCATCGCTGACGCCGCCACCACCGTGCACCTGGATCGCCTTGTCCAAGATCCACTCCACGGTGCGCGGTGTTGCGATCTTGATGGCCTGGATCTCCGTGCGAGCGCCCTTGTTGCCGACCGTGTCCATGAGCCAGGCGGTCTTCAGCACCAGTAGGCGCAGTTGTTCAAGGCGTACGCGTGACTCGGCGATCCACGTGCGGATGACGCCCTGATCGGCGAGCGGCTTACCGAAGGCGACTCGCTCGTCGGCCCTCGCACACATCGCCTCGATCGCCATCTCGGCGACCCCGATGGAGCGCATGCAGTGGTGGTCGTCATAGCCGAAGACATTGAGCGGACGTTCCACGACGACACCGGGGGTGTCGCGGGGAACCAGGATCTGGCTCTGCTGACGGTGCCGATCCGCGTCCGGATCGGTCTTGCCCATCACGATGAAGATGGCGCAGTCCGGATTCATGGCACCGGTGGTCCACCACTTGACGCCGTTGATGACGTATTCGTCGCCCTGCCGCACGATCGACGTGGTGATGTTGGTGGCGTCCGAGGACGCGACGGCGGGCTCGGTCATCGCGAAGCCGGAGCGGATCTCACCGGCAAGCAGTGGCTCGAGCCACTGCTCCTGCTGCTCGGGAGTGCCGAACTCGGCGAGCACTTCCATGTTGCCGGTGTCCGGAGCGGCGCAGTTCATGGCAGGCGGGGCCAGATGCATGCTGCGGCCACTCAGTTCGGCCAGGGTGGCGTACTGGAGATTCGTGAGACCGGCTCCCCGCTCCCCGGGGAGGAAGGCATTCCACAACCCGAGATCACGAGCGCGCTGTTGAAGCTGCTTAAGGATCGGGGCACGGCTCCACGCCCAGCGATCGTCCAGTTCGGTGAGTTGCTGGGCGAAGACCGGTTCGGCGGGGCGAATCTCCTCGATCAGGAAGGCCTGCAGGGCATCCCGCAATTCGCGGGTGCGGTCATCGAGAGCAAAGTCCACGGCGTCTCCTTCAGCCCAGCGTTTTCACGAACCTCGTTGCCCGGACTACCCCAGGGCGGGGTTAATCACGACCTTCAGACTCTCAGGACTCATCGAGGTGTGCAGCGCCAGGTCCGCATCGGCGAGGCCGAACTCATGGCTGACGAACTCATCGAAGGGGTACCGATCGGCGTAGCGCTCGAGAAGTCGCAGAGCGGGGCCGTAGCCGGTCGACGGGTGGTTCGTGATGCCGATGAGCCGGATGTTCTTGCTGCACACGTGGCGGTGGACGTTCATGGTGATCTCGCCAGTGTCCGCGAAGTTGCCCATCTCCAGCATCATTCCGCCGCGCTTGAGCATCTCGATGCCCTCGACGAACGACGACGGCGTATTCGCCATATGCAAGACGACGTCGGCTCCGCGACCCCCGGTCAAACGCATCACCTCAGCGATGCGATCCTCCGCCTCCGTGGTCGAGACGTTCATCGTCACCTCGGCACCGCACCGCTTGGCAAAGGCGAGTCGGTGCTCCGAGAGATCCGTAGCGATGATCTGACCGGCGCCCATCATGTCGGCCTTCGCGATGTGCAGCAGCCCCAACGGGCCGGACCCGATGACGACGACCGTGTCACCGGAGTTGAACCCCTCCATGGCGTACGACGAGAACTCCTTGACCTTGTCGAGCGAGGCGGTGCACGCCATGAGTTCGGCGAGGACGGCGACGCGTGGTGACAGTCCACTCGGCACCTTGTAGACGAAGGCATCCGGCCGCAGGTACATCTGCTCCGCCATGCCACCGAAGAGATGCGGGGCGACGGCCGAGGACAAAGAGTTGCCGTAGCAGACGCTGTTCTCACACCACACGTATCCCAGGACGTGCTTGCACTCGTAGCAGTGCTCGCACACCACGTCGGGACACATCGTCACCCGGTCGCCCACTTTGAGCGGCTTGCCGTAGAACTCCAGAATCTCCCCCGCCCGTGGGCCCAGATCGGAGATGACACCGACGTTCTCGTGTCCCTGAATGATGGGGAAGGGCGTGTCAGTCTCGGCCGGAGTGCCGGCGTACTGCTTGGTCTCACCGAGGTAGGTGTGCTTGTCGGTGCCGCAGATGCCGGCCATCTCCATCTGCATCAGTGCAGCGCCTTCAGGCAATGTCGGCCACGGGAAGGTCTGGACCTCGTAGCGGCCCGGTGCGGTGAGGACGGCAGCGCGGACATCAGTCATACGGGAAGGCTACGTGCATACCCGCCATCGCACAGCCGAACTCTGGGCGGAAACGTTCACCCGGTGATCGAATCCGCCCAGAGTGCGCGATGTTCGACTACTTCGGCGCCACCTTGATCGTGTTGGACTTGATTCCTCCCGGAGCAAGCACCTTCACTGTCAGGGTCTGCTTGGCCTTGAGTTTCACCCGGAAGACGAACTTACCGTTCTCCCGCTTCAGGGTGACCTTCTTGCCGCGCTTCCACTTGCCCTTGGTGCTCGAGCCCGTCGTCTTCTTGTAGCGCGGAGTCAACTTGGTACCGACCGAGATGTTCTCAGCGACTCCACGGACGATGACCAAGGTCTTGGTCTTGCGCTTGCCCTTGATCGTGATGGACCCCTGCTCCTCGTCCTTCGGGACGACGACGTTGGAGGGTGCGCTCGGTAGCGAGAAGCCAACACCGTTGATCGCCTCGACGGTGAAGGTGTACTCCACGCCCGGGGTGAGGTCTTCCACAATGCAGGTCAACGTGTCATCGCTGCTGGC
Source organism: uncultured Actinomyces sp. (assembly GCA_964351035.1). GTDB lineage: Bacteria > Actinomycetota > Actinomycetes > S36-B12 > S36-B12 > Mxb001. The sequence continues at coordinate 6,342 of CAYGMM010000008.1, forward strand.
CTCGCAGCCCTGGCCGCCGGGGTAGGCCTGCACCCAGTAGTGGGTGATGGCCGACGAGCCGGGGTTGGTGGACTCGGTCCACTCGACCCGCGCGGACTTCACCAGTGCCGTCGCCTCGGGGGCATCCGGCGACGTCGCCACACGGCCGGGTTGCGGATCCTCCGGCACGATCGCGACGGGCGGTTCCGCCGGCGGATTGGTGCCCGGACCAGCGGGTGCGGGTGGCGGCGGTGGTGGCGGCGGAGGAACCGGCGGACCGGGCGGAGCCGGCGGAGCCGGTGCGGTTGGCGCGACCGCTGCGGAGCCTTGCGACCACGGGCCCTGGCCCGACGTGTTGATCGCCGCGACCCGGAAGACGTACGACGTGCCATTCGTCAGCCCGGTGACAGTCGCCGTCCGTCCATCCGAGGACGTGTTGCCGATGGCCGTCGTCCACACCTGACCGTCGGTCGACCGCTGTACGGCGTACCCGGTGATCGCGCGTCCGCCATCAGAGGCGGGCGCATCCCACTGCAGCGACACCTGGGCGTTGCCCGCCAAGCCCACCGGACGACCCGGTGCGTCCGGTACGGCGACGCTGGGCATGACCGCGGCCGAGACCGGCGACCAGCTCCCTTGAGCTCGTGTTGGCGAACGCCACTGACCAGGCATTCGCGTCCTCTCGCTTGTACTGCACCTGGTAGCCGGTGACCTGATCGGCGGCGGCTGTCTCGGCCGGGGTCCACGACAACTCGACGATCCCATCGCCACCGACGCCGCTCGGCTGACCCGGCGCTCCCGGGAGAGCCGCCGGGGGTGGCGGCGGCTCGGGGTTGGCCGAGGGCGTCGCCACATTGGAGTCCTGCGAGGTTGTTTCGCCCACCGCGTTCACCGAGGTCACCGTGAAGGTGTACGGCGTGCCGTTCGTCAGGCCGCGCATGGTGTACGTGGAGACAAACGGCCCGACGGCGAACTGTTGTCCGGTGGACGCACGGACTACCTGACGCAGGATGTCCGCGCCACCATCGTTGGCCGACGGCAACCAGGTCACCGTGACGGAGCCATTGCCGGCCGCCGCCGCGACATTGGTCGCAGGCGCCGGCACGGTCGCGTTGCCGGGACCGGCAACGAAGCGGTTGCTCGCGTCGGAGGCCGACCCGGTGTTTTGCGGGAGCGTATAAACCTTGACCCAGTACTCGACGTCCCTGGCGAGCCCGGAGATGGTGCAGGTGAGCGCACCCTCGGTGGTGCAGCTCAACCGGTTGTCTCGGACTGTGCGGCCCTGTGCATCTTCGTAGTAGGCCTGCGCGGTGTAGCCCGTCACCGGGACCTCACCTTCGCTGGCCGGCGCGTTCCATGAGACCGTCGCCCCGAACTCGGCGCCGAGAATGACCGGCGTCGCCACGACGCCGGTCGGCGGCGCGGGGAACTCAACGGTGGGACGGGCCGTGGCCGCCTGCGTGCCACCGGCGTACTGACTCCAACCTGCGGCATTGGCAGCCGCCACGTAGGCCTGATAGGTCACGCCTGCCTCCAGGCCCTCGATGACGCACGAGCGGCCCGCACCGTCGGTCGTGCAAGTGGCGCCGTCGGGCTGCAGGCGGACGGCGTACTCGGTGATCTCGGCGCCGCCATCAAGCACCGGAGCACTCCAACTGACCGTCACGCTCCGGGCTCCGGCCTGCGCGGTGATCGCGCGCGGGGGCCCAGGTACCGTGCGGGCGGCCGCCGGCTGCGACGGCGCCGAAGGCAGACCCTGCACGGTGTTCGACACGACCGCTCGGACGTAGACAACCTCCTGAACGCCCAGCGCTGATTGCCAGATGCACTGCAGTGCTGAAGGGTCAAACAATGAGGTGCAAAGTTCGTTACCGGTGATGGCGGAGTACACCGCGTAGCCGACCGGAGGGGCGCCGTCGCTCGGCTCCTCCCAGGTGGCAACCAGACGGCCAGCGGTGATGTACGGCGCCAAGGTCACCGACCGCGGGGCGCTCCAGTTCGATCCCGGCGCATCCACCGTGGTGGGGTACACCCGGACCTGCGACAAGGGACCGAATCCGAAGTCATTCGCCGCCTGGACCTGGAATTCGTATTCCGTTGCGGGCTCAAGGCCGCTGATGGTGCAGGACAGGACCGGAGTGCTCGCTTCGCAGGTTCGGTTGCCTTCCGCCACGACGCGGTAACCGGTGATCGGACTGCCGCCGTCATCACCAGGTGTCCAGAAGACGGTGACGGAGGTGCTTGTTGTCAGTCGCGTCCCCGTGAAGGTGGGGGCACCCGGGACACGGCCCGGCGTCGCCGAGCGAGCGGAGTGGCCCGGGGCACTGTCACCAACCGCGTTGGTCGCGACGACAGCCACGCGGTACGCCGTACCGTCGTCCAACCCGTCGATGTCACAGGAGCGACCCGCGCCGTCCGTGGTGCAGGTGGCACCACCGGGATCGGCCGTCGCCGTGTAACTCAGCACCGCGGTGCCGCCGTCATTGATCGGCGCTCGCCAGCGCGCGGTCACGCTGCCACCTCCAGGAGTGGCCGACACGGTCACGTCACGCGGCTCGGTCGTAGCGGTGAGAGGAGGATTGGGGGTGACCGCCTCTGACGTCGCAGGTCGACCGTTGCCCGCCTCGGTGACGGCGCGCACGGTGACCGTGTAGGCGCGGTCATCACGGAGTGAGTCGATGACGCAGGTGAAGGCGCCGCCGGGGACGCTGCAGGTGGCGCCGCCCGGCTCTGCGGTCGCGGTGTACCCCTGGATCGGTAGACCGCCGGTGTTGTCCGGAGCAGTCCACGCCACGGTGAGGGCCTCGGGTGCTGGCTCCACAGTGAGGTCGGTGACCGGGTCGGACAGGCCGACGACGGTGAAGACCGTGCTGTTCTGCGAGGGGACGGAGTTGCCTCGTCCCGATAGCGCGAAGACCTGGGCGACATACCTGCCACCGAGGGCCAGCCCTTCGACCCGACAACTCAACTGGTCGGCACCCGTCGTGCACTGACCGCCATTCGGGAAGACCACTGCGCGGTAGCCGGTGACCACCACACCGTTGTCCTGCGGGGCTCGCCACGAAACGGTGGCTCCGAGATCAGCAGCGTTGCTGACGGTCACATCGCGCGGTGGATTGGGTGCGGCCGCGAACGGCGTGACCGGATCGCTCGTGCGCCCCTCGCCCACCTCGAAGTCGTTGCGTGCCGTCACCGTCACGGTGACCGGCACCCCATTCGCGAGCCCGTCAATGGTGCAGAAGGTCAGCGGCGCCCGCGCCACACACTCTTGGCCACTCGAGGCGACCGCGGTGTAGTCAATGATGTCCGTTCCACCATCGTTGACGGGCGGTTCCCAGACGACGAGAGCTGAGGCATTGCGCGGATACACCGCCAGAGCCGCCACCGGCCCGGGTGGGCCCTCCATGGCCACCGCACGAGAGGACGACGACTGGCTGACCTGGCCTTCACGGTTGGTCGCGGTGACCGACACCGTGTAGCGGCCCGTGGTGGCTCCGCTGATGTTGCACTGGAGAGCTGATGTCGTGCAGGTGAGTGTGTCGCCGCCAGCAGTCGGCACGGCGCTGGCGGTGTAGGAGGTGATCGGCGAGCCACCATCAACCTCCGGCGCGTCCCACTCCACGTCGAAGATGCCCTGATCGGGCTGGACGAAAACGGTGACGTTGCGCGGCGGTGACGGATCAGCACCGGTCACCCAGACCATGAGGTCCGCTGTGGGGGCCGAGACGACGTTCGGGCCGGTCGCCACCACGCTGAAACTCACAAATCGCTCATTGCCCAGCCCGGTGACCGCGCAGGAAGCAGTCGGGAAGGTGGTGCGCTCATCCCCCTCCCCTTCCCCGGCCGCGGCACTGCAGACGCCCAATCGGGCACCGCTGTTGGGATCCTTTACGGTGACCAGGTAGTTAGTGGGGGGAACCTCAGCGGCATTTCCCGGGGGCTGCATCTCGACCAGGATTCCGCCATCAATACCGGAGCCAACGACGTTCGTGGGTGGCCAGGGCACGAAGTTCTCATCCGGCAACGACCGCATACCCATGGTGAATTGGACAGGCAGGCAGCCGTTCGCCCCGCAGCCTTCCGTGCTCCCGAAGGTGACGCCATCGGCCTCGACGGTGCCACGTGCCGTGCCGACCAGGCTTGCGTATCCGTTGTATGACCAGGCGAAGACGGCCGTCGGTGTCACGGGACGAGCTCCGATGGTCTTGCTCGTGGCTCCGGCTACCTCCCACGACCCGGTGTTGACGGCGAGTCTGGCGTAGAGCACGCCCGGCTCGCTCCGCGCCAGGTTGCCAGCGTCCTCGCTGCGGACGGTCCAATTCCCAAAGGAGGCGGTGTCACTGACGGTGCCCCCAAGCGTGATGTTGTCTTCGGTGATCCCCACGCTGGTGAGGACGGCCGAATGTCCCAGGGCACCAGCCGTTGAGCCAGCAGCGAGCCATTGCACCTGGCCGGTTCCGGACACCTTGGCGACAAAGGGCGCCAGGCCAGAGGAGGAGACCGAGCGGGCCTGCGCACCACTGCCGACCGTGAGGTCACCGGAGAACGTGCCGGCGACCACGGCGTAGTCGTCTTGACGTCCGTTGAATGCACCCCCGACGACATCGGTGATCGTGACATCACCGTTGGACGTGATGGGCACGACCCAGGAGTCGCGGCCGAACGTGCCCGAGGTCGACGTGGCCGAGACGAAGGCGCCCCGGCCACCGGCGCCGGGGTCCGGCAAAGCGGTGAGGAAGCGGCCCTGGCCGGAGTATTCACCGGCGAACCAGGCCCGCGATGTGATGCCATTGCTGGCCTTCATGCTGCTGCCATCGAAGGAGAAGTCATCCGAGGTTGCGCCGGCCCCGTACGCCGTGACCCAGGAAGCGTTTGGCGATTGGTTTGTGACGGGCGACGTGGCGGCGATGAGCCCACGGCCATTGCCGGCCGGCATGGTGACGCCACCGAAGGCGACATTGCCCCGGCCTTTGCCCGTGACGAGGATCGTGCCATTGCCGGCGGCTGCGATGCCGGTGGGCGTGAAGGAGCACATCGTCTCCCGCGGGTTGTCGCACCCCTGGGCGTAGCCCGACGTCAGGACTCGCGAGATGGACCCCGACAGGTTCAGGAAGATCAGGACCGCGCGGTCACCGAGGTAGCCGCCGGCATCCTGTGCCGACGGAATGATCACGTCACCGATCCGCGTCTCCGTGCGATTGGTGGGAGCGGCAAGGCGTCCCAGCACGACGACACCGTTCGATGCGGTCAGCTTCGTGGCATCGACGATGGTCAGGTTCGGTGCATCGGGAAAGTTGATGGTCTTGTTGGTCTGAGGTCCGTCAGATGATGAGGAGTAGAACCACGGAACGCCGTCACCGACAGCAACCGTGTGGTAACCGGAGTTGGAGTCGGCGATCGTCGTGCCACCGCCCACGGACTTGCCCCAGATAAAGCGGGCATCGCTGCCGCCGGAGACACCGCCGAGGCCCGGTGCGATCGGGCCCTCCGGCAGTGGGGGCAGGATTCGACCTGTCCAGCCGGTGGTGAGGGCCGAAATCAGACCACGCCCGTTGCTGCCCTCGCGCGGCGTAGGGGCTCTCCCCCCAACCCCGAAGTCCTCGCTGGCACCGGTCGACACCTCGGGCTCCGCGGCCGACGCGGGCAGGCCACCGAGGAGGCCGGCGCCCAGCAGGGCCGCGCTAATGAATGACAACGGTGCGATGAGTCCCCTACGCATGCCTCCGCACGTTAGGGAAGGTCACTGTCGACCGCCCCACATTTGGCCCAATCCGGGGCACTAGCACCCCGTGCCAGAAATTGGCCACTGTCCCACGTGCCTTTTTTGGGCGAGATGCGCGAAAGGCCCCCGCCGGATCTCAGGCGGGGGCCCACTCGCGTGGCAGGTAGAGGATTCGAACCTCTGTAGCTTTCGCGACGGATTTACAGTCCGCTCCCATTGGCCGCTCGGGCAACCTGCCAGGGCGTCCTAGGGTAGCCAGCGACCCAGGGACGGTGCCAATCGACCCCGGTGGGGGCTAGATCGCTCGTGCGGCCGCGATCGCTGCTAACAGGTCGCCTGCCGTCGGCACGTCGGAGCCGAAAGCCTTGTCGCTCACCGGCACCCCAATGAACGCCGCGCCGGCGTCCACGGCGGCCGCGTGGTCCCAGGAGGAGTCTCCGATCATCACGCACTTCTCGATAGGTACGTCGAGGCGTTCGGCGGCCACCGCCAGGCCAGCACCCGATGGCTTAGCCGGGATCTGCGGATGGCGACCGATGATGACCTCGACCTCGACTCCGTGATGTGCCAGGACGGCCCGGGCCACGTCCTCGGGCAGCAGCGTGATGACGGCGCGAGGAGTGTCACCGACGAGGGTGTCCCACTGCTCGAGGCCGGGCATTGCGACGGATTGATCGATCGCCGCGAACTCATGGGCGGCAACGGCGCGATCCGCCGCTGACCAGCGGTCATCACCCGAAAGCGCGACCAGGATGGCCATTGCGGAGAGCGTCGGGGCATCCCAGTCTGCCGCTGGTACGTCGGCCTCAGCCTGCTCACCCACGAGGGCGGTGAGATCACTCAATGCCGCCGCGTAGTCGGTGTAGGACTGCAGGTCGACGAGTGTGCGATCGAGATCGAACAGGAAGGCCTCGGGCTGCGCCATGGCCCCATGGTCCACAATGTCGCCATGGCCGACAACAGTTTTGACATTGTTTCCAAGCTCGATCGCGCGGAGGTCGACAACGCCGTCAACCAGGCGGCAAAGGAACTCGCCCAGCGGTTCGACTTCAAAGGCACCGGCGCCAAGGTCGAGTACAAGGGCGAAATGACGATCGAGTTGGAGGCCGAGACCGACGATCGGGTGCGTGCTGCCCTGGACGTCCTCAAGGACAAGCTGGTCAAGCGCGGGGTGAGCCTGAAGGTGCTGGACGCAGGCGAGCCGCGCCCCTCGGGCAAATTGCACAAGATCACCTGCCAGCTCAAAGAGGGCATCACCCAGGACCAGGCCAAGAAACTCGCCAAGTTGATTCGCGACGAGGGCCCGAAGAAGGTCAAGACGCAGGTGCAGGGTGACGAACTGCGCGTGAGCAGTTCCAGCCGCGACGACCTCCAGGAGGTCATCGCCATGGTGAAGGACGCCGACCTGGACTTCCCGGTCCAGTTCGTCAACTACCGCTGACGCAGAGCTCCCTCTACCGCAGGCCCAACTCGATCGCGGCCGCTTCGAACGCCGCGGCCGGGTCGAGCACGTCGAGCCAGATACTGCGCATTCCAGCCCGCAGACCGGCCTCGACATACGTCGGGTTGTCGTCGATGAAGACAACCGCGTCGGCCGGCATTCCCAAGGCCTCCAGCGCCGCCTCGTAAGGGCGCGGGTCAGGCTTGCGTACACCGAGTTCGGTCGAGTCGATGATGACCGCGAAGTCGGCGTACCAGTCCTGGGCCTCCACCCAGTCCCGGCCCTGGAAGGACATGAGTTCGTTGCTCAGGATGCCGAGGGTGCGACCGGCGAGCTTGCATTCGGCCATGAGTGCAAGGGCTTCGGACCGTAGCCCGTCGACCCCTGGCTCGCGGAAGATCGCCTGCATGAAGGAGTCGTAGCCGGTGATGTCGACTCCGCTGTCCACCGCGGCCTGGGCATAGGCCATCCAGTAGTCACGCTCGGTGATTTCGTCGGCCTGATAGCGAGCCCAGGCCGGGTCTGGGACGTTGGAGTCGAGCGGTCCGCGGCCCGGGATTGTGCCGCGCGGCAATCCCCGCGCATCCTCGAAGTCGTCCGCACACTCCCATGCCGACTTGAAAAGGACAACACCAACGTCGAGGAGGAGAGCCTGGGCCGCGGTCATGCCCGCAACTGTGGCAGGGCCGCAATGCTGTCAAGGACCTCGGGGTTGGCCAGGGCATCTCGGTTGCGTACCGGTCGACCGTTCACCGTGTCCGCGACGGCGATCTCGGCGAGTTTGCCGGTCATCGTGCGTGGCAGATCGGGTACCGCGATGAGGACCGCCGGGACATGTCGAGGTGAGCCACGCTCACGGAGGGTGCGACGAATGCGGTCGCTGGTCTCATCGTTCAGCGATCCATCGGCGGTCACGACCAGCAGGACCATGCGGGTATCGCCATCCCACACCTGGCCGAAGGCGAGGGCATCGGTCACCTCAGGCACGTGCTCCAACGCGCCGTAGATCTCGCCGGTGCCGATGCGTACGCCAGCGACATTGAGGGTGGCGTCCGAACGCCCGTGGATGATGAAGCCGCCGTTCTCCGTCTTGGATGTCAGGTCACCGTGGGTCCAAATGCCGGGGAATCGCTCGAAGTACGTCGACCGCAACCGCGTGCCGTCCTCGTCACCCCAGATGCCGAGCGGGACGGTCGGGAAAGGATTGCGGCAGATGAGTTCGCCCGGAGTGTCATCGGTCATTGGCTCGCCGTCGTCATTCACGACATCAACGTCAAGCCCCAGGGCGGCGCCCGGTAGTTCACCGGCCCATACCGGACGTGACGGATCGCCGACAAGGAAGCAGCCGACGAGGTCGGTTCCCCCGGAGATGGGGTGCGGCATCACTCGCGGACCGAGCTGGTCCACGAGCCACTGCGCCGTCGCCGCGCTGAGCGGCGAGCCGGTCACCATCACCATGCGTAGGTCGTCGAGATCACGATCAGCCGACAGGTCAACATCGGCCGCGCGCATGGAGTCCAGGAGCCGCGCACCCACGCCGAGATGCGTCAACTCCGCCAGGCTCGCCACGTCGAAGAGCGCGTCGACGGTCGGATAGTTAGGTGCGCCGTTGTGCAGGACGAGCGTGGCACCACTGGCGAGCAGCGATACCGCCCAGTTCCACATCATCCAGCCGGTCGTCGTGTAGAAGCACACGCGATCGCCCGGACGCACATCGCAATGCAAGGCCTGTTCGACCAGGTGCTTGAGCAAGACACCGCCCGCACGATGGATCAGGCACTTCGGCTTGCCGGTGGTTCCGGAGGAGAACAGCACATAGGCCGGATGGTCGAAGGGCAGCGGGACCGGGTCCAACTCCGCGCCGCGGTGGGCACCTTCGACATCCGCCAGTGCCCTGGCTCCGGGGACTTCGTCATCGCCGACGACGTACATCGCCCGGACGGACGGCAGCGCCTCACGCAACTCGCGCAGGTGATCGGCGCGATGATGCTCGCGTCCATTCCACCGGTACGACGTGGCACCGACCAGCAGCACCGGATCAAGCTGGCCGAAGCGATCGACGATCGCCGGGACGCCGAACTCAGGGGCAGCGCTGGAAACCACGGCACCCACCGAGAGTGCCGCCAGCGTCACGGCCAGAGCATCCACACCGACCGGCATCACCAGGCCGATGCGATCACCGGGTATCACCCCGTCCGCCCGCAGACCAGCGGCAATCGCCGCCACACGTTCGCTGAGATCCGCCAGGCTGAGGCGATGGATGACCGCGATCCCATCCGGGGTCTCTGCGGTCTCGACCACCGCCGGCAGTCCCGCGCCCTCGCGCTCAGCGAACGGGCGCAGGAAGGTGGAGGCGATGTTCAAGCGTGCCTCGGGGAAGAATCTCGCTTCGGGTAGGACGGACGGTAGGGCCGCCACTCCGCCTCGCTCTCCCGCGACATTGAAGTAGTCCCAGACCAGCGACCAGAACCCATCCGGGTCCTGGACCGACCAGGTGTGCAGATCGACAAAACTCGGCAGGGGTTGTCCCGTGGTGCGGCGGGCGGCCTCGGCGAACTCCGTCATCCGCGTCGGCTCACCCGATGGCTGGAAGGCCGGTTTGCGCATCTGCTCATCCTGTCATCCGCGCGTGCGGATCGGCGTACCGTGTCGGCCGAGGGAGGGCGAGGGCATGCCGCGGAGCCAGACACATCCGATGAGCGCGCAGGACGCGCTCTGGTTGACGATGGACCGGCCCAACAACCTCATGGTGATCGACGGCGTGATGCTGCTGCGGGAAGCACCTGACTGGGCTGCCGTCCGCGCCACGATCAACGAACGCGTCCTCGATCGCTTCTGGGTCTTCCGTTCGCGCGCCCGGCGCTCCGGTGACACCTGGGAGTGGGAGGACGACCCGGACTTCGACCTCGATCGACACCTACGCCGCGATCAACTGCCCGAACCAGGCGGCCTCACGCAACTGCAGGAGTACGTCGCGGAACTCCGGTCACGCCCCCTCTCCCGCGATCAGCCGTTGTGGGAGGTCACGGTGCTTGACGGTGTCACTCTCGCCGACGGGACCAAAGGTGCCGCTGTCGTCAGCCGCTTCCACCACGCCATGGCGGACGGCGTACGGCTCACCCAGGTCATGCTGAGCCTGTGCGACACCAGCGATCCGCACGTCTCCGCGTCGGTCGGTCGGCGTACTGACGCTGGCGGCCCTTTGACGGTGGCGGCGAAGGCGACGACCACCGTCAACGACATGCTCTCCGACACTGCACGTGTTGTGAGTCGAGGCGTCGAAGCCCTCACTCAGGATCCTCGGGGCGCCCTCGAGTCAGGTTGGCGTCTCGCCAGCGATCTACTGCGCAATCCCGGGCATCTCGTCGACGCCTTTGACGCGCTCGGTGTGGACAACCCGTTGGCCAACACGACGGGATCGGTCGCCAAGTTGGCGCTGCGCGGCGGAACGGTCCGCACCATCTGGACGGGCACCCCGGGGATTCGCAAGACCGTGGCGTGGTCGACACCGTGCGCCCTGGATCCCATCAAAGACATTGGTCGCGCGTACGGGGCAAGCGTCAACGACGTGCTTCTCACCGCGATTGCTGGCGGGATGCGCTCCTACCTCGCAGCACGCGAGATCGATGACGTGGCCGAGGTGGAGTGGATGGTCCCGGTCAATCTCGTGCCCATCGAGGACAACCTGCCCGATGACCTCGGCAACTACTTCGCCCTCGTCATGGCGGTCCTGCCCCTCCATCCGACCGACCCGGTCGAGCGCCTCAAGGCGGTGACCGCCCGGATGGCGCGCATCAAGCGATCGGCCGAACCACTACTGACCTTCGGCGTGCAGCGGGGTGTCTCCGCAGCTCCTCGCCCGGTGAGCATGGCACTCACCGACTTCTTCGCCAACAAGGCGGTCGGTGTCCTCACCAACGTGCCCGGCCCTCGCGCCCCGATGTCCTTCGCCGGAGCGGCGGTCCAACAGATCGTCGGCTTCGCGCCGTCCTCAGGTGATCAACCGATGACGTGCACCATATTTTCCTACGCCGGGAGCGTGACCATCGGCTTCGCCACCGATGCCGCCCTACTCCCGGACCCGAGGCAACTCGTCGACCTCACCCTCGACGAACTGTCTCGGCTCATCGAGTCCTAACTGGTAGACATAGAGCCATGGACGAGGGCGCGTACACCCAGGGGATGCTCCTGGTCGCACAAAGCTTTGAAGTCGTCGCCGCCATCGTCCTCATGGTCGGCTTGATCTTCGCCGGCATCACCTCACTGCGCACCTGGGCGCGCACGCGCAACGGGACCACCGCCTACAAACTCATGCGGCAGACCTTCGGCGGCGTCCTGCTGTTGAGCCTGGAGATCCTCGTCGCCGGTGACCTCATTCGGACGGTGGCCGTTGCGCCGACACTCGACAACGTCTTCGTCCTCGGCATGATCGTCCTCATCCGGACGTTCCTTTCCTTCTCCCTCGAGATTGAGATAGACGGCGTCCCTCCGTGGCGCAAGGCGCTCGTCAGTGGCGCTTCGGTCATCACTGAAGCGCAACGTCGCGCCCGCGACGTGCCCGACGCTCGCTAGCCTGGCCGCATGGCGCCCGCGAATCCCGCCCCGCCCCAGGACTTCAACCGCGAGTACGCCACCGGTACGTTCGCGATCGTCGTCCTGCTCTCCGCGACCAGCGGCATCGTCGACGCGGTTGCCTTCGAACGTTTCGGTGTGTTCGTGGCCAATCAGACCGGCAACCTCGTGATCGTGGCCCTCGGTCTCGCCAAGGAGCAGGCACTAGAAACTCGCATCGCATCAGTCATTGCACTGGTGACCTTCACGGTCGGCGTCTTCGTCGCAGTGAAGTTCCGCAACATCCTGCGCAAGCACATGCCCTTGTCGAGGGCTCGCGTCCTCATGCTCGCGATCGAGGCCGTCCTGATCGCGATCGCGGGGCTATGCGTTCTCGTGTGGGGCGAAAAGGAGGCCGCCTTCGTGGCCGTCTTCCTGCTGTCACTCGCGCAGGCCTTCCAAGCCGCCGTCATCACCCGAATCGTCGGGCTCGCCGTCCAGACCGTCGTCATCAACACCGCGTTGGTTCAGTCGGCCGAAGCCTGGGTGGGCGGTCGCAAGCGCGCCTCAACGATCGCCTTCGGGACGCCGATCGGCTACCTCATCGGGGCCTTCGCTGGAGCGCTCCTCCTGCGCTTCCCCCCGCCCACGGCCCTGTGGAGCGCGCTACTGACCGCCGCGGCCGCTACCGCTATCGCTCATCGCATCCGACTGGCCGGCGCCAAGATCGACTAGGTCGATCTTGGCCGCCCGTCGTCGGGCATTCCGCTGCGCCGGCGCTTGTCGGCCGAGGGCGGCTCCCATACCGGCAAGCAGTGCGCCGACGGCAGGCTTGGCCAAGGCGAGCGGCGTCGTCGGCAACCGGAGCAGCCGCCGTTCCTCATCGGTCAACGATGCGATGGCACCCGCTACGAGGACGGCGTAAGGCGGGCGCGCCGCGAGGGGAAGCGGTGCCTGACGAACGAAGTGCACGGTCCGCCTGGTGGCGTCGTCGTAGCGGAGATCCGGCATGAAGTCGGCCATCTGCTGCTCAAGTTCGGGGACAGACCGCGGCGGATCGACGACCCCGACAAGCTCACCGGCCTTGGCCCACTCCGCGACGTAGGCATCCTCGCCGCCGGGGATCGGCCCGCCCCAGATGCGGTGCGTTGCCAGGAAGGACTCGGTGAAGGCCACATGAACCCAACGCAGCAGATCGGGGTCGCCCGCGGAATAGTCGCGGTCAACGCCATCGATCGAGATCGTGCCGCGGACCTTGCGATGCATTCCCCGCACCCGTGCGCATTCCCGGTCTGCCTGCTTCGTGTCCCCGAAGGTGACGACCGTCAACCATTGGGTGGTGCCGGCAAGACGCCCCAGCGCGTCGGACTCATAGCGGGAATGCTGCTGGACGCCGGCGAGGGCGAGTGGGTGAAGTGCCTGCAGGAGCAGGGCGCGAATCCCTCCAACGACAGTCGGCAGCCCACCATGCACGGTCCAGGCGGCCGAGCCCGGGCCGAAGTAGCCGAGATCCTCACCGTTCTCCAACTCACGCACCCACTCCGGTTGCCCCTGCGGGTCACCGGAAACGAGCTTGCGGAAGCCGGTGGCCGCGGCATCGGCGAGGTAGTCGAGCGGATTCACCGCTCTAGATTGCCGTCACCGCCCCGCTCGCGCGACTCGGGGAGTCACGCCCGGCGGAGACCCGCCAGGGCCGCTTCGGCCAGCAATCGCGCTCCGATCCCGATGGCGCGCTCGTCGATGTCGAAGGACGACGCGTGCAGGTCAAGTCGAGCGCCGTCACCGGAGTGGGTGCCCAGACGGGCGTACGCCGAGGGCACCAACTCGCCGTACCAGGCGAAGGTGTCCGCGCCCATGGACCGCGGCGTCTCCATGACCCCGGGCGCACCCACGGTCTCGCGCGCCGCGTGCAGCAACAGATCGAGGGCCCCCTCGTCGTTCACCACCGGTGGGGTCCCCCGGTGGTACTCCATTTCGGCCACGGCACCGGTACCGGCGAGGATCGCCTCAAGTCCCGCTCGGGCGGCCGCTTCAGCGCGTGTCCACGCATCCCGGTCGGCGCACCGCAGGGAGAACCGCAGGGTGCCTTCCGCCGGAATAACGTTGGGGGCATCCCCGGCGTGAACGGCACCGAACACGATGACGACGTCGTCGTCGGAATCGATCCGACGCACCACCTCATCCGGGAATCGCCGAACGACGTCCGCCATGACCGCGACCAGATCGACCGTCAATTGCGGGCGAGCGGTGTGACCGCCCGGACCGCGCAGAACGATCGTCGCGGTATCGGAGGCAGCGGTCAGGGCTCCGGGCCGAAGGCCGATCTCCCCCACGTCGATCTTGGGATCGCAGTGCAGGGCGAGCACGGCCGACACTCCCTCGATCCATCCCTCCTCGATGATCGAGACGGCACCACCCGGCACCGACTCCTCCCCCGGCTCGAAGATCAGTCGGATGGTGCCTGGCACCTCCTCGACCTCGGTCAGAGCGCGCAGCGCCAACCCGGCCCCGAGCACGATGGCCGTGTGCGCATCGTGGCCGCAGGCGTGCGCTACACCGTCGACCTTCGACCGATACTCCGTCGTCGTCCCATCGGACATGGCGAGTGCGTCGATATCCGCGCGCAACGCGATCATCGGCCCTGGCGCATTGCCCACCACGTCGCAGATGAGTCCGGTGCCGATACCGAGGACGCGCGGCGACAACCCCGCAACCTGCAGGCGGTTGGCGATGGCTTCCGTGGTCGCGAACTCGGCGTAGGAGAGTTCGGGGTGCGTGTGCAGCCGACGCCGGAACGCCACAAGTTCGTGCTCGCGGGTGGCCACGAGCGCGTCAATGGCCGAGGTCACGTGGACGCCGACCCCCTGACATCGTTCAGCATTTCGCGACGCAGATGTCCCACCACATCCTCGAAGCCGACCCCCTCGGCCAGCATCGCGCGCTGCCGCACGTAGCTCGGTCCAGATTCGGTGATGTCCAGCAGATAGCCGAGTTCCTCGGCGCACTGCAGTTCCTCGGCCACCGGACGGAGCTCGTCGACAAGTTCATGCACGATCTCCACGAGGGGTCGGGTGTTGCCCGCGTCATCGATGACCAGATCGGCGTCCACACCCCAGCGAGTCGCCCGCCACTTGTTCTCGCGGCGCACCCACTCGCGCGGCACCGGCGGCTGCTCGCCTCGATCCATCATGAGGTCGAACGAGCGCACCAGGCACTGTGCGAGCGCCGCCATCGCCGAGATCTCCCACAGGGTCGGCATGGAGTCGCACATGCGCAACTCCACGGTTCCATAGCCCGGATGCGGCCGGATGTCCCACCACACTTCGCGCACCGTCTCAATGCTGCCGGCGGTGATGAGCGTGTCAAGGAAGGAGTTGAAGTCGTCCCAGTCCGTCAGGTGCGGTGGCAAGCCCGTGGTCGGCATAGCTTCGAAGATCTTGGTCCGGGTGGAGGCGAGTCCGGTGTCCTGTCCGTGCCAGTACGGACTCGACGCGGACAGGGCGATGAAGATGGGGAGATACCCCGACAGGGCATTGACCGTCGCGACGGCCTTGTCACCTGAGCGCACTCCCACATGGACGTGTACGCCGTGCGTCACCAATCGCCGCGCCGGCCAGGCGATCGTGTCGACCAAGCGTTGATAGCGCTCACCCGTCGACCGGGACAGGTCCTGCCAGTTCGTAAAGGGATGGAGCCCGACGCCGATGAATCCAGCTCCGCGCGCCTCTGCCGCGGCCTGTACCTCCAGCATGGAGTCAGCGAGATCACGTCGCGCCTCGGCCACCGTTCGACAGACACCGGTGATGACCTCGACGGTGCACTCGAACAATTCCTTCTTGATCTTGGGGTGCTCGCCCTCATGCGGCGCGGACACCTCATCGAGTACCTCGGGGGCGATGCACACCAATCCGCCCTTGTCGACATCGACAAGGGCCACTTCGACCTCGATGCCCAGGCTGGCCCCGGGGGAGGCTTGGAACGGCACGCCCACGCTCACAGGCTAGGGCGCCTCGCTAGCGTGCGGGGCGTGTACGACGAGATTGCGGCAGCTGCCCCCGTGGTCGCTCAGGGTCGGCCGGGGTCGGCTGCCGTGGCCTGCGGGTCGGCCACGACTTTGGCCGCCGCCGTCGCCGCGCTCGAAGCGGGCGGGACAGCGGTCGATGCCGCGATCGCTGCCGGGTTCGCGGCGGCCATCGGCGAGCCCACCCTGTCCAGCCTCGGTGGCGGTGGATTCCTCCTCGTGCGCGAGCCCGGCGCGGATCCGGTCCTGCTCGACTTCTTCGTCGACGTACCCGGACTTGGCGCTGGTGATCGCCAGCCCCACGTGGAGACCCTCACGGTGACCTTCGGCTCCGGTGTCGAGCAGGTCTTCCACGCGGGTTGGGGTTCGGTCGCGACCCCCGGCTGCCTGCCCGGCTACCTCGCCGCGCTCAGTCGATGGGGATGCCTGCCGCTCGGTGACGTGCTCGCCCCCGCAACCACGGCAGCGCGTGATGGTGTCCACCTCGATGACGTCCAGATCGAGTTCATCAAGGTGATTGGCGACATCTTGCGTGTCACTCCGCAGAGCGCAGCTCTCTACGACCCGGTGCTGGCGGGGGCGCCGTTCCGCAACCGTGAGTACGCCGATCTGCTGGAGTCGCTCACCCACGGTTCCATCACCGGTGCTGACGATCCACGCTTCATCAACCCCATTGATGAAGCGATGCGGGCGCACGGCGGCCTGGTGACACGTGAGGACCTCGCAACCTACCGGCCAACCCTGCGCCAACCGATTTCCTTGCGCCGCGGCGACGCGGAGATCTGGACCAACCCGGCACCGTCCTTTGGCGGCGGCATCGTGCTCGATGCACTTGCCCGCACACCGCCCACGTCGGACCCCACCCGCCTGTGGCCCTCCCTTCTTACCGCGTTACGCGATGCCACGAGGGATCGCCGGGAGCAGGACCAGACCGACGGTGGCACCCAGGTGGTCCGCGGCACCACCCACGTGTCGGTCGTCGACGGCGCGGGTCGCGTCGCTGCACTGTCGATGTCGAACGGCTCGGGATCCGGGGTCGTGGTTGAAGGAATCTCCTTCAACAACATGCTCGGCGAGGAGGATCTGAATCCGCATGGACCCCATGGTGATCACGGCCTGACCCCGGGAACCCGGATGGGCTCGATGATGGCGCCCTCCCTGGTCGTGCGCGAGAACGGCGAACTGCTCGTCGCGGGAACCGGCGGAAGCGAACGCATCAGATCCGCCCTCGCCACCACCTTCGCCCGCACGTTGGATCTAGGCCGCCCACCGGCCGCGGCCATTGGCGCGCCACGCCTGCATGCGGCGGCCGATCTCAACGAGGTGGAGCCGGGACTGCCCGATGCCGTGCTGGCGGCGCTACGCGACGAGCCGACTCCCCTGCGCGAGTGGCCCGCCGCCGATCTGTTCTACGGCGGTGTCCACGCGGTACGCCGTACAGCAGACGGCACCGTCGAGGCGATTGGTGATGCTCGCCGCGGCGGTGCCGTCGCTGTGGTGGAGTAACTCGTTAGTTCTGCATCGACCCGAGCACGAGTTCGATGTCGCGCTCCTGGCCATTGCGCTCGACGGTGACAATCACGGTGTCGCCCGGCGCCAGGGAGCGCACGTCGACGATCAGGTCCGTGGCATCGGTGACGAGATTGCCGTTGAGCTTGGTGATGATGTCGCCGACCTGCAGACCCGCGGCCGTTGCCGGACCACCCTCGGTGAGCGCGGTCACCTCGGCGCCGGGCCCGGGGAACTCCATCGCCAGGCTGACGCCGATGATCGGCGTCGACGATGAGCCGGTCGCGATCAGCTCCGACGCGATGCGCGAGGCGGTGTCGATCGGGATGGCGAAGCCGAGGCCGATGCTGCCGGCGGTGCTCCCGAACGACTGGCCCATGGAGGCGATCGCGGAGTTGATGCCGATGACGGCGCCGTTGCCATCGACGAGCGGGCCGCCGGAGTTGCCCGGGTTGATCGCGGCATCGGTCTGGATGGCATTGATGAAGGCCATCTCACCCTCACCACCGGCCGTGACCGGACGGTTGAGCGCGCTGACGATGCCTGACGTCACCGTGCCCTGCAGACCCAGCGGTGAACCGATGGCGATCGTGGTGTCGCCCACCTCGAGTTCGCCGGAGTTGCCCAGGGTCACCGCGGGCAGGCCCGTGCGGTTCACCTTCACCACGGCAAGGTCATAGCCGGCGTTGGAGCCCACCAACTTGGCGGTCTCGGTGGTGCCATCGCTGAAGGTCACCGTGATGTCATTGCCGCCGGCGGTGACGTGATTGTTGGTCAGGATGTAGCCGTCGTCACGGATGATGAAGCCCGATCCGGTGCCACCTCCGCCGTTGCCATCGCGCACATTGATCTGCACGACGGAGGGCTGGACGGCTGCCGCAACGGCAGCGATACTGCCGGCGGCCGGGGGGCTGATCGGCTCCAGCGAACTCCCGATCGCGGGGGCCGCCACCGTCGTGGTGTTGGTCGGCGCGGTCACGCGGGCAGCGGTGAAGCCAACCGCACCGCCGACTGCTCCCGCCACCAGAGCGGTCGCCGCCACCGCGCCGATCCCGGCCGCGATGAGTCCGCCCTTGCCCGACTTCTTCTTCGGGTAGGTCGTCGGCTGGGGTGCCGGGGTGCCGTAGTAGGCGGCGTACGGATCGCTGGCATAGCCGGCGTAGGGATCGCTCGCGTACGGATCGCCAGCGTACGGATCGCTCGCGTACGGATTCTGGGATGCGTACGGGTCCTCTATGCCGGCCTCAGGGGCGGACGTCGCCGCGGCAGCGGGCTGCGCCTGCCAGCCCTCCGTGTAGGGGGGATAGACCCGGGTGTCCGCCTGCGGCTCCGGCGGCGCATACGGGTCGTGCGCGCCGTAGACGCTCGCGTAGGGATCGGTGCCGGAAGTCTGGTCGGTCACGGGGCCTCCTTGATCGCCGGGGGATCGCCCCGGAATGTCTGCACCTAGCCTGACGCCCCGGAGGGCCTGGTTGTTCCCCGAGAGGCCCCCGATAAGGGTTTCCTTACCGAATCCTGACAGTTCCCTGCGAGACCCGCCATCGGTCCCCGCGAGACCGGCGACGAGCAGCGGCTACAGATACCGGCCGAAGATGGCGTCGATCTCCGCCGCATGGGAGGGGGACATCGCCTTGGCGCGCTCCCGATCCCACGTGAGCCGGACGCTCTCGAGGGTGGGTCGGCGTCGTTGACGTCGCTTGAAGAACTTCATGGCCTTCTCCTTCTGCGCCTTGTGAGCGCTTCGATAACGGGCGGCGAGGTCCGAGGTGGTGGACCCGCGCCACCACCTTGACCCGGCCAACTGGCCTGCCGGTAACCACAAGACGACGTGTCGCTGTACGGCGTCCCGGAGAAGCCTGGGAAACCAGCGTCCGAAACCGCCCGATTCCTTGGCATCGTTCCCGCGTGGTGCGCCATAGTGGAGGCATGGCGGACGGTGATGCCATGCGCGACCAGGCGGCGGCCGTTCTTGCCGACGCCAGAGCACGCCTCGCCGCCGCGGAATCCGCCGGACAGGCCTACGGCATCGCCCTCCAGCGCACCCGCGCCGCCCAGGCCCTCCTCGTCCTCGACGATCCACAGTCGGCGCTCGATGACCTTGAGCAGGCCGGCCGCTTCGTCGAGATGCTCGCCGCGGACGGCGAGCACGAGCACCAGTACCTACTGCGCGCCGTGTCCCCTGGCCTCCCGCCGCCCGACGAACAGATGGGTGACCTGGACTCTTTGCGGGCGACGATCCTGGTGGCTCGGGCCATGGCTCTGGCCCATCTCGGCCGATGGGCGGATGCTCGCGTGGCCGTTGACGCAGCCCGCCCGGCCACCCGCGGGTGGCGACGGCGCGACATGCGGAAAGCGCTGGACCAGGTCGACGACGACATCGCCCGGGCGGACGGCGCCCCCGCGGAGGCGATCACGGCGATCGACCGAACCCTGGCGCAGAACGACCTGCCGGAAACGGAGCAACTCTCGGCCCGGTATGAGCGGGCCGCCCACCTCGCCGACGAGGGACGCTTCGACGAGGCCGTACGTGATGCCCTCACCCTCATTCGAGATGCCGGCGACGACGTACACATCGCCTCGCGTGCGCGGCAGGTGCTCGGGGCCTCACTCGCTGCCCTCGGCCGGCTCGACGATGCCCTCGCTGCGCTCACCGCGGCCTTCGAGGGCTTCACCGGCAGCGAGGACGACGCCGCAATCGCGGCCGCGGCACCCGGTCTCGCCTGGCTGCTCGGTGAGTCCGGCGAGCACGAACGCGCGATCGCGACTCTGCAGACCGGGATCACGGCCGCGACGCGTATCGGTGATCGTCTCGCGGTGATCGACCTCGAAGCCGCGCTTGGTGCCGCGTACGACGCGCACGATGAGCCCGCCTCCGCTGTCGCCGCCTTCGGCCGCGCCATCGCCCTGGCCGAGGATCTTCAACAGGACGAACGCGCCGCTGATGCGCGCCACGGCGAGGCGATCGTTCGCGCTCGCCAGCCCGACCCCCACGAACTTGTCGAAGCTCTCTCCCTGCTCGACGCGGCGGCGAACACATACGAGCAGCAGGGACGCAGCGAGCGGGCCGCCGAGTGTCAGCATGAGGCCGCCGCACTCTTGGCCCGACGCGGCTCGTACCCGGCCGCACTCGCGCGCTACCGGGCGGCTCTCACGGCGTACCAGGCCGTGCCGGAGGTACTTCTCAGCGAGGATCCCGGCGCGCCGCAGGACTGCACTCGTAATATCGCTCTGCTGGAGTCACTCGCGAGTGATCCGGAGCAGCAGATCCCGACGGGGGCATTCGCGAGTGGTGGTCATCGCATGCAGCATCCGACGGAGGTGGAGTGAGCACGACGGATTCACAGGCTGTTGCCGATGCTGCCGCAATCGCCCTTCTCGCCGGACAACTCGCGATCCTGCCCACGGAGACCGTCTACGGCCTCGCCGCGCGCGCTGATGATCCATCGGCGGTCGCCCGCATCTACACCGCCAAGGGGCGACCACTCGACCATCCGGTGATCGTGCATGTTGCGGACGCGAACGCCGCCCTCGATACGTCCTCGCCTCAGGCGTGGGCACGTGAGGTGCCGGACTACGCGCAGGCGCTAGCCGATGCGTTCTGGCCCGGGCCGATGTCCCTCGTGCTCGCTCGCGCACCGCGATCGGGTGACCACGTCACCGGTGGGCAGGACACCGTGGCCCTGCGTGTGCCGGGACATCACCTTGCGCGCGACGTACTACGACACATGGACGAACTCGACCCGACCAACGCACCGCACGGAGTTGCGGCGCCGAGCGCAAACCGCTTCGGCCGCGTGAGTCCCACCACCGCGGAGCACGCCGTTGAGGAGTTCATCGAGGTGCTCAAGCCCGAGCAGCTCGTCGTCGTCGACGGCGGCACATCGGACGTCGGTGTCGAATCGACCATCATCGATTGCACCGGTGCGGTGCCCCGCATTCTGCGACCCGGCGCGGTGAGCGCTGCCGACGTCGAGCGGGTGACGGGCCTGGTCACCGCCGAAACTGGGCGCGGCATTCGCGTCCCCGGTGCACTGCCCTCCCACTACGCGCCCAGTGCACACTTGGTCCTCGCCCCGGACGGCCCGGCGCTACGCGCGGTGATCGAGTCGTCCGCCGAGGCTGGCCTCGCCCCGAGTTCTGTCGGCGTCATCGCGCCGGGCGAACTCGACACTCCCGAGGGCGCCCGTCGGCTCCTCGCCCCCGCATCCCATGCCGAGTACGCCCGAGGCCTGTACGCCGCCATGCGAGCCGCCGACCGCGACGGTCTGCGCATGATCGTGGCCATCCCTCCGGAGCCCGACGAAGAGGGCATCGGAGATGCGGTGGCCGACCGGCTCCGCCGGGCTGCTGCCCCCCGGCCAGGCAGTCTCGCGCGCTAGTCGTAGCCCAATTCGTGCAGACGATCATCGTCAATCCCGAAGTGGTGGGCGATCTCGTGCACAACGGTGATGATGACTTCGTCCACAACGTCCTCGAAGGTCTCGCACATGCGCAGGATCGGTGCACGAAAGATGGAGATGCGATCCGGTAGTGCTCCGGCGTATCTTGATTCCCGTGCGGGCAGGGCGATGCCCTCGACGCGCCCGAGCAGTTCGGGGTCATCCGCAGGGGCGTCGTCCTCGATCACGAAGACGACGTTGTCGACCAGCCGGGCGAGTCCGACGGGCACCCGTTCCAGGGCCTGCGCGACCAGTTCCTCGAACTGTGCCGGCGTCACGGAGATCACCTCCACATTGTCCCCCGAAACGGACGCGTCCACCTCTCGCGTGACCTTCGTCCCTGGCGAAGGTGGCCGCCCAGAGAGACGTTGAAGGGGATATATCGAGGGAGGACAACAATGATTCGACATCGATTGCTCAGCATCGCCGCGGCCGCCGGCGTCCTGGCCAGCCTTTCGCTCGCGGCCCCCGCCAGTGCAGGCCCCGCCAGTGCGGGCATGGACAACCTATGCGGGTGGAACGGCAACGTCATGGCGCTGATGATGAAGGCCGACAAGCAGGTGAAGAAGGTGGATGCCGCGCAGGCACTCGAGCCCTACTTCGGCCCCGGCGTCGTCGTGACCGGCTACGACCGGATGGAGGTGGATCTGACCACCAAGGATCCCGCGTCGACCAACCCGAAGCGCGCCAAGACGCTCACGCGAAATCTCGTGACCTACAACATCGACATCATCACCGCCAGCGGCAAGGCAACCATTGCGTCGATCCAGTTGCGCTACGCCGGCCTTTGCTGGCGTGGCGAGCAGGTGGTGCCGGAGCCGTGGGTGGGTAGCACGGGCACGAGCAAGCCGCTGAAGGTCTCGGCCAACAAGGCACTCAAACTCGCCCAGGCCTACCGGGTCAAGCATCCCGATGAGTTCCCGCTCGACCAGCCGCTCGTCATGATGAACCTGATGCAGGCCACAACTGCGCCACCGGACTTCGGCAAGTTGCGCTGGTACGTGAACTACCAGG
>CAYGMM010000008.1:29027-31954 GCA_964351035.1 uncultured Actinomyces sp.
GGGCTCAACATCCTCGTCGTATACATGAACGGCAAGGTGACTCCCATCGGCTACGTCCAGGAATAGGTGTGGTGCGGTGCGGCCGTGACAGTGCTGCGACAAAAACATCTGCCGAAGGTCCTTGACCTGCACAGCGGGTGAGCGCAAACTGAAGTTACGGCAAAGCCGCAAGCGTGAGAGGAGGAGTTGTGCTTCTTCGCATCACCAAAGAGCTCCTGGTAGAGGAGCATCGACCTACACCCCGCGCGTGGAAGGTGGCACACCCGGGCGACAGATAGGGGTCGGCATCGAGCCCGACCCACACAGACATTACGAGGACCCGCTCCCCATGGAGCGGGTCCTCGGTCGTGTGGGCGTCGCTTTCTGCGAGGGACGACGGGCGGCTAGGGCGCCGACATAGGGACCGCGCGGAAGACGCGCGTCTGATCAGTCATGGCGTCGATGGTGACCCGCCACGTCGCGCCCGACCCCGGTGGGATCGTCCAGGACTGGATGGCGTTAGCGGCCTTGGCGTTGAAATTGCGACTCGGCACCTTGGCGAAGTCGTCGTACAGGTAGACGCGGTAGGCCACGGACTGATCCGGAATCCGCACGCGCGCGGTCAACGTCATTGGGGTAGGCACGGGTGGCTCATTGAGCACCGGCTCGTTCTGCAGACCTTCGCCGTTGACATTCGACGTCAAGCGCACCGGGATCGTCACTCCTTCGGGATCAACCACTCCGGTGATAGCCGTCGCGTAATTGCGGGGCCACTTGCGCAGCGAATACAGCGGCCCACCGGGCGCGTTCGCCGCGGACCGCGACCTTGGGAACCCGGCTAGTTCGTAGGAGTAGAGGTAGGGGTAGTTCGGCCCGACGTTGTGCAGACCGTTGTCGCTGATCGTGATGGTGTCCGTCGGCCGATAGGTCGCTGTGCTGGCATTGAGTTGCTTCGTCGATCCAAATCCGAACACGGGCACGATGTGGTCGTACTCACGATCCCCGGGGCCCGGCTCATTCAGCGTCGTCGTGTTGTTCAGTACTCCGATGATGACTGCGTCTCCCCGCAGGAAGCGCTTCTTCACCCACGCCAGGTACTGCGGCACCGACCGCTGCCGAGCACTGTCGAAGTACTTCGCGTCGAGTTTCATCGCGCGTGCGGCCCGTTGTTCGCTCGCAGTGCCCAGGAGTAACTGGGCACTGGACTTCCACTGCGGGATACCCGGTGACGCAAGTGCGCGAGCGGTCCACTGTGAGGTGTACTGCCCGAAGAGCATGCCTGCGCTGATGAAGCTGGTCTCACCGCAGTAGCCGTCGTTGGCATTCCATTGCAGCCGCGGCGCCATCGGTGTACCGCGCTCGAACCAGGTCGGGGCGCCAGCTGAGACTGGGGCAGCGATAGCTGGCGTCACGGTTTCGGATCGCGCGATCGCCGGGGCGCCCTGAGCGATGGAGAACGCGAGCACGGCGAGCGCGGCAGCGCGCCAAACGAGGCCTCTAGTCGGACTCATCGCTGACCGAACGCCGCGGCCAGTGCACGAGTGGCCTCACCGATGGATTGACTGTTGAGCCGAGGTCGACTGCGCGCGGCCCGACCGCCGCTAAGCCCTGCCAGAGCAGGGAAGCCAACGACTCTGGTGATGTCGTAGAACTCGCTCCAGCGCAGTGCGGCATCACTGCCCACGGGAGCGCCCGGAGCCCCGCCGCCAACGATGCCGTACACCTGATGAGGCCCCCACCACTGCTCGTCGTAGCGCAGCACGACTTTCTCCAGATTTCCCGTGACGAGTTTGCCTAGGGCACGACTCGTGGCGGATTCCATAGGGGTGATTCGCGGCGACTGTCGTTGAAGTAGCGCAAGGGGCACCGCCACGATCGCGACGTCTGCCCGGACCACGGACCCGTCGACGAGCTCAACACGGACCTGTCGGTCATCGGCCGCCACATTCGCCACGGGAGCATTCAGACGTACGTCAATGCCCTCAAGCAACCGTTGTGGGATCGAGTCGTAGCCGCCCGCCACCATGGCATCGCCGCCTCGGTAGGCGCCTCCTTCCTCGGTCGCGCGCACTCCCAGACCGTCGGGATCGACGCCGTACTCCTGAGTGATCTCCACTTGCGCCGCCCACATGTCAATACGACTTTGCGTCCAGCCACGGCGGGCCAGCCACTTCGCCACCGACGCGGAGCGTGCCGGCCAGGCTTCTTCCAGCTGCCCCACCAGTCGACCTAGTTGCGTCCATCGTTGATCAGCCTGCGCCGTAACCTTGCCCGTCTTCGTGTCGCGAGCGACGGCGTCGTCGTAGTCGGTGCGAACGAGGCGGAGCCCATCCCCGCGCGCGAGGGAGACGAGAGGGTTGTTGGCTAGCGAGTGCAGCCAAGCTGCACCTAGCTCAATGGGAACCCCCCAACGTCGATCACTGTCGATGCGGCCACCAATGCGATCACGCGCTTCAAGAACGGTGACGTTCACTCCCGCGTCGTGTAGGCGATCTGCGGCGGCGGCTCCGGCGAGTCCGGCGCCAATGACAACAGCTCTCGCGAAGTCTCGCTTGCGCTGCAGCCGGCGTGCGGCGTACACCCCGGACAGGTATGCGCCCTGCGTCGTCGCGGGATAGTCGGAGTTGCAGTACTCGCCGGCCAGGACAATCCGGCCGCCTAGGAGGGCGTCCGCGATCGTGCGCCGTACCGACGGCGCGACTCCCGGGGGAAGCGCCGAGTAGGACCCCCGCGCCCATGGATCGCGATCCCAGCGAGTGACTAGTGCCGCCCTGGGCTGGGGGATTGATCGAGCTCGCCCTAGGTGGTCCGGTCCCGCTCCGAGCAGCGCTGGAACGGCGAGCCCGAACCCGGCGGCGAAGAGTTGGCGACGGTCCACCAAGACACTGTGCCACCCGGAGGGGGGGTCATTTCACAGTCGCGGAGGGTCTCCCCTATGCTTTCCCAGT
>CAYGMM010000009.1:0-14899 GCA_964351035.1 uncultured Actinomyces sp.
GCGATGATTCAGGGCAACCCGTATCGCATCGCATCGGGTATATCGGTCGAAGTCGTTCCCGCCTAGGGCGCCGAGCCGGGCTTATATGCCACGATCGTGATGTGACCGCTGCCGAAGCCGCGCGCGCCGAGCGCCTTGCCCTGTCCGATCTGCTCCTGTCGGTGGGGCCTGACGCGCCGACGTTGTGCGAGGGCTGGACGACGCGGGACCTCACCGCGCATCTGGTGATCCGCGAAGGTCGACCGGATGCGGCGCTGGGAATCCTCGGTGGGCCGCTGGCTCGACACACTGAGTCCGTGCAGGCGTCCACGGCGCAACGCCCCTGGGGCGAGCTCGTCGCCACCGTGCGCAGCGGCCCACCGACGCTGTCGGTGTTCTCCCTGCCGGGAGTCGACGGGATGGCCAATCTCCTCGAGTACGCCATCCATCACGAAGACGTACGCCGCGCCGTCGACGGATGGGAGCCGCGGGAGTTACCAGCGGGGGAGCAGGACCTGATCTGGTCTCGGCTCGGCACGATGTCGAAGTTGCTGGTGCGTCGGAGTCCGGTGGGTGTGGTCCTGCAGCGTGCCGACACCGGCCAGCGCATCGTTGCCAAGAAGGGTGAGCCGTCAGTCACGCTCATCGGTGATCCACTCGAACTCGTACTCCGGCTGTACGGCCGTCGTCAATGTCGGGTCGAGGTGGTCGGCGAGCCGGATGTCGTGGCTCGCTTTGAATCCGCCAAGTTCGGGGTCTAGCCCCTTCCGCACCCTTGTGGTTTGTGGTCGCTAGCTAGGCGAGTTAGCGACCATTTCCCACAAGGGTGTGAAGGTGGTGGCCGAGAGAGAGCGTGCGCCCTAATGCCGACTCGCGTTCATCGCTTGCGCCGTCCCACTCCGCCATCGCGGCGTAGGCGAACCATCCGCGCAAGCCGCTGACTATGCCTACGTCGGCGCGCACCGTCGAGTCGGTCCCCGTCTTGTTCCACAGCGTGAGGCCGCGATCGGGTGTGCCGTGGGCCAGTGGATCAAGGTTGAACGCCGCCCCTGCCATGGAGAGATCCACACCGGTGCGGAGCCACTCGCGAACCTGTGCGGCGGAGCTCGAGGAGATGACGTCTACCCTGTTGGTCTCCGCCGAACTGTTCGGTGATGTCAAGCGCGCAGCTACTTCAATACGTCGCACCGCCTCGGCGAGTTCATCGGCGCGACCGATCGACGGGGCCGGCGGATGTTCGGCTGTTCGCACGTCGCGAATCCGGTCGATGAGTCGCGATCGCTGACAGCCCAGCACCTCGGCGGCCGCGTCGACTGCGTCTGATCCGATCACGTCAAGCAGCGCGTTGGCGGCGAGGTTGTCGCTCACGGACGCGACGAGGACTGCAGCATCGCCGATGGTCAACTCATTGACGCTGAGGTGCTGCCACAGACCGGAATCGTGGACGGCTTCCGTTGGTCGACGTACCGGATCGCTCATGGCGAGTGTCCCGGTGGCCGCGGCATCGGCGACGGCGTACAGCAGGAAGAGCTTGCCGATGCTCGCGGTGGGCTGGACCCGGGCCGAGTCTTCGGCGTGGATGACCTGGCCAGCCTCGTCCAGCACGCAGCAACTCCACCGCAGCCCCATGCCGCGAGCGTAGGCCACGTCCAAGCCCGCACCCTTGTGGTTTGTGGTTGCTAACTCGGCGACTTAACGACCACAAACCACAAGGGTGCGGAGGGGTGGATGGGGAGTAACGTCGTGGGCATGCCACTTGTCGCCGGAGTCGACTCCTCTACCCAGTCCGTCAAGGTTGTCGTACGCGATGCGGAGAGTGGCGAACTCGTCCGCGAAGCCCGGGGCACTCACCCTGACGGCACCGAGGTGCACCCCGACCATTGGTGGTCCGCGCTCGAAGGTGCGCTGGACGGAGTGCTCGACGGCGTTGCGGCGCTCGGTGTGGCCGCCCAGCAGCACGGCATGGTGACGCTCGACGACGACGGCGAGATCGTCCGACCCGCACTGCTGTGGAATGACACGCGCTCAGCGCAGGCGGCGGCCGACCTCGTGAACGAACTCGGTGGCCCGCAGGCCTGGGCGGATGCCGTGGGCAGCGTGCCCGTCGCGGCCTTCACCGTGTCGAAAGTTCGGTGGCTGGCGCAGCATGAGCCCGAACTCGCCGCCCGTGTCAGCCGCATCCTGCTTCCGCACGACTGGCTGACGTGGATGCTTGCCGGCAAGCCGGCTGAAGCGACGACTGATCGAGGCGATGCGTCCGGCACTGGTTACTGGTCACCGAAGGACGAGTCGTACCGCCTGGACCTCCTCGAACTTGCGCTCGGTCGCGTCGTCGACGTGCCGCGTGTTGCCGGACCGAGTGAGATCGTCGGCGAGATGCGTGGCGGGATCGCCCTGTCCCCCGGCACGGGCGACAACATGGGTGCCGCACTCGGCGTTGGTGCCCTGCCGGGTGATGTCGTGGTGTCTCTCGGCACCTCGGGTACGGCGTTTGCCGTTGCCGACCAACCCACTGCGGACCCCAGCGGTGAAGTCGCGGGATTTGCCGATGCCACCGGTCGTTTCCTACCGCTTGTCTGCACCTTGAACGCCGCGCGAGTCATCACCGCGACGGCCGACATGCTGGGCGTTGACCTCGACGAACTCACCGGGCTGGCGCTATCGGCCGAGCCGGGTAGCGGGGGCCTCGTGCTCCTGCCCTACCTCGATGGTGAACGCACCCCGAACCTGCCCAATGCCACCGGCACGCTTGTCGGCATGACCCGAGACGCGATGACGCCGGCGAACCTCGCGCGCGCGGCGGTTGAAGGCATGATGTGTGGCCTCGCGGACGCCGTCGATGCACTGCGAGCACAGGGGGTGCATCCGAGGCGGCTGCTCCTCGTCGGGGGCGCCGCGGCCAACCCGGCGGTGCAGCAGGTCGCCCGCACCCTCGTCGATGTTCCCGTTGTGGTGCCCGCCCCTGGGGAGTACGTCGCCGACGGGGCCGCGCGACAGGCGGCCTGGGCGCTGCTCGGTGGATCGACCCCGCCAGCATGGGCCAGCGCGGGGCAGATCGAGCTGGCCCCGCAGCCCGTCCCGGCCGTCCGAGAGACGTACGCGGCCGCCCGGGAGCAGATCCACGGGGGTTAGCCGCCGCTTCCGACGACGTGGCCAGCGGCTGAATCAGACGTGATGAATTCGTTACCGGCAGGCGAACGATTTGGGCTTGCGCCTATGTGATCTAGGCCATATGTTCTCGCTCACAACAATTTCATGTGGCCCCATTCCACATGGAGAAATCGACGTCCGGGGGCTCGTATGAGCGACTACACACCATCACCGCAGGACCGCTTCGCATTCGGTCTGTGGACTATCGGTCACCCCGGTCGCGACCCCTTCGGCGACGCCACTCGCCCCCCGATCGCCCCCGCGGACTTCGTGCGCGGCCTGGCCGATATCGGTGCGTGGGGCGTCAGCTTCCATGATGACGACCTGATGAGCTTCGGTGCCCCCGAGTCCGAGCGCCGGGCCGAACTCGACACCTTCATCAAGGCCCTCGACGAGACCGGGATCGTCTGCTCGATGGCCACCACCAATCTCTTCTGGCACCCGATGTTCAAGGACGGTGCGTTCACCTCCAACGACCGTGAGGTACGCCGTCTCGCGATTGCCAAGACGATGCGCAATCTCGATGTCGCCGCCGAACTCGGCGCACCGACGTATGTCTTCTGGGGCGGCCGCGAAGGCGTGGAGTCCGCCGCATCAAAGACCCCTGCGGACGCGCTGGACCGCTACCGCGAGGCACTGGACTTCCTCGCCGGCTACGTCAAGGACAAGGGATACGACATCCGCTTCGCCATCGAGCCCAAGCCCAACGAGCCACGCGGCGACACGTTCCTGCCCACCGTTGGTCACGCCCTGGCCTTCATCGAGACCCTCGACAACTCCGAGATGGTCGGCCTCAACCCCGAGGTCGCTCACGAGACCATGGCTGGCCTCAGCTTCTACCAGGGCGTCGCTCAGGCGATCTGGCAGAACAAGCTATTCCACATCGACCTCAACGACCAGAAGATCGGTCGCTACGACCAGGACCTTCGCTTCGGCTCCGAGGGCATCAAGGACGACTTCTTCCTCGTCCGGCTTCTGGAGAACTCCGGGTACGCCGGCCCCAAGCACTTCGACGCCCGCCCCTACCGCAACGAGGGCGCGGACGGCATCTGGGACTTTGCGCGTGGCTGCATGCGCACCTACCTGATGTTCCGCGAGCGAGCCAAGGCCTTCGACAACGATCCGAAGGTCAAGCAGGCCTTCGCAGACGCCGGAGTCCCCGAACTCGCCGAACCCACCGTCGGCCCGTACTCGCGGGAGGCGGCCCAAGCGCTGCTCGATGAGCAGCATGACCCACAAGCCCTGGCCAGTCGCGGCTATCGCAACGAGCAACTGGACCAGTTGGTGATCGATCACATCCTCGGCGCCTAGCCGGGGCGATCACCCTCACCACACAACAACAGCAGTACACGGCATTGCAGGGGGACGCCCTGCTGAGAAAGGACACGAATGTCCAAGCGCATCATCGGGGCCGTCGCCGCACTCGCGGCCACCGGCCTTCTCCTGGCTGCCTGCGGTGGCAGCGACAGCGGCGGCGACTCCTCCTCGAGCGCCGCTCCCGACAGCTCGGCCACCCAGGTTCCGCCCACCGGCGGCAAGGTGGGCGTCATCCTTCCGGACGCGGCATCCTCCGCTCGCTGGGAGACCGCGGACCGTCCGTTCCTCGAGCAGGCGTTCAACGCCGCTGGCGTCGAGTACGACATCCAGAACGCCAATGGCGACAAGGCGAAGTTCGCCACCATCGCTGACCAGATGCTCAACTCCGGCGTGCAGGTCCTCATGCTGGTCAACCTCGACAGCCCCTCGGCTGCCGCGGTGATCAAGAAGGCCAACGACCAGGGTGTCCCGACGATCGACTACGACCGTCTGACCCTGGCCGGCAACGCCAACTACTACGTGTCCTTCGACAACGTGGCTGTCGGCACCAAGATCGGTGAGGGCCTCGTGACCTGCATGCAGGCCGATGGCAACGACGCCGGCCCGGTGGCCCTGCTCAACGGCTCGCCGACCGACAACAACGCCACCCTGTTCAAGGAGGGCTACGAGACGGTCCTCACCGGCGCTGGCTACACCATCGCTGCTGACCAGAGCGTTCCGGACTGGGACAACACCAAGGCCGGCACGATCTTCGAGCAGATGTACACCGAGGTCGGCGGCGACCTGATCGGTGTTGCGGCTGCGAACGACGGTCTCGGTGGCGCGGCCATCGCGGTCCTCGAGCGCAACGGTGTCGCGGGCCAGGTGCCCGTCACCGGTCAGGATGCGACCGATGAGGGTCTGCAGCGCGTGCTCCTCGGCACCCAGTGCATGACCGTCTACAAGGCCGTCAAGGCCGAGGCCGACGCTGCTGCTCAGCTCGCCATCGACCTGATCCAGGCCAACATCCCGGCCGCTGACGCCATGGCCAACAAGACCGTCACCGACACCGAGACCGGTGCCGAGGTCAAGGCCGTTCTCCTCGAGCCGATCGCGGTCTTCCCGGAGAACGTCAAGGACGTCATCGCCGACGGCTTCACCACCTACGACCGGGTCTGCACCACCCCGGCCATCCAGGAGAAGTGCGCCGAGTACGGCATCAACCCTTGATCCCAGGGGTAGCCGCCTAGCACGGTGACATGGCGCGGGGGCGGGTTCGAATTTCGGCCCGCCCCCGTGTCATACCTGAAAGACTCACGCAAGAATCCGACTGCTGTCAGCGAGGTCCCATGGCGAATGACACGCCCCTGCTGTCCCTGCGGGGTATCAACAAGAGCTTCGGTCCGGTCCACGTACTCCGCGATGTCGATCTCGACGTCCGTGCTGGCCGTGTCACAGCGCTGGTCGGTGACAACGGCGCCGGCAAGTCGACCCTGATCAAGGCGATCGCCGGTATTCACCCCTTCGACAGCGGTCAGGTCCTCTTCGAAGGCAAGCCGGTCACGATCCACGGACCCAAGCAGGCCAACGAACTCGGCATCGAGGTCGTCTACCAGGATCTCGCGCTGTGCGACAACCTCGACGTCGTCCACAACATGTTCCTCGGCCGCGAGGTCAAGTCGGGTGTCACGCTGAACGAGACCACCATGGAGAAGCGCGCTGGTGAGACCCTCAAGGGCTTGAGTGTGCGCACCCTGAAGTCGCTGCGCCAGCAGGTCTCCAGCCTCTCCGGCGGTCAGCGACAGACCGTCGCCATCGCCCGGGCTGTGCTCTGGAACTCCAAGCTCGTCATCCTCGACGAGCCGACCGCCGCGCTGGGCGTCGCCCAGACCGAGCAGGTCCTCAATCTTGTCCGCCGACTGGCCGATAACGGTCTCGGCGTCATTCTCATCTCCCACAACATGAACGACGTCCAGGCTGTGGCCGATGACATCGCCTGCCTCTACCTCGGCCAGATGGCCGCCCAGGTCGAAAAGGACACCGTCAGCGCCCAGCAGGTCGTCGAACTCATCACCACCGGTCGATCCGGTGACATCGGAATTCAGGACAACTCCATGGGAGGTGCGGCATGAGCGCGCAGGTCACCGAGGTCGATGTCCCTGCCGCTGGCGACACCGCCGGCATCGGCCAAGCCGTTCGCGACTACATCGCGCGTGTTCGCGGGGGCGACATCGGCTCCCTGCCCGCCGTCCTCGGCCTCGTGGCCCTTGTCATCCTCTTCGGCGTTCTCGAGGGTGGCACGTTCCTGTCGATCTTCAACTTCGCCAACCTGATCAATCAGAGCGCGGCGATCATCGTCCTCGCAATGGGCCTGGTCTTCGTCCTGCTCCTCGGCGAGATCGACCTCTCGGCCGGCTTTGCGGCCGGCACCGCTGCAGCCGTCCTCGCCGTCGTGCTCACTAACATGGGTATGGCCTGGCCCATCGCACTGCTGGCTGCGCTCCTGACCGGCGTCGTTATCGGTTTCGTGATTGGTCTACTCGTTGCGCGGCTTGGGATCCCCAGCTTCGTCGTGACCCTGGCGATGTTCCTCGCCCTTCAGGGAGCCATGCTGCTCATCATTGGCGAGGGCGGCACCATCCCGATCCGCGATGACGCGATTCTCGTCATCATGAACGGCAACATGCCGGTTGTCCTCGGCTGGGTGCTTGCCGTGGTCGTCATTGGTGGATTCGCCATCATCAACCTGCTCTCGATCAATCGTCGACGCAAGGCTGGCCTGACCGCGGAGTCGATGAGTGTGTGGGCAGCCAAGGTCATCGCGCTCGGCGTCCTGGTTGTCATCGCGACCTACCTGCTCAACCAGGAGCGTCAGTTGGCTACCGCCAACGTCGTCATTCAGGGAGTGCCCTGGGTGGTCGTCGTCATCCTCGGCCTGCTCGTCGTCCTCACCTTCATCCTGCAGCGCACCGGCTTCGGTCGTCACGTGTACGCCGTCGGCGGCAATCGCGAGGCGGCACGTCGTGCGGGCATCAACGTCAAGGGCTTGATGATCACGTGCTTCATCTTCTGTTCGACCCTTGCCGCGGTGGCCGGCGTGCTCCTTGCTTCGCGTGACAACTCGGTCTCGCCGACAACGGGTGGCGCGCAGACCCTGCTCTTTGCGGTGGGTGCAGCGGTCATCGGCGGCACGAGCCTCTTCGGCGGCCGTGGCAAGGTGCGCGACGCCGTCATCGGCGGCCTCGTGATCGCTGTCATCGCCAATGGCCTTCCGCTCATCACCCAGCAGTCGGGCATCCAGTTCGTGGTCACCGGTCTGGTCCTCCTCGTCGCGGCGAGCGTCGACGCGATCTCGCGCAGGCGGGCCGCCTCAACGGGGCGCTGACATCGGTGGCTCCATCCCTCGCGGGGGCAACGCAAGACGAAGTACGTCGCGCCAATCTGTCCCTTGTCCTGCGCCTACTGCATCGACGTGGCCCGTTGTCGCGATCAGCGATCGGTTCGACGTCCGGGCTCAACCGCAGCACGGTGGGTGGGCTGGTCACCGAACTTGTCGACCTGGGCCTCGTCGTCGAAGGTGCCGGTGTCGTGCGTGGGGTTGGTCGACCGTCCCTGGTCGTTGAACCGGTGGCATCATCGGCCGTGGCCCTCGCCCTCGATGTGCGCGTGGATCGAACGGTCGGGGCCCTCGTCGGGCTTGGCGGAGAAGTGTTCACCCGCATGGAGCACCGACATGTCGATGCGCTGGGCGATCCCGGCCGCATCGTCCGGGAGGTTGCTGACATCGGGCGGGAGATCTTGTCCGCTGCCCCGAGTGGCGCTGCCTGGATCGGAACCGGCGTCGGAGTGCCGGGCATCGTACGTGCGGAGGATGGACTCGTGCGCCAGGCTCCGAATCTCGGCTGGATCGATGTTCCATTCGCGCGGCTCCTTGGTGACGCGCTCGGAGGTGGCGCACGCGGCGTGCAGGTCCGCAACGATGCCGACCTCGGTGCGCTTGCCGAACACCTGCGCGGTGCGGCGCAGGAGGTCGATTCGCTGATCTTCCTGGCTGGCGATGTCGGCATCGGCGGCGGCGTCATTGTCGACGGTCAAGCTCTCGTCGGAGCGGGTGGCTACGGTGGCGAGGTGGGTCATGTTCGCGTGAATCCCTCTGGTCGGCCCTGCCGCTGTGGTGCTGTCGGATGCTGGGAGACCGAGGTGGGAGCAGAGGCCCTGGTCGACGCGGCGGAATCCTATGGGCTGAATGCGGCGTCGGCGATTGATGTGATCGAGGCGGCTCGCCAGGGCGATCCGGCGGCCATGCGTGCTGTACGCGAGGTCTCGACCTGGCTCGGCATCGGACTGGTGAACCTCCTCCATGTCCTGAACCCGCAGGCGGTTGTCCTTGGTGGGCACCTCGCCGCGATTCACGGCGCGGCACCGGATTATGTGACCGAGCAACTGACGCTGGCCCTCCCGGCCGCGCGCGAACAGGTGGTCGTCGTGCCCGCGGCGCTCGGCAGCGACGCCGTCCTCGTCGGCGGTGCGGAGGTGGCGTTCGACCTGCTGCTTGCCGACCCAGTGGGCCTGCTCACGGAGTTGTCGCAGCAGACCGCGGTCACGTCGGCCGGATAGATCGGATAGGTCGGCGGTCAACTCCTGCCGGCATGGCCCGCAGGTGGATCGAGTCGCACCTCGACGGCGTCCATGGAGGATTGAGCGGCCGCCTCAATGACTCGGAGGTTCTGTACGACGTCGCGTGCGTCAACTGGCGCTGGCCCCTGCCCGTTGATGGATTGGGCGACTCCGGCGTAGTACTCCGGGTACGCACCCCGGTGACGCCGGTAGGGCCTCGGCGTCACGTCATCGGCCGTGACGATCATCGCCGTGTGCTCGTCGGGCTCGACACCCCAGTTCGCGTCACGGGGGGACCGCCCTGCGCGTAGGGCGTCTTCCTGTGTGTCCAGACCGATGATCTCCAGGCCGCCCCGGGTGCCGAGTAGACGCAGGCGTGGCTCAATGAAGGCGGCAACGGCGCTGACGCTGAGGATGCTGATCGCACCGCCGGTATGCCAGAGCATCACCTGAGTGTCGTCATCACCGGTCACGCCATCGCGCAGGATGCGCACGCTGGCCACCACCCGCTCCACCGGGCCCAGGAGGTGGATGGCCTGGTCCACCAGGTGAGCACCGAGGTCGTAGAGCAGGCCCGGGATGTCTTCGGGTGCACCCATTTCGCGCCAGCCCCCCTTGGGAGAGGGGCGCCAGCGTTCGAACCGGGACTCCAGGCGGTGCGGCCGACCGAGGACACCCTCGTCGATCGCGGCACGCGCGGTGAGGATCTCGGAGTCCCACCGTCGGTTCTGGAAGACATGCAGCTGGCGATGCACGCTGGCCGCAAGATCGACGAGGTGTTGAGCCTGTGCGGCCGTTGCCGCGAGCGGCTTGTCGACCACCACGTGTAGGCCGTGTGTGAGGGCGGCTGTTGCCTGAGGCACGTGCGCGGAGTTGGCCGTCGCGATGATGGCCAGATCAAACTCATCGGCCCGATCCCAGGCCTCGTCCGCGGTGGCGAGGAGCGTGACGCCTGGGTTGTCGGCTGCGGCCTGCTCGCGACGTTCGGCGTTCGCCGTGACGATTGCAGTGAGCTGTAGATCGGGCTCAGCGTTGATCAGGGGTGCGTGGAAGACGCGTCCGGCCAGGCCATAGCCGAGGAGGACGACTCGTTTGGTCATATGGCGAAGGTACTAGCCCCAGTACACGTAGACGCGCGTGCCGACAGGGATCTGGTCGAAGAGCCAGGACACTGCCTGAAGGTCGGCCACGTTGACGCAACCGTGTGACCCCCCACCGGGGTAGTAGCCACTGGCCGCGAAGGTCGGTGAGTAGTGCACTGCGATATCGCCGTTGAAGAACAGGGCGTAAGGCATGGGCGCGCGCGGCTGATCGGGTCCGTTGATGCCCGAGGTGGCGTAGCGATCCTTGTACCAGACGCGGTAGGAACCGGTCGGCGTATCGAGACCCGGGACACCGAACCGCACGTCGGTGGTCATCTTGACCTTGCCGTTCTTGACGTACCGCAGGAGTTTGGCGGTCTTGTCGACGCAGACCACCTTGGTTTCGTTAAGGCAGGACTTCGGGAGCTTGCCGACACCGCCGCCGACCTTCTCCAGCATGCGCCAGGTGTCCTTGTTGATCTTCCCGTTGACCGGGATGAAGAACTTCTGCTGGAACTGCTTGACGGCCTTGCGCGTGGAGCGGCCGAAGTACTCCTTGTCCATCTCCTTCTCGCGCAGCTCGTAGCCGAGCCACTCCAGACGGCGCTGGGCCTTGCCGACGGTGTCGCCCTTGTCGCCCATGACGAGCGGGACGTCCTTGGGGATGTCCTTCGCTGCGGTCGCGGCGGGCGCCAGCGACAGCCCCATGATGAGAGCGGCCAGGATGGCAACGGCGGCCACCCCTGCACGACGTACCCGGCCCACGACGCCTCCTTGATCGAAGCCTGTACTCCCACGGTATCTCCGCAGCCAACCGCATGCGGGGCGAACCCGGGAGAGGGCATCATCGCACCGTGACGATTCCAGCGGAGCAGGGCCGGATGGCCCAGTGCGGAAACTACCGGTTCGGGCCCGATGAAGCAGGTCCGTGGTACCAGTGGGGCCCCTACCTGGCCGAACGTGCCTGGGGGACGGTCCGGGAGGACTACTCCGCCGATGGAGACGCCTGGCGCTATCTGCCGTATGACCAGGCCCGATCGCGGACCTTCCGGTGGAGCGAGGACGGCATCCTCGGCTACTGCGACCTCCACCAGGACATGTCCTTCTCCGTGGCTTTGTGGAACGGCCGCGATGCCTTCCTCAAGGAACGCTTCTTTGGCCTCGACGGTTGGCAGGGCAATCACGGCGAGGACGTCAAGGAGTACTGGTGGTACGACGACGCCGTGCCGTCGCATGCCTGGCTGCGCGCGCACTACCACTATCCCCAGGCGGCCTACCCGTACGACGAGTTGGTTTCGGTCAATGGTTCGCGATCGCGCCAGGACCCGGAGTACGAGTTGCTCGATACCGGGGTCTTCGATGACGACCGCTACTGGGTGGTCGACGTGTCCTATGCCAAGAACGACCCGACCGACACCTTCATCCGTATTCGAGTGACCAATGTCGGGCCGGACGCCGACACGCTGCACCTGCTGCCGTCAGCAATCTTCCGGGACACCTGGTCCTGGGGGCAGACCCGGCCCATCCCTCAGTTCGCCTTCGACGCCGACACCATCGTGGCCGATCACTGGCGCTTGGGGACCTATCACCTTGATGCCGCGGTGGCCTCGGACGGGACATCCCCGGAGGCGTTGTTCTGCGACAACCGGACAAACACCGAACGCTGCTTCGGTGACCCGCTCGACGAGCCGTATCCCAAGGACGGCATCAATGACTATGTCGTCAGCGGCGCGGCCACGGTGAATCCCGATCGTCTCGGCACCAAGTGCGCGTGGCACTACGTGCTTGACGTCCCTGCGGGGGCGACCGTGGAGGTGCGGCTGCGGCTGTGGTCGCCGAGCGATGGAGATCACCCCGACCCCGGTTGGTCGGGCCAGCGATTCGATGACCTCATGGCGCTGCGGCAGTCGGAGGCGGATGAGTTCTACGCCGACCTCGCGCCAGCTGATGCCTCGGCTGATGCCGCGGATGTCATGCGGCGCGCCTTTGCCGGCCTCATCTGGTGCAAGCAGTTCTACCGGTACGACGTCGCACGGTGGCTTGACGGTGACCCCACGGAGCCGCCGCCCCCGGCGGGGCACCAACTCGTGCGCAATGCCCGGTGGCGCAATCTCGATGCCTACGACGTCCTGTCGATGCCGGACTCGTGGGAGTACCCGTGGTTTGCCGCGTGGGATCTGGCCTTCCATACGGTGGTGTTCGCGCATATTGACCCGGAATACGCGAAGTACCAGTTGCAGGTGATGCTGCGGGACTGGTACTCGCATCCGAGCGGTGCGATTCCGGCGTACGAATGGAACTTCGACGATGTGAATCCGCCGGTGCATGCCTGGGCGGCCATCCGTGTCTTCGAGATTGATGGCGGCACCGACATCGACTTCCTTGAGCGCGTCTTCCAGCGGTTGCTCATCAACTTCACCTGGTGGGTCAACAAGGTCGACAAGGAGGGCAATAACGTCTTCGAGGGCGGCTTCCTCGGGCTGGACAACATCGGCCCGATTGACCGGTCGCACCTGCCGGACGGTTACACGATTGAGCAGGCCGATGGCACGGCGTGGATGGCCTTCTATGCGCTGATGATGCTGCGTATGGCGATCCGCATCGCTCCGCACGACGAGGCCTATGCGCCGATGGCGTTGAAGTTCCTCGAGCACTTCTCCACCATCACCGACGGCATCTCAGCGGTGGGCTTGTTCGATGCCGAGGAGGGCTTCTTCTACGACCAACTCGTTCGGCCGGACGGATCGCGCGAACCGATCAAGGTGCGCTCACTCGTGGGGGTCATTCCCGTGCTCGCCGGTGCCTACATCGAGCAGGACGGCACCTTCGGCAACTCTGAGCGGTATCGACGCAGCTTGGACAACTTCCTACGTCGACGCGGAGTGACGGGATCTGCCAACGAGGGCGAGCATGTGGCCGGATCCCTGCAGTTCCGAGAGGTCGATGGGCACCGCAAGGCGTTGCTCACCGTGGTGGATCCGGACCGCCTCCGGCGGGTGCTCATGGAGATCCTCAGCGAAGACTCCCTGCTGTCGCCGTACGGCCTGCGCTCGCTGTCCAAGCGCCTTGACGGGGCGCCGTACGAGATCACCGTCGAGGGGCAGGGGTACGACATCGACTACGAGCCGGCCGAGTCCACGACGCCGATCTACGGCGGCAACTCCAACTGGCGTGGGCCGGTGTGGTTCCCGATCAATCATCTGGTGATTGAGGCGCTCGAGCGCTACCACCTGTACCTCGGCGATGAGTTCACCGTGGAGTGCCCCACCGGGAGCGGGATCATGATGAACCTCTCGCAGGTGGCCCACGAGATCCGGCGGCGACTGATCTCGGTGTTCCTCGAACAGCCGGATGGGACTCGGCCGGTGTTCGGGGGCAGCGAGCGCTTCCAGTCCGATCCGCGCTGGCACGATCCGCTGTTCTACGAGTACTTCCACGGCGACAACGGCGCGGGACTCGGAGCCTCCCACCAGACGGGCTGGACCTCCCTGGTCGCCGACCTCATCATCGGCCGGAAGGGCTAGCCGAGTCGTTCTTTATGGGTGGTTGTGCGCTGAGAGTGCGCCTTTTCGGCCTTCTCAGCGCACAATCCGGAGGTCGATGTTGGTTGTGCGCTGAGAGTGCGCCTTTTCGGCCTTCTCAGCGCACAATCGCTTGCCTCATTGCCGCCTGAATCTCAGCCAACACGCCTTCGGGATCGTTGATCAGGCGCTCCCAGGTGAACCGCAGCACCGTCCAACCACGCAGAGCCAACATGTTCTGACGCGCTCGGTCCTTCTCGAAGGAGTGGTGGTCGCTGTGGAACGCTCGACCATCGATCTCGATGGCGAGCCGCAAGCGAGGCTCAGCGAAGTCGATCTCCGCCAAAACTCGTCCGTCGTTTCCGTGCACGGCATAGTTCGCCACCCATCCGCCCCCGACATGTTTGAGTAACGCCCCCATGACCTGCTCTGCTTCCGAACGCGAGCCTGTCGATGCTCGCGCGAAGAGTTCAAGGAGACGTCCCTGGCCCTTTCGCCCTGGACCGC
Organism: uncultured Actinomyces sp.; assembly: GCA_964351035.1. GTDB lineage: Bacteria > Actinomycetota > Actinomycetes > S36-B12 > S36-B12 > Mxb001. Next base: position 14,153 of record CAYGMM010000009.1, read on the forward strand.
CACGGTGATCTGCGAGAGTCGCGAGTTTGTTGGCGTCGATCCAACGACGCTGCAGGGCGTGATCCAGCAGATCGCGCGCGCCCTGACTGGACCGAGTCAAGAGCACATCGACGAGTGCATCGAGCCGGGGAACAAGAGGTGGAACGTCTGACAGGTAGGTGGTGGTGGGTTCCTTACGACGGATAACTCGAAGGGACATGCCTGGTGGGGCGCGATGCGCGACCGGGGCCACGACGACATGATCGCTACCGGCAACATCCCAACCCTGAAGCCTGACGGCAAGCGGGCCACTCACGACCGATTCGATTCCACAGTGCAGGTGCAAGAGCCATGCAGTCGACGCGTCACCCGCCACGAAGAGGTCGCGGATGATGAGGGCCGAGCCGACCTTCTTCCATGCGCCACGTCGCAGGTGCGTGCCAATCCTGCGGGGGCTCATGCCGGCGGCTCGAGCCTCCTTCCACGAAAGGACCCCGCCTCGCGAGGCCGCCAGTTCGTGTAGATCGGGTGGTGGGAGTGCGCGGGATGTCATCCCGCCAGCATGAGCGAACGACGAAAAACGTGCGCTTGGCTATCCACAGCCACGAGCCACGTCAGTTGTGCGCTGGGAGTGCGCTTTTTCGGCCTTCTCAGCGCACAATCCGGAGGTCGGGGGTGGTTGTGCGCTGGGAGTGCGCTTTTTCGGCCCTCTGAGCGCACAATCCGGAGGTCGGGGGTGGTTGTGCGCTGGGAGTGCGCTTTTTCGGC
>CAYGMM010000009.1:14999-25414 GCA_964351035.1 uncultured Actinomyces sp.
CCTCTGAGCGCACAATCCCCTAAGAACGCCGAGCTAGGCGGTTTCGCGGGGGCCGGTGGCGGTCTCGAACCAGCGGGGGCTGGTGGAGGCCGGCGGGTAGAAGGTGGCGCGCAGCACGATCATCGTCGGTCCCGAGCGCGCGGCGGCAGCCGATAGAGCCTCGGTCAGCGTGACGGTCACTTCGCCCGCATCGCCGTCGGCGACGTCGTCGGGAACAGACCCAGCTGGATGCCCATTGCCGTCGGCGACATCGTCGGGCACAGACCCGACCGAACCTCCACCGACAATCCCGTCAAGCCCGACAGTTCCCGCCGAATCCACCTCGACGTAATCGATGCCGAACGACGCCGCCAGGAGTCGCCAGTCCGGCGTCATCAGGTCCACCCCGCGCTCGGGATGGCCGAACACCTGCTGGTCATAGCGCAGCATCCCGTAGCCACCGTCGTCGACGATGACCAGCGCAATGGGCAACTTCTCCTGCACGAACGTCGCCAATTCACCGAGCGCGAACATCGGCCCGCCATCACCGCATACCGCCAGCGTCGGCATGCCGGCCGCAGCGGGCCCGATCGCCGCGGGCAGCGCGTAGCCCAGGGTGCCCCAACCGACCGGATTGAGCAGGTGCCGCGGTCGATCGTGGCGCGCGTGGCTGCTGGTCCAGTACCCGGCGACGCACATGTCCGTGACCACGACGCCGTCGACCGGCCAAGACTCCACGGCCTCGACAAAGGCCACCGGCTCGACCATGCGCTCGTCGGCGCGCAGTCGCGCCCGCACGGCCTCACGGAGTCCCGTGGGGGCCCAGGCCGGGCGCTCGTTGACGTCAAGTTCGTCCAAGCGGCTCTGCAGGGAGGTCAGCGTCGCCACCAGATCGGCGCGGATCAGCACATCCCACGGCACCGTTCGGGTCACTTCACTGCCGAGCGCAATCGCCGCTCGCCGTCGCGGCATGGCCATCTTCCAGTTCTTGGTGTGCATCGCGTCGAATCCGCTTCCCACGACCAGAAGGAGGTCAGCGTCGCCGAGCACCGCCTCGACCTCCGGTTCGTGCGTGGAGGCTTCAATGGTCAGCGGGTGCCCAGCCATCACCCCCCGGCCGGCGTACGTCGTCACCACGGGGGCGCCAAGTCGCTCGGCCAAGAGACGGAGGGCGGATTCACCCGCCTCACCACATTGGGCGACGCCGCCGCCCGCCCAGATCGCAACCCGTTCGCTGTTCTTGATCAGCGATGCGAGTGCTTCGACCCCGGCCGCCGATGGGGCGGGCGCAGCCGCCGCCGGGTAGGGCGACGTCGAGGTTGGCAGGTCACCGGTCCACTCGGCATTGAGGATGTCCGAGGGGATGCCGACGTACGCCGGCCCGGTCGGCGGCGTACCGGCAATCGCGAGTGCTTCGGCTACGGCGGCCAGCGCCTGCTGCGCACTGCCGACCGTGCGTGCCGGCCGGTCGAAGGCGGCGAAGGGCGCGGCCTGGTCACCCATCTCGTGCAGGATTCCGCGGGGGCCGTCCGATGAACGCAGGGCGGTGGACACGTCGCTGGAGATCACCAGGACGGGGGCCCCACTTACGGCTGCCTCGCCGAATGCCGCCAGCGCATTGACCGAACCCGGGCCGGTCGTGGTCAACGCAACGCCCACCCGACCGGTGGCGCGTCCGTAGCCGTCGGCGGCATAGGCCGCGGCCTGTTCGTGCCGCACACCGACGATTCGCACCGGCGTCTGCGCGGACCAGAACGCCAGATTGTGTACGCCGGGCAGGCCAAAGACGGTGTCGATGCCCTCGCGGTGGAGCAACTCAAGGATGGCGGTGCCGACGGTCCGGGTCTCGCTCACGGGCCCAGCCTGGCAGAAGGGCTCCCCTCCCTGTGACGTCGACCTTGGCCGGTGGAAGGATCGGCCCATGGCCACCTACATCTCCCGCAATCCCGCCAACTTCGCCGATGTCGTCACCGAGGTGCCCCTCGCGACCAGTGCCGAGGTCATCGCCGCGGCCCAGGCCGCCCACGACGCGCAGCCCGGTTGGGCCGCCGTACCCGCCCCGGCTCGTGGACGCGTCATCGCCGAGGTCGGTCGGCTCTTCGAGGCCAACAAGGAAGCGCTGGCGCGCCTGGTCACCCGGGAGATGGGCAAGGTCTACGCCGAGGCCCTGGGCGACGTTCAGGAGGTCATCGACACCTGCGACTTCTTCATCGGCGAGGGCCGTCGGATGTACGGCCAGACCGTTCCTAGCGAGATGCCGGACAAGCAACTCTTCACCTTCCGCGTACCCGTTGGCACCGCGATGATCGTCACCGCCGGCAACTTCCCGGCGGCCGTGCCGTCCTGGTACATCGTGCCGGCGCTCGTCACCGGCAACACCGTCGTCTGGAAGCCGGCCGAGCAGACGTCCGCGATCGCCCAGGCCATGGCCGAGATCTTCTACGCCGGTGGCGTTCCCCGCGACGTGCTCAAGGTGGTCATCGCCGACGGCCCGACGACGTACGACGGCCTTGAGGCATCCCTGCAGAAGGGGCTGATCCAGAAGGTCGGCTTCACCGGATCGACCGAGGTGGGGCGCCGCCTGAGCGAACTCGCCGCGCGTCACCTGCAGTCGCCCTGTCTTGAGCTCGGTGGCAAGAACCCGATGGTTGTCATGCCGGACGCCAACATCGATCTCGTGGTCGAGGGGGCGCTCTTCGCCGGCTTCGGCACCGCCGGTCAGCGGTGCACCTCACTCGGCACCCTGTGGGTCCATCGCGATGTGTACGACGTCGTCCGCGAGCGCTATGTCCACGCGGTCGAGAACGCCATCGTCGGCGACCCCTTCGGCGACGTTCTCTACGGCCCCATGATCGACGAGAAGTACCTCGAGAACCACGACAAGCACCTTGGCCTCATCCAGGATCACCAGACCGTCTACGGCTCCACGAGTGTCGGCCGCATCACGTCGGCCAACCCCCGCCGCGGGTTCCTCGGCGACCCTGACGCGGGCTGGTTCGCGCACCCCACGATCGTCGACGGTGTGCGTCCGGGCGACGCGCTCTACTCGACCGAGACCTTCGGCCCGCTCGTCACCATGGGCGTCTTCGACACCCTTGATGAGGCGATCGAACTCTCCAACGGTCACGGCTACGGCCTGTCGTGCGCGATCTACACCGAGAATCCGCAGGCGGTGTGGCGCTACCGCTCGGGTGTGTCCGCCGGAATGATGTCGGTCAACAACTCCACCTCGGGCGCCGAGGCCCACCTGCCCTTCGGTGGCAACGGACTGTCCGGCAACGGTTCACGGCAAAGCGGCATCTGGGTCCTCGATCAGTTCACCCGTTGGCAGTCGATGAACTGGGACTACAGCGGCAAGTTGCAGAAGGCACAGATGGACCTCGTCGAGCTCCCCTTCGATCCGGGCTTCCGTCTGTGAGCGACGGGTCGACCGCGTCGTCCCTGCCCGCCGAGGCAGACGTCGTCATCGTTGGCGGGGGAGTGATGGGGGCCTCCGCGGCCTTCCACCTCGCGGAGGCCGGTGTCGGCGTCGTTCTCCTCGAACGCGGGGAGCTCTCCGGCGGATCCACTTCGAAGGCTGCGGGCGGCGTACGCGCGAACTTCTCCGACGAGCTCAACATCATGCTGGGCAAGCGCTCGCTCGATCTCTTCACCGCCTCCGTCGCCCTGCAGAACTCCCTGGGTGTCCCCTCACGGATGGTTGACGTCGACGAGGCGTGTCGGTTGTCACCATTGCTCAATCCCGAGGGTGTGCTGGCGGCGGCGTGGAGTCCCGAGGATGGCCACTGCACACCGGAGTCCGTGGTCCTCGGATATGCGACGGGTGCCCGGCGGCTCGGTGCCACGGTGCGCACCGGAATCGAGGTCACCGGGATCGACTCCCAGGACGGTCAGATCACCAGCGTGCAGTCATCGGCTGGCTCTATCGCCACCGGATGCGTCATGGATTGTGCTGGAGCCTGGTCGCCGCAGATTGCGGCGTACGTCGGGGTCGATCTGCCGGTGACGCCGTACAAGCGGGAGCTCCTCATCACCGAACCACTCGCCGAGCCGTTCGACACGGCGTTCACGATCGACTACGCCACGAGCCTGTACTGGCATCGCGAAGGTCCCGGCATCCTCACCGGCTTCTCCCGCAAGGACGCCGAGCCCGGCTTCGAGATCGGCCGCGACGCGGACTTCCCCGAGCGCCTCGCGGAGTTGGCGGAGGTTCGCGCACCGGGTCTGCTCGACCTCGGTGTGCGCAGTGGCTGGGCCGGGCTGTACGAGGTGACCCCGGATCACAACGCGCTCCTCGGTGAGTCCAAGGATGTCGCCCGATTCCTGTACGCCACCGGGTTCTCCGGGCACGGGTTCCTCCAGGGTCCGGCGATCGGTGAGATCCTGCGCGATCTCTACCTCGGCCGCGAGCCCTTCATCGACATCTCACCCCTGGATGTGGAGCGCTTCGCGACCGGCGATCTGCGCCCCGAGCGCAACATCGTCTAGCTCGGGTAGTTCATCCCCATCGCCAGGCGGTGGGCGCGCTGCGAGGCGAGTTCCGCAACGATGACGCCAGCGAGGACCACCAGCCCACCGAGGCCCTGGATCGGCGTGATGACCTCACCGAGCATCACGAAGGCGATGAGCGCCGCCCACACCGGCTCGGTTGTGCCGGCGATCCCGCCGCGCTGGGCGCCGATGCGCTGCAGCGACATGAGTACGAGCACGAACGGCACCACGGACACGATCACCATGAGGATGACCAGCGACCACACCGGTACGTCGGTCAGCCCGCCCTCGAACAGCGATGTCGTGTCGCCGAGCGTCGCCCACGGGAAGTTCCACCAGGGCGCCAGGATGCTCCACACGATCGTGGCAACCGCGAACCCCCAGAAGGCCAGGCTCAGCACATCGCGCCGCTTTGCTCCGGCCTCTCCCAGCAGTAGATAGCTCGCCAGCGCCACCGCCGTCAGCAGTCCGAAGACGATGCCCAGGGGGTCTAGCACCAGCCCGGACCAGATCTGCGACACCAGCAGCAGGCCGCTGATGACCAGTGCCAGAGACACCCAGATGCTCTTGCCGGTGGGCTCGCGACGCACGAAGCGCAGCCACAGCGCCACGAGCACCGGCGCCAGGAATGACAGCAGAGCGGCGATCGCGACCGGGAGCAGCGTCACGGTGAGGAAGAACAGGAACGGCGTGGTCGTGTAGGCAATGACGCCGAACAGCACCAGGAAGGGCACCTCGCTGCGGCGCAGTTTCAACGTCGTCGGCCGAGCGATGGCCAGGTAGAGAAGCAGAACAATGGCGCAGCCCAGGGTGCGGATCTCCGTCACGTGCACGGCGGTCAGCCCAGCCTCGATCTGCGCTTTGGCCACGCTCCCGTTCAGCGCGAAGAGGAAGGCCGCGACGAGGTACATGGCCAGTCCAATGACCTGTGAGCGCGTGCTCGTCGGGGGTACGACGGCAGGTGCGAGCGGCTCGATCGGATCGGGCGCGGTCACCGGGACCGCTCAGCGATGTAGACCCCCACGAGGACTGTGATACCACCCGCGATCTGCAGCGGTGTCAGCACCTCGCCGAGGGCCACCCAGGCCACCATGGAGGCGATGAGCGGTTCGGTGATGCCGATAGTTGAGGCTTGCGCGGCGGTGATGTGAGCGAGTGAAGCGATGGCGAGAGTGAAGGGCACCACGGTCCCGAGGACGATCATCCAGAGTGTGAGCGCACCGATGGGGAACGTCGGTCCGACACCGCCCAGAGGCGCGCTCTCGCCGGTGTACGACGTCCAGGGGAAGTTCCACCACGGCTGGGCGATCGCCCAGAAGAGAGCCGCACCGCCCATGCCCCACATCGTCAGCGAGAGCGCATCACGTGGCGCGTGACCACGGCGCTGGTGCTCGCCGATGACGTAGAAGAGGGCGAGGGCGAGGGCGGCTCCGAAGGCCGCGGCAACGCCGAGGAGGTCCAGCGACAGCCCCTGCCAGATCTGGGCAATGAGGGTCAGACCGCTGAGCGCCAGAACGAGTCCCACCCACACCGACGATCGCACCGGCTGCTTGCGGCCGAAACGCACCCACAGTACGACGAAGATCGGCGCCGTGAACTCGATGACCAGCGCAATGCCGATGGCCATCCGTTCGAGTGCCACGAAGTACAGGTACTGCGTCATCGATACGCCGATCACGCCGTAGGCGAGTAGGAACTTCCACTCACTTCGGCGCACGCGCAGGGCCTGGGGACGGCTGATCGCGACGACGATCAGCAGGATGACGAAGGCGCCGGTCGCACGGACCTCGCTGAGGCTGGTCGCGCTGACCCCGCTTTGCAGGATCGCTTTGACGATGCTGCCGTTGACGGCAAAGAGGACGGTGGCCGCGAGGTAGAGCGCGTAGCCGAGGTAGAGGCGGGGTCGGGTCTCCTCGGGAAGGAGGGTGCTCAACTCTGGGCGGCGCGGTAGACCGCGACCGTCTGCTCGGCGATCGCGCCCCAGCCGAAGTCGCTGACCGCACGTTCACGTCCGGCGCGTCCCATCGCGGCGGCGCGCTCAGGGTCGGCCGCGAGAGAGTTCACGGCCTCGGCGACGCCGATCTCGAGCGCGCGTGGGTCGTCCGGGTCGTAGGGCACGAGGATTCCCGTGACGCCGTCGACGACGACTTCGGGGATGCCGCCGACAGCCGAGGCGACAACGGCGGTCTCGCAGGCCATCGCCTCGAGGTTGACGATGCCCTGGGGCTCGTAGACCGACGGGCAGGCGAAGACGAGCGCGTGGGTGAAAAGTTGCAGCAGATCCTCGACGGGAGCCTGCTCCTTGATCCACACGACGGACGAGTCACCGCGCTTGGCGCGCAGACGCTTGACCGCAGCCTCGGTCTCGACACCGATCTCGGGAGTGTCCGGGGAACTCGCGCAGAGCACCAGCACGACGTCGTCATCGAATTGCTCCGCGGCGGCGATGAGATGCGCGATGCCCTTCTGCCGCGTGATGCGCCCGACAAACAGGACGTAGGGCCGGTCGGTCGGAACGCCGTAGCGGGCAAGCGCCTCGGTGCTGGGATCGGGTCGGTAGCGCTCGGTGTCGATACCGTTGTGCACGACATGCACGCGATCGGGGTCCACCGTCGGGTAGGCGGTGAGTACGTCGTCGCGCATTCCAGCACTGACGGCGATGATCGCATTGGCGTGGGCGTACGCCGTTGCCTCGACCCAGGAGGACACTCGGTAGCCACCACCGAGTTGTTCCTCCTTCCACGGCCGCAGAGGTTCGAGCGAGTGGGCCGTGAGCACGTGAGGTACGCCGTACAGCAGGCCCCCGACATGGCCGGCGAGGTTGGCGTACCAGGTGTGCGAGTGCATCAGATCGACCCCGGCGGTGTCTCGCACCATCTCCAGGTCAACGGACAGGGTCTGAAGGGCGGGATTGGCATCGGCGAAGGCACCGGGGACCTGGTGAGCCGTGGCGTCAGGACGCGGCGGGCCGAAGCACTGGACGTCGACCTCGACGAGGGGTCGCAAGTGGGCCACGAGTTCACGCACGTGGACCCCCGCGCCCCCGTAGATGTCCGGGGGCCACTCACGCGTCAGGATGGCAACCTTCACGAAAGGCAGCGTAGGCCCTCCGCGTTTGGTCCGTGCCCTCTAGGCTGGGTTTGTGAAAACGGGGCCGCACGTACTAGGCATCGTCCTCGCGGGTGGAGCGGGCAAGCGGCTCCTCCCGCTCACTGCTGACCGGGCCAAGCCGGCGGTGCCCTTCGGCGGAAGTTACCGCCTCATCGACTTCGTTCTGTCGAATCTCATCAACTCCGGCCTGCGCCGGGTCGCGGTCCTGACGCAGTACAAGTCCCACTCACTGGACCGCCACATCACGACGACATGGCGGCTGTCACCCCTTCTCGGCGACTACGTCACCCCGGTGCCGGCGCAGCAGCGTCTTGGCCCGCGGTGGTTCACCGGTAGCGCGGACGCGATCTTCCAGAGCCTCAATCTGATCAATGACGAGCAGCCGGACTACGTCGCGGTCTTCGGTGCCGACCACGTCTATCGGATGGATCCGATGCAGATGGTGGAGGCTCACATCGACAGTGGTGCCGCCGTGACCGTCGCCGGTATCCGGCAGCCGCGGTCCCTCGCCCACCAGTTCGGCGTCATCGAGACGGCCGCCGATGGCGAGCGCATCGCACGGTTCCTGGAGAAGCCGGCCGATCCGCCAGCCATCCCGGGTTCGCCCGATGAGTCCTACGTGTCCATGGGCAACTACCTCTTCACGGACGCGCTCATCGACGCCCTGCGCACCGATGCGGCTGATGAAGGATCCGTGCACGACATGGGCGGCAACATCATTCCGATGCTGGTCGACGAGGGTGCGGCGTACGTCTATGACTTCGACCGCAACGAAGTGCCGGGTGCGACAGAGCGCGACCGTGGCTACTGGCGCGATGTGGGAACCCTCGACGCTTACCACGATGCCCACATGGACCTCGTGTCCGTGCATCCGATCTTCAACCTGTACAACCGGCGCTGGCCCATCCTCACCAACCACCTGACCCTGCCACCGGCCAAGTTCGTCGAGGGTGGCAACGCGCACGAGTCGATGGTCGGCACCGGCTCGATCGTCTCCGGCGCCCATGTGCGCAACTCCGTGATCTCCTTCGACGTCCAGGTGCAGGGAGGCTCTTACCTCGAGGGGTGCGTCGTGCTCCCCGGCGCTCGCATCGGGCGCAATGCGGTCGTTCGCCGCGCCATCCTCGACAAGAACGTCATCGTTCCCGATGGCGCGCAGATCGGTGTCGACCTCGATCGGGACCGGGAGTTGTACACCGTCAGTGATGGTGGCGTCGTGGTCCTGGGCAAGGGCGTTACGGCGGCGCGCTGATGCCTACCGCGGTCGTCACCGGTGCCGGGCGAGGGCTCGGTGCCGCGATCTCGGACCGGTTCACTGCGGCCGGCTGGCAGGTGGTGCGCGCAGACATCGACGGCACAGACACCTACCTCGACGTCACCGATGCCGATGCGTGCCGAGATCTCGCACGTGCGACTGGGCCGGATCTATGGGTCAACAACGCTGGCGTGCTTGGCGCGGGTGACGCCGCCACGCAGGACGACGCGGTCATTGACCGAATCGTGTCGGTCAACCTGCTCGGGGTCATCCATGGCACCAGGGCGGCGCTCGCGGTCATGCGGGAGCGTGACGGCGGCCGTGGAGACGGCCACATCATCAATGTCGGGTCGCTCGCCTCGTGGGTCCCGGTCCCGGGGGAGTGCGTGTACGCCGCGAGCAAGGCCGGCGTGCTGTCGTTCACACTGGGGCTCGCTGCGGAGTTGACGCCGCAGGGGGTGACCGGGGTCCGGCTCGGCGTGATCTGTCCGGACGGCATGCTCACGCCGATGATCACCGACGTCCTCGACGACCCGGCCATCGCGATGACCTTCACCGGATTCCGCCAGGTCACTCCCGAGCGCGTTGCCGATGAGGTGTTCGGGCTGGTACACCGGCCGCGCCGCGTCGTCAGCGTCCCGCACTGGCGCGGCGCTCAGGTGCGCGTCTTCAGCGCGATTCCGGACGTGGCGCTCCGATTGGCGCCGGTCTTCATGCGGCTGGGTCGGGCCGGGCAGGATCGGGTTCGTCAGCACCTGGGGCGTTAGTCCCCTCGACGAGCTTGGCGATGGCCTCGGCGTCGAGCGTGTCGGGTGCGTAGAGCAGCAGATGATCCCGGGCCTCCTCGCGCGCGGAGGACTCCGTCAGCCGCGCGGTGCCGATCCAGCCACAGGTGCAGGTGGGCAGGAGGTACCTCTCACCGCGTGTCTCGAGCCGCACCTGATGCGCGTGAGGGAAGTCGGGCATGGCTCGGACGTTAGGCCCCGCAGGCAACGGCAAACTGTCGGCGATGCAAACACCCGGTGAACGCCGACCTCCTCAACCGTGGCATCCGCGGACGTGCCACGATGGCCGCAGTGGAAGGAGGCCCCGTGATCACGACGACGACCTACCAGGTTGAGGGAATGACGTGCGAGCACTGCGTGCGCGCGGTGACCGGTGAGCTGTTGCTGCTGCCCGGTGTGCAGCGCGTGGACGTTGACCTCGAGTCCGGGGCGGTCACGGTGACCAGTGACGATCCGCTCGACCGCGCCAACGTTGCTGAGGCCGTCGACGAGGCGGGCTACACGCTCGCCGCCGACTCCTAAGTGACCAGTCGAAGCGACCGGGCCTGATCAGCCAAAACGGCCGGCGATGTAGTCCTCGGTCTGCTTCTGCTCGGGATTGCTGAAGATCTGCGCCGTTGGGCCGACCTCGATGAGGTGACCGGGCTTGCCGACGCCGGAGAGGTTGAAGAACGCGGTGTCGTCGGAGACTCGGCCTGCCTGTTGCATGTTGTGCGTCACGATGATGATCGTGTAACGGTCCTTGAGCTCGCGGATGAGGTAATTGTCCAGCCGCTGGCCCGAATAGTCGCTGC
>CAYGMM010000009.1:25424-31035 GCA_964351035.1 uncultured Actinomyces sp.
GCAGGACCTGCGGCTCCACCGCGATCGCACGGGCGATGCACAGGCGCTGCTGCTGGCCACCGGAGAGTGAGGCGCCGGGACGCTTGAGGCGGTCCTTGACCTCCTCCCACAGGTTCGCACCGCGCAGGGACTTCTCGACGATCTCGTCCATCGACTCCTTGCGCTTCTTGTCCTTCTCCAACTTCAGGCCGGCGATGACGTTGTCGGCAATGGACATGGTGGGGAAGGGGTTGGGGCGTTGGAAGACCATCCCGATGGTGCGACGCACGAGGACCGGATCGACGTTCGGGCCGTAGACGTTCTCACCATCGAGGTTGACCTGCCCCTTGACGTGAGCACCGGGGATCACCTCGTGCATGCGGTTGATGCTGCGCAGCACGGTCGACTTGCCGCATCCGGACGGGCCAATGAAGGACATCACCGAATTGGCCTTGACGGTGAGGTTGACGCCCTCGACGGCGAGGAAGTCGCCGTAGTAGATGTCGAGGTCGACGAGGTCGATCTGCTTGCTCATGTCTGAACTTCTCCTACCGTGTGGCGGATGGGCGGTGCGGCTAGCGGGCCTTGGGGGCGTAGATCTTGGCGATGATGCGTGCGCCGGCGTACATGACGAGGACGAACAGGATGAGGGCGAGTGCACCACCCCATGCGCGATCGACCGAGGCGGGCGTTCCGCGGCTGATCTGGTCCCAGACGAACGTCGGTAGGGAGGCCTGGGAGCCGGAGACCGGATTGGGGTTCATGTCCTGGGCGAGGAAGGTGACCAGCAGCAGCGGTGCGGTCTCACCGGCGACGCGGGCGACGGCGAGCATGACGCCGGTGATGATGCCCGAGATGGCGGTCGGGATCACGATCCGCAGGATGACCTTCCACTTCGGCACACCCAGGGCGAGCGCCCCCTCGCGAAGTTCGTTGGGAACGATCCGCAGCATCTCCTCCGTGGCCCGGATGATGACCGGGAGCATGAGGATCGCCAGGGCGAGACCCGCGGCGAGACCGGACTGCTCGAGGACGCCGGTGAGGATGAGCGCGGTGTAGATGAAGAGGCCGGCCACGATCGACGGGATGCCGGTCATGACGTCGACGAAGAAGCTGATCCAGTAGGCGAACTTGCCCTTGCCGAACTCGACGAGATAGACCGCGGCGAGGACGCCGATGGGTACGGCGATGAGGGCGGCGATGCCGACCTGCTCCAGGGTGCCGAGGAACGCGTGGGCGATGCCACCACCCTCGGCGCGCGGGTTCACATTGCGCATCGTGGAGGTGAAGAACTCCGGACTGAAGACGCTCAGGCCCTTGGCCGTCACGGTGATGAGAATCCACAGCAGCGGGACGAGCGCGAGGACGAACGTCGTGTAGATCAAGGTCGTGGCCAGCCGGTCCGTCGCGTGGCGACGACCCTCGACGGTCCACGAGGCGATGGTTTGCACGATGAGGAAGGCGAAGGCGGCGACGAAGCCGGGGGCTAGGCCGACCACCGTGACGCCGGTGACCTGGACCAGCAGCCCGAGCGCGATGGCACCGGCGCCGATGGCCCAGGGCGCCCAGCGCGGCAGCCGGTTCCCGGTGAGGTGGAGCGGATCGGCGGCGTCATCGCGTTGGCGACGGCCACCCCCGTGCGGTGGTGGCGCCTCGGAGGAGGTCACCGGGGTGTTCGGGTTGTTCTCGCCCGGCACAGGGGCTCCGCCACGCAGTCCAGAGAGGTCCATCATCAGTTCGCCCCCGAGAAGTCCTTGCGGCGCGCGATAACCCAGCGCGCCGACATGTTGACGACCAGTGTGATGAAGAAGAGCACCAGGCCGCTGGCGATCAGTGCCGAGCGCCCGACTTCACCGGCCTCGCCCCACTTCAAGGCGATGTTGGCGGCGAAGGAGTTGCCGCCCGGTTCGGTGATGGCCCAGTTGATCTCGAACGCTGCAGACAGGATGAGCGCGACGGCGATGGTCTCGCCGAGGGCACGGCCGAGGCCGAGCATGGCGGCGGAGATCATGCCGGGGCGAGAGAAGGGGAACACCGCCATGCGGATCATTTCCCACCGTGTCGCGCCGAGGGCGAGCGCTGCCTCGACGTGCATGCGGGGCACCTGGACGAAGACCTCGCGGGAGATGGCCGACACGGTCGGCAGGATCATGATGGCCAGGATGAGTCCGGCCATGAGGATGCTCTTGGTCCACAGCTCTTGCGAGTTGGCGAAGATCGGGATGAAGCCCAGGTATTCGCTCAGCCACTGGGAGAATGGCACGACGTAGGGCATGAAGTTGTACAGGCCCCACAGGCCGAAGATGATCGAGGGGACCGCAGCGAGCAGGTCCACGATGAACGCGAGCGTGGCGGCGACGCGTCGCTCGGCGTAGAAGGCGATGAAGAGCGCGATGCCGTATCCGATGGGCACGGCGATCGCCATGGCAATGATTGACGTCCACAGCGTGCCGAAGAGCAGTACGGCGATGCCGAAGACCGGTGGATCGGAATCGGGCAGCCACTGACCCTCGGTGAGGAAGTTGGCCGAGTCCGCCTGGATGGAGGGGATCGCCTTCCAGATGAGGAAGACCGCGATGGCGGCCATGACGACGAGGACCAGCAGGCCGGCGCCGGTGGACAGGCCGAGGAAGGTGCGGTCGCCGCGGCGGACCGCTGCTCCGGCGATGCCCTCAGGATCGTTCGGTGTCGTCGTGGGTTCTTGGCTGGTCGTCGCCATGGGTCCCTCGGGTTGCAGTGACGGTCACGATGCGTTCGGGGCGGTCAGCCGAGGTGGCCGACCGCCCCGAACCTGGTGCTTGTGTGGTGCGTCAGGAGCTCATTGCATCCACGGCGGCGCGCACCTTGGTGAGCAGGTCGCCGGTGATGGGCACGTAGCCCGCCTCGATGAGCTCACCCTGAGCGGCGTCCGAAGCAGCGTACTGCAGGAATGCCTTGACCAGGGCGGGGTTCTGATCGGCCGCGAGGCCGGTCTGGCAGACACCCTCGTAGGTCACCAGGACGATCGGGTAGGCACCCGGGGTGCTCACCGTGTAGTCGATCTTGAGAGCCAGGTTGTCGCCCTCCCCGACCACCTCAGCGCCGGAGATCGTGTTCGCGGCGTTCTCGCTGGTGGCCTCGACCGGGCCGCCACCGTTGTCGATGGAGGCAGCCTTGGCGACCTGGGCATCGAGGACGTAGGACAGCTCGACGTAGCCGATCGAGTTCGGGGTGGTGTCGACCGAGGCCATGACCTGGTCTGAGCCCTTCGAGCCCTGGCCACCGGGGGCCACCCACTCCTTGCCGGGCTCGAACGTCCACACGCCCGGCGCCGTGGCGGCGAGGTACTTGGTGAAGTTGTCCGTGGTGCCGGAGGAATCCGAGCGGTGGAACTGCGCGATGGTGGCGTCCGGCAGGGTCACGTCGGGGTTGAGCGCGGCGATGGCCGGGTCGTTCCACTTGGTGATGGTGTTGGCGAAGATGCCGGCGAGGGTGTCGGGGTTGAGCACAAGGCTGTCGACGCCCTCGAGGTTGTAGGCCACGGCGATGGCGCCGCCGACCATGGGCAGGTTGATGGCCGGGCCACCGCCGCAGCGCTCATTAGCGGCGACGAGGTCCTCGTCCTTCATGGCCGAGTCGGTACCGGCGAACGAGGTCTGGGCGGCGATGAACTGCTCAACGCCGGCGCCGGAGCCCACGGGCTGGTAGTCGATGGTCGAGCCCTCGCAGGCGGTCTGGTAGTCGGTGATCCACTGCGTGATCGCATTGGCCTGGGCGCTGGAGCCCGCGGCCTTGATGCTGCCGTCGACGCAGGTGATGTCGCCCGCGGCGCTGGAGCCGCCGGAGTCGCTGCTGGAGCCCGAGTCGCTGCTGCCACCGCAGGCGGTGAGCAGGAGTGCTCCGGCGAAAGTGGTGGCCGCGAGTGCGGCTATGCGGGTGCGAGTCACCCTGGTCCTCCTGTAAGTCGGTTAGTGCACAAGCATGTGTTTGGACAACGCGAACGTAGGTAGGCCGAGTGACGCGTTTGGTGGCGCTTGGTAAACAGAAGGTGAACGAGATCGGTCGATCCTGTGAATCCGGCAGGTCGGCCTACTCCGGCGTGACGGTGTGCCGTTCCACGGCCACCACACGGACCTCACCTGTCCCAGGAGTGAAATACCGGTGAATCACCCAGAAGCCGCCCGGGGGCAGTTTCGGGTCGACCGTGTAGTCCTCAGCCCCGGGGAGTTCCGCGATCGCTTCGACAAGTGTGGGGAGGACCGGCCGGTGACTGCACACGACCATGGGTCTGGGGTCGACTAGGAGCTCGCGCATCCGGCGTGCCGCACGTTTTGGGCGGTCCGCGTGATTCTCTTCGTTGAGTGCGGGTTCGTTCTGGGTGTTGCCGTCGATTGACTTGGCGTACCTCTTGACCGTCTCACGGCAGCGCTGGGCATCAGAGGAGTGCACGGCCTCGATCCCGTAGGCCGCAAGCATCGGCACGAGGGCCTTGGCCTGGGATCGGCCCTTGCCGCTGAGCGGTCGCTCGGCATCGACCTTGCCCTTGAAGTCGGATCGCTTCATTGCTTGCGTGTGACGAAGGAGGATCAGGGGGGTCGTCGGCACCGCGGCGACCGCCTCGCGCACAAGGTCGCCGTCCCGGGGGTAGGTCATTCGGTTGGCGGCCTCGTCGGGACGCAGCCAGTGGACCTCGTCCACCTCCTCGTCGGGGGAGAAACCCTCCTCGGAGCCGACGGTGGCCGCCCAGTAGTCGACGACCTTCGGCTCGCCCAGGGCGACGTACTCCTGACGCTCGAGGGGTATGCCGAGGATGGGCACAACGCCACTCTCCTCATCGCACTCGCGCACGGCGGTGACGAGCGGATGCTCACCGGGCTCGACCTTGCCCTTGGGCAGGGACCAGTCGGCGCGCAGGTTGCGGTGGATAACGAGGACCTCGGGGCCGGCCTCGCCGTGGCGGAGTACGACCACGCCAGCGGCACGCACCGGCGACGGGTCACTCATGGGGTCAGTGTGGCGCATGAAGGTGAACGAACGGCAGGGGTCCGCGAAGGATCTCAGGGGACGGCGCGGCGGATCGCTCGCCGCACCCCGGGCCACAGGCGCGTGAACTCGTGCCGATCGGCCATCTCCGCGGCCACCTCGATCTCGTACAGCCGTCCCAGGGCGAAGCCGCCGGGTCCGTCGGTCCGCTCGGCTAGCGCCTCGAGCGTGACCTGGGCCACGTGGGCATCGTGATGGGTGCCCAGGATGTCGGTGGCCTGGGCCAACTGCCCCGCGAGCGTCCGCGTCCGCTTGCCCAGGATGGGGGCGCAGGCCTCGGCGACGTAGCGGGCCCGCTTGGCCAGGATCCGGGCCCGGTGCCAGGACTCGGCCGGACCGTCCATGCTCAGGGCGTCGACGGCTCGTTCGAGCCGGCGGGTGGTCTTGGCCACGACACCGGGCAGGAGATCGCCGCACGTGCCCGACGCGGCCCTGGTGAGGGGCGGGCGCCGGGTTGCCGTCACGAGGGCCACGAGCAGATCGCGATAGCGCTCGGAGTCGATCATGGCCGCCGCGTCGAGGCTCCCCTCGGCTGCCCGGGCGCCAAGTTGGGCGTCGATCACGGCACGGGCACGACCGGCCAGCACCGGTGGAAGGTCCCCCGCATGCC
>CAYGMM010000010.1:0-29793 GCA_964351035.1 uncultured Actinomyces sp.
AGCGTGCCTCCATCCCGGACTCACTTGCCCCGGATGAGTTGACCGCGGAGAAGGCTGAGGAGTTGCTCGCCCAGCCGTCGGGCGAGCGCGAGTTGGGCACCGATCCTGAGACCGGACGCATGATTGTGGCCAAGGCCGGTCGCTTTGGCCCCTACGTCACCGAGGTCCTCGAGGAGGGTGCGCCGAAGTCGGCGAAGCCGCGCACAGGGTCACTCTTCAAGACCATGTCTCTCGACACCGTGAGCCTTGACGATGCGCTTCGGTTGATCGCGCTGCCGCGCGTGGTCGGCACCGACCCGGCGGACGGGGTCGCCATCACTGCGCAGAACGGCCGATACGGCCCGTACCTGCTCAAGGAGAAGGACTCGCGCACGCTGCCGAGTGAGGAGTCGATCTTCACGATCACGCTGGACGAGGCACTCGCGCTGCTCGCCCAGCCCAAGCAGCGTCGCGGGGCCGCGTCGGCCCCGCCGCTGAAGGAGCTCGGCGACGACCCGGTCTCGGGCAAGCCCGTGGTCCTCAAGGAAGGCCGCTTCGGTCCCTACGTCACGGACGGGGAGACCAATGCGTCGTTGCGCCGCGACGACGATCCGGAGACCATTGAGCCGGCCCGCGCGTACGAACTGCTGGCTGATCGTCGCGCCCGTGGCCCGGTGAAGCGCACGGCGAAGAAGGCCGCGAAGAAGGCACCGGCCAAGAAGGCCGCCAAGAAGGCCACCGCGAAGAAGGCACCGGCCAAGAAGACAGCGGCCAAGAAGGCGGCCAAGAAGGCACCGGCCAAGAAGGTCGCCGAGCCGAGTGCGGCAACCCTGGCGGCCGCCGCGGCTCCGGAAGTCCCTGCCCCCGCGTAGGCTCCGGGCGTGACCCGGGGCACGTTTATCGCATTCGAGGGCGGCGAGGGGGCGGGCAAGTCGACGCAGTCGGCCGCGCTCGCCGACCACCTCGCCGGACGCGGCCATGCCGTGACCCGCACGCGCGAGCCTGGTGGCACGCCCGCCGCCGAGGCCATTCGGGCCGTCCTGCTCGACCCCGCGAACACGGGACTCGATGACCGGGCTGAGGCGCTGCTCTTCGCCGCGGCTCGCGGCGAGCATGCGGCTCGGGTCATCCGGCCGGCACTCGAGCGCGGGGACGTCGTCGTATGTGACCGATTCATGGATTCTTCGGTGGCCTATCAGGGCATCGCCCGCGGACTTGGCCGCGAGCGCGTCGCCGACCTCAGCCTGTGGGCGACCGGTGGGCTGCGCCCTGATCTCGCCGTACTCCTCGACGTCGATCCGTCTCTGGGGCTTGCGCGGCTAGAGGGTCCGGATCGGCTCGAGGCCGAACCAGTCGAATGGCACCAGCGGGTGCGGGAGGGATTCCTCGCCATCGCCGCCGACGATCCGGAGCACTACCTCGTCCTCGACGGTTCGCGGCCCGCGGAAGATCTGGCGATTGAGATCGCCGCGCGAGTGGATGAACTGCTGGGGGATCCCTGATGAGTGTGTGGGACCGGCTCATCGGCCAGGACGCGGTCGTGGCGGAGTTATCGCGCGCCGCCAGCGATGAGTCCGCCATGACACACGCCTGGTTGATCACCGGACCGCCCGGCTCGGGCCGCTCGACCGCGGCGGTTGCCTTCGCCGCGGCGTTGCAGTGTCCGATGGGCGGCTGCGGCACGTGTGCCACGTGCACGACGGTGATGGCCGGTGCGCATCCCGACGTCGAGATCGTGCGTTCCGACCAGTTGAGCTACAGCACGGAGGAGGCGCGCGAACTTGTCGCGCGGTCTTCGATGGTCCCGGCCGACGTGCCGTGGCACGTTGTCGTCATCGAGGATGCTGAC
Organism: uncultured Actinomyces sp.; assembly: GCA_964351035.1. Classification (GTDB taxonomy): domain Bacteria; phylum Actinomycetota; class Actinomycetes; order S36-B12; family S36-B12; genus Mxb001. The sequence continues at coordinate 1,829 of CAYGMM010000010.1, forward strand.
CGTTTCACCGAGTCGGCCGTCAACGTGATGCTCAAAGCGATCGAGGAGCCGCCGCCGCATTTGGTCTGGCTGCTGTGTACGCCAAGTGTCGAGGATGTGCTGCCAACGATTCGCTCACGGACGAGGGTGCTGAACCTGCGCACGCCGGGCACGGCAGAAGTCGCACAGGCTCTGCAGGAGCGCTACACGGTCGATCCGGCGATGGCGGCCTTTGCGGCGCGGGCGTCCCAGGGGCACATCGGTCGGGCGCGCGCTCTGGCGACCGACGAGGGCACGCGGCTACGTCGTCAGGAGATCTTGCGGATCCCCGGTGCGTTGCGCGACCTGGGCTCATGTTTCGTGGCCGGCGAAGCACTCGTCGCCATGGCGACCGAGGATGCCGCGTCCATCTGCGACCCGCTGGATGCGGCCGAAGAGGATGCACTGCAGCGGACCTACGGGGTTGGCGCTGAAGGTGTCACCAAGGGCCGACTCGATCGACTCATGAGCAAGGAGTCCAAGGAGCTACACAAGGCCCAGACGAGTCGCCGCAAGCGTGCGCTGCGTGATCAGGTCGACCGTGCGCTTGTGGATCTGTTGTCGTACTACCGCGACGTGCTCGTGTTGCAGATGCGGGCGGACTCCGCGCTGATCAACGATGAGATGCGGCCGCAGCTAGTGCAGGAGGCCAAGGCCAGCACACCGACCGATACGGCGCGGCGCCTCGAGGCCATTGAGCGCGGGCGTCTGGCGCTGGAGGCCAATGGTGCGTTGCCGCTGGTCGTCGAGTCGGTCCTCGTCGAGTTGAAAGACCCCCTCGTCCGCATCCGCAACTAGCGAAGATCTTCGCCGGCGGCGCGTTGCAGCCCGTGCGTGTAGGCGGTCAGCGCGGCGACCGCCGGAGTCAGCACCTCATCGGTACTTCGAGCGATATCCGGAGCTGCGAGCATCGTGGCGGACGCGGCCAGGAGTTGCTCGTACGTCGTACATCCGGTGGTCAGGCGCGAGCGCACTTCGATTGCGGCCGTTGTCGCCGCCTCCTCTGCCGTGGTGCCGGGCATGTCCTGGCGGATGCGATGCAGGATGACGAGCCGCTCGACCAGGGCATGGAGCGGCGGTGCGGCCTCGGCATCGGCACGACGCAGTTCGTCGGCGGCACCGGGATGCAGGCGACTGATGGCAGGGATGACCTGCACGAGTTGCAGGCGCAGCGTGATGAGTTGCTGTGACTCGGGGGCACCGATGGCGTCGGGTGGTACGGCAATGGGGGCGGCGGGCAGTTCGTCAACCCGGGGCGGAGCGGGCAGAGTGCGCCGCTGCCGTCGTGCCGTGAGGGCCAGGACACCTCCGATCACGGCGGCGCTGACCCACATCCAGGAGGGGCCGTAGACCCCGACCTGCGAGGTGGTCGCCTCGGCCACGACATCGATGACGCCGACGGTGCCAGCCACCCCGGCCACCGCGGTCCCGGTCGTCGCTTGCGTCTGCAGCCGCTGCACGTGACGGTCATAGCGGCGTCGGGCGTAGACCTGGAGTGCGACCGCCCGCTCCTGCTCGGCCTGGAGGGCGCGGGCCTGAGCGCTGGGTCGGCCAGCGCGCGCCTGCTTCCAGGCATCGACGGCGTCCAGGCCTCGGGCGATGCCGGTCTGCAGCGCCTTGGCGAACGAATCCTGACCCACCCACCAAAGGTAACCCCTCGTCTTGTGCGCAGTTACCGCGGTTTTGCGTCCGAATTGCCCACGGGAAGTGCAAAGAAGACGATGGGTTGGGGATGGTGGGCAACAGCGGGAGGTCCGCACGTAGCCTTCCCCGGTGAGATTCGCCGCCCCACTGGCCGCCGCAGTTGCCGCCTCCGTCGCCCTGACGTTGGTCGCCTGCAGCCCGGCGTCCCCCCCGGCGTCGGCCCCCTCCACCTCCCAGCCGGCGCCGACCGCGAATCTTGCAGGGTTCTACGACCAGGACCTTCAGTGGACGTCGTGTGGCACCGACCAGTGCGCCCGGCTCACGGTCCCGGTCGACTACGCCGATCCCCAAGGTCCGACCATCGAACTCGCCGTCCTGCGCCGGCCGGCAAGTCGAACGCCCGGCGGAGTCGTCGTCATCAACCCGGGAGGTCCGGGCGCCAGTGGCTACGACTACGCCGCCTACGCCGATCGGCTCCTCTCGTCGCAACTTCTTAACGAGCGGGACATCGTCGGCTTCGATCCGCGGGGCGTGGGCCGCTCGGCCCCGGTGACCTGCGGGGATGGAGCGCTGATCGACGAACTCCTCTCCACCGATGGCACGCCGGATACCCCGGCCGAGACGACCGCCATCCAACGAGTCAGCGCGACCTTCGCCGAGTCCTGCACCACCGACCCGCCCACTCTGATCGATCACCTCTCGACCCAAGACGCCGCACGTGACCTCGATGTGTTGCGCGCTGCACTCGGTCAGACGACCTTGGACTACCTCGGTGTCTCCTATGGCACGCATCTGGGGGCCACGTACGCGCGGCTCTTCCCCGAGCAGGTCGGCCGGTTCGTCCTCGATGCGCCCGTACCCGCGGGACTGGACGGCGTCGAACTCTCCCTCGCCCAAGCCGTCGGATTCGAGGACTCGCTGCGCCGCTTCCTCGCGGACTGTCTTGAGCAGTCCGACTGTGTGTTCGCCGAGTCCGGGGACGTTGAGGGTGCACTGGATCAACTCCGCGGGATTCTCGAGACAGTCGATCGTGATCCGGCCAGGACCAACGATCCGGACCGACCGCTGACGGAGGCGGCCGCGACGTACGCCATCCTCATGGCGCTCTACCGACCGGCGGATCGGCGACTCCTCCGCGACGCCCTCGGTTCGTTGGCCGTCGGCGATGGTGAGCCCCTGCAGCGCATCCTCGATTCGCGACTGCAGCGTGAGCCCGATGGCACCTACGCCGACAACGGGGTCGCAGCGTTCGTCGCCATCACCTGCTCGGATCGGGTTGTCGAAGCATCGGTTGACGACCTTGATGTCGACATCCAGCAGGCGCCCTATCTCGGCGAGTACATCCTGTGGGGTGCTGAGCCATGCGCGGCCGGCGCCTTCCAGCCGGCTGAACCGTTGCCGGCTCCGTCGTCGACGACACCGAGCGTCCTCATTGTTGCGACCACACATGATCCCGCTACGCCGCTTCCCTTTGCCGAGTTGCTCGCCGATGAGATCGGCAACGCGGTCGTGATCGTGCGTGATGGCGATGGGCATACGGGCTATCAGGAGGGTTCAGCCTGCATCGACGACGCGATCGACGGCTTCCTGTTAGCCGGCACGCTGCCCGCCGATGGCCTGTTCTGCGAGTGACCTACGCTGCACCGCATGACCGCTCGTCAACCTGACATCGATCTCCGCTCCGACACGGTCACCAAGCCGACCGCGGCCATGCGAACGGCGATGGCGGCTGCCGAGGTCGGCGACGACGTGTTCGGTGATGACCCCACGGTGATTGCTCTGGAGGAGCGCGCTGCGGATCTCCTGGGCAAGGAGGCTGGGCTCTTCGTCGCCTCCGGCACGATGGGCAACCTGGTCAGTGTCATGGCCCACGTGCCTCGCGGTGGCGAGATCATCGCGCCGGCCACCTCACATGTCATCAACGATGAAGCAGCGGGTTACGCCGTTGTCGCGGGCGCAGGGATGACCGCTATCACTGAGGAGGCGTCCGGGGAGATGCCGATCGAGGCTGTTCTCGACGCCATCCGCGATCCAGACGATCCACACTGTGCCCTGACGAGCCTGGTCGTCGTGGAGAACTGTCATGCGCACTCAATGAGTCGGCCGATTGCCCCCGACTACATGGCCCGCCTGCGAGGGGCACTTCCCGAGGGACTGCCGATACACGTAGACGGTGCGCGCCTTTTCAACGCGGCGGTGGCGCTCGGCCTCCGCGTGGCTGACCTGGTCCGTGAGGCCGACTCCGCAACCTTCTGCCTGAGCAAAGGGCTGGCCACCCCGGTGGGCAGTGTCGTGGTGGGGAATCACGAATTCATTGGCCGTGCGCGTCGCGCCCGCAAACTCCTCGGGGGTGGGATGCGGCAGGCCGGCGTACTCGCCGCGGCCGGACTGGTTGCAGTAGCCGACGACGAAGACGGCACGGTCACGCGCTTGGCGGACGATCACGCGCTGGCCCGAGCCCTCGCAGAGGGTTTGGCAGCGCAGGACGGCATTGTCAGCCCGGGTCATCTCGCTCAGCCATCGGCAGGCGCCCTTGATCCCGATCGAGTCGCCACCAACTTCGTGCTCTTCGCCGTCGAGGGCGGACTCGAACGACGTACGGCGTACCTGCGGGCGATGGCCGAACAGGGCGTTGCGATGGTGGCCTATCCGCACGGTCAAATCCGCGCGGTGACGCACCTAGGCATCGAGCGCGCGGACGTCGAACGCGCCATCGCGGCGAGCGCCGAGGCACTCGCCGTGACTAGACCGTAAGGGCGACGACGGCGGCGAGCGCGACGAGCACGCCCGTCCACTGCACCCGTGACATGCGCTCCTTGAGCAGGAAGTGCGCCAGCAGCAGAGTGGGCGCCGGATACAGCGCACCGATGACGGCGACGACGGAGAGCTCACCGTTCTGCGCGGCGAGCTGGAAGGTGCCGTTGGCGAGTGCGTCAAGAGCGCCCGCGCCGATGGCCAGGACCCAGGGGTACGGCGTCCAACTCGCGCGTCCGGAGCGCATCAGCAGGTAGACCGCGACGATGCCGACGCCGATCGTCGACCACCACCGGCTGATGGTGGCGACCCAGACTCCGGAGCCTTCGGGCGCGACACCGAGCGCGGTGAGGAAGAGCCCGATGGCGAGACCGGCACCCGCGGAGAGCAGCAGGGCCCGAGGAGTGACCTTGGCGTGCTCGCCGGATTCCCGGCTGACGAGGATCACTGCGATGAGGGCGAGGACACAGCCCACGACGAAGAGGATGGTGAGCGGGTCCCCGAGAAGTAGTCCGGCGAGGACGGGGATGGCTGCTCCGCCGATGGCCGTGAGCGGCGACACGATGCCCATGGGCCCGGTCGCGAGCGCGGCGTAGAGCAGGATCATGCCGATCGTCCCGACCAGCGAGGTCGCCAGTGACAGCAGGAGGACGTCGCGATCGATGGTGCCCGGGATGACGAACATCGCGAAGAGGGTGAGGATGATCGCGCCAGCGGGGTAGGTGATGGCGATGACGCGGATGCTGCCCACGCGGCGTGATCCGACGCCGCCGGCAACATCGGCGGAGCCCCAGGCCACGCTGGCGACGAGCGCGAGCAGGGCGCCCATCGCCACCTCCTTGAGTCCGGGGGCGCCACTCTACGGCGTGAAGCCATGCGTCGGATACGGGCTTGTGCTACCAAAGACGGATGTCCCCATCGATGGATCGCCGAACCTTCCTCGGTGCTGTGGCGGGTTCGGCCGCGGCTGCGGGGCCGCTGCTTTCAGCCGGTGTGGCCGGGGCCGTCGAACGACGTCCCACGTGGCCATCTCGATCTCAGTGGAAGGGGCTTGATCGGCAGGTCGGCGGCCGACTCATCCGGCCACGGCAGCCGTGGGCTCGCCTCCGGCCCGGCCGGCTGCCCGAGCGCTTCCTCAACCCGTGGTATCTCGAGGAACAACCGGGTGCGACCCAGTCGACCGGCATGTACAAGGCCTGGAAGTCCACCGCCAGCGAGTACGCCGTCGCGGCGGAGAGCGCTGAGGACATCGCCGCGGCGGTGAATTTCGGTCGACGTCATGGTGTGCGGCTCGTCGTCAAGGGGACCGGACATGACTACTACGGGCGTTCCTGCGGTCCGCGCGAGTCACTGTTGATCTGGACGCACAACATGCGTCGGATCACCGTGCACGACTCCTTCGTGCCCAAGGGTGCACCGGCCGGCACGGCCGGCGTCCCGGCCCTGTCGACAACGGCGGGCAGTCGGTGGCTCGAGGCCTACATCACCGCGTCGGCCAACGGGCTCTACGTCCAAGGCGGTGGTTGCACGAGTGTGGGTGCCTGCGGCGGATTTGCCCTCGGCGGTGGTTTCGGCTCCTTCAGCAAGCGATTTGGCAGTGGAGCCGCCGGCGTCCTTGAGATGACGGTTGTCCTCGCCAACGGCAAGATCGTGACGGCAAACGCCTATGAGAACGCTGACTTGTTCTGGGCCATGAGGGGCGGTGGCGGGGGCACGTTCGGTGTGGTGACGCGCATGACCCTGCTGGCTCATCCCGAGCCGACCCTCTCGGGCTGGATCTCCGGACCGATTGTCGCCAAGTCGGATGCGGCGTACCTCGAACTCCTGCAGCGCTATGTCGAGTTCTGCCGCGACACGCTCTCCACGCCGACGTGGGGTGAAGGTGTCATCCTCAACCCTGACTACGGCATGGCCGAACAATTCAATGGCGCCAACGTCATGCAAGTCGGTACGTCGTTCCTCGACATGTCCGAGGAAGACGCGCGGGCTGCCTGGGAGCCGTTCCTGGGGCCACTGCGTGATCGGCCCGAGGACTTCAGCGTGGACATCCGGTTCCGAGCGCAGCCCTTCCGCAACCGATGGCACCCCACCGCCACCGAAGCCATTTTTGATGATCGTCGCAATGCTCCCGCTGGCTACTACTGGTGGAAGGGCAATGCGTCGGAGGTCGCTGCGTACTGGGGCGGCTATGACGGGCGCGGCGTGCCGATGGCGGCCACGCAAGGCGCCAATGCGCGAGTCCTGGCACAGGGTCTCTTCGACGCTTCGCGAACCTCGCTCGTGCTCTGGCAGACCAACAAGGCGCTGGCCGGTGAGCATCCCGAGGCTGAGGCACGCGACCGTGACACGTCGATCAACCCGGCCGTCTTCGACAACATTGCCTTCATCACCATTGGTGCCTGGCAGCAGGGCCGGTTCGTCGGTGTCCAGGGACACGAGCCCAATCGGCAGCAGGCCAAACTTCAGTACGACGGCAACCTTGCGGCCTCGGCGGCCATTCGCAAGGCGACGCCCGGCGGTGGGTCGTACTCCAACGAGGGCAGCTACTTCGAGGAGAACTGGCAGTCGGAGTTCTGGGGAGACAACTACCCGCGCCTACTGCGCATCAAGAAGAAGTACGACCCCACCAATCTCTTCACCGTGCACAAGGGCGTGGGTTGGGGGGAGTACTAGCCCTAGGGAATCGGTCGGCCCAGGATTCGACGGAATCCGTCGCGCAGCGTCCAACCGCTGCGCTCGGGTGACGGGGGTGGCTTGGGTGTCATCGCGGCGACAACCGCGTCGTACGTCGCCCGTGGCAAGACGGCGCCTTCACGGCGTACGGCGTCGGGCGCGACAGCGAGGATCCGATCGCGGCGCAGCCAACTCGGCCGGCCCTCGGAATCCCAGGGCCCACGGCCGATGGCGAGCCAATCCCGGTCACCGCTGCGATCGCGGCTCGACAGCATCAATCCCACGAGTCGGTGGTCGTCCGCTCGACCAACGATGGCGATCGGTCGGTCTTTGCCGACGGTGTGGTCCTCTTCGTAAGACACCCATGCCCAGACGATTTCGCCCGGGTCGGGATCGCCATCGATCTCCGGTGAGTACTCCCAGGTGACCGGACCGGAATACGTGTGGGCGCCGCCACGCTCGGGCTCGGCCTCGCCGTCCGACATCTGGCTTAGCTCTGCATCATCAGTAGGAGTACGACGTAGGAAATCGGCAGGCCGAAGTCGTACAGGAGAACGAGGGAGTTGCCCGGAGCGAAGTTCTTGGACTTGATCATCTCGCGTACATGGTTGACGCCCGCGAGCACAAGGAAGATGGACTGCGCCACCGCAATCGGGAGCCACGCCGGGGATGAACTCATCCCCGCGATGATCCCCGCGGCGCCGAGACCGAAGGACACGAAGCCGATCTCATACTGGAACCCGTTGGTCTGCCAACCGATGTTCTTCGCGGTGCTCTTAGCGAAGACCGTGTGCATCACACCGCTGACGAGGAAGGTGATACCGCCGGGGATAAACAGCATCCACCGCATGGCGGAATCGGCGAACGTGTCGGTATCGACGGCACCCGGTGCGGCGACGTTGAAGGCGGCGAGAAGCCAGGCCGCAAGGACGGCGATCGGCAGTACGAGGATTCCCATGGCGGAAAGGTAGCGCCGAAGGCAGGGGTCAGAGGGTGGATTCGAGGGCTTCGCGCATGACCTCGGCGGACAGGTCACGGCCGGTCCACAGGCGGGCATTGGTCAGCGCTTGATTCACCAGCATCCCCAGCCCGGGGAGCACGGCGCAGCCACGATCAGCCGCGCGCTGCAGGAACTGCGTCGTTGGCGGGTTCGCGACCACATCAGCCACCAGCATCGACGGCAGCAGGGTGGCGTCGGCAACATCCGGGCTATCGGTGCTGGGGTGGAAGCCGATCGAGGTTGCGTTGACCACGATGTCGGTGTCTGCCGGGACGTCGTACGTCGCATCCCAAGGGACGAACGCCGAAGTTGCCGGAGTGCGAGCGCCCACGAGGTCCGCCAACTCCTGCCCACGTTCGACTGATCGATTGACGATGGTGATGTGCGAACCCCCGGCCAAGGCCGTTTCCACCGCGATCGCCCGCGCGGCCCCACCCGCACCGAGGATCACCACGCGCTTGCCTGCGGGATCGACCATCTGCCGCAGCGCATTGACGAAGCCCTGTCCGTCGGTGTTTTCGCCCACCAGGTAGCCATCGCGATTGATGACGCAGTTCACCGCACCGATGATCTCGGCGGACGGCGCAAGTTCGTCGAGGTAGGCCAGGATCGCGACCTTGTGTGGGATGGAGCAGTTGAAACCTAACCACCCCATGCCGATCGCCCCGCGAACGGCGTCACCGAGCCGCTCGGGCGGGACCTCGCAATTGATGTAGCGGATGTCCAGATCGGCATCGGCGTACGCCGCCTCCATGACCGCAACCGTTGGGTTCTGCGCGGCGGATGTCGCAAACGACCCGGTGAGTTCGGAGAGGAATCCGCCCACGGTGACCTCCATTGTCGGTGAGTGACCCGGCGGGGCCACGACGAGCCTAGTGGTCCATGATCGGGGGATGGCTCGCATCGGGATCCTCGGCGTCGGCACGATCGCGGAAGCGGTGGTGCGCGCAATGTGCACGCGACCGGGTCAGGCCGATGAGTTCGTCCTGTCGCCGCGATCGGAGGTGCGGTCGAGGCGCTTGGCCGAGGAGTTCGACAACTGCCGCCGCGTGGACTCCAACCAGGCGGTCATCGACGAGTCCGACATCGTGATGCTCGCGATGCGGCCGCAGGATCTTGACGCGGCGCTCGAGGATCTCGTCTTCCGTGAAGACCAGATCATTGCGAGCTTCATCGCGGCGCTTCCACCATCGCAGGTCGCCGAACTCACCGCCCCGGCGACGCGCGCGTGCCAGTTGATCCCTCTCCCAGCAATCGAGTTGCACAAGGGTCCGCTCGTCATCAGTCCCGGCATTCCCGAGGTGGTCGAGGCGTTCGATGGCCTCGGCGATGTGATCGTCCTGGACGACGAGACCAAGATTCGCGTGCTCAGCTGCGCCTCGGCGATTATGTCGACGTACTACGAGGCACAGAATCGCATTATTGACTGGATCATTGATCAGGGCGTGGCTCCGCAGACCGCGTCGCTCTACATTCGCAGCGAACTCGAGGGTCTCGCCAGTGTCGGCAAGGCAGCATCCGACGATCAGCGTGCGGAACTCCCCGCCGAGCACCAGACGCCGGGTGGACTCAATGAGCGGGTTCGCGCCGGACTCCTCGCCCAGGGTTGGTTCGATGCGCTCGTCGGCCAGGTCGACGGCATCTACCGGAACGCCGTACTCCGCGGCCCGGATGCCGACTGACGCCGCAAGAGGCGCCGCCACGGTCACCCACCTATAGTCGAAAGGTGCGCGTGTTCATCGGGGCCCTCGTCGCTGGGCTGATCTTCGCCCTTGCTCCGACCACCTCAGCACAGGCGGCCCAGTCGATCCTCATCGAGGGCGCCGCGACCAGCGCTGATGACCCGACCCCGGTTCTCCTCGATGCCGATCTGTATCTCCCTCAGCAGACCCCCGCGCCCGCCATTGTGCTGGCGCACGGGTTCGGGGGGAGCAAGGCATCGCTGGCGGAGGACGCGCAATGGTGGGCCGATCAGGGCTACGTCGTACTCGCGTACACCGCTCGTGGCTTTGGCCAATCGAGCGGCACGATCTCGATGAATTCCCCGCAGTTCGAGGTGGCCGACGCTCAGCGCATCCTCGACGACCTCGCCCAGCGGCCCGAGGTCATCGCTGATTCTGCGGGTGATCCGCGGGTGGCTGTCGCCGGTGGCTCCTACGGCGGGGCGCTTGCGCTCCTTCTCGCCGGGTACGACGACCGTGTGGACGCCGTTGCCGCGGACATCACCTGGGCTGATCTGGAGTCCGCTCTCCTGCCACAGTTCGGTGTCGGCGAGCCCACGCCCGGCGTCTACAAATCCCTGTGGACGTCGTTCTTCTTCGCATCCGGTCTCGGCTTCACACCCGGCGCCCCGGTCACCGAATGTGGTCGCTTCAGCCCTGAGTGGTGTGCGGCATATCTTGAGGTGGCGACCACCGGCACCGTGTCACCTGATGTCGCGAAGCTCATGCGGGCTTCGTCACCGGTCACCGTCGCTGACCGCATCACCGCGCCGGTCCTCCTCGGCGGTGGTGAGGCCGATTCACTCTTCCCGCTCTCCCAGACTGATCTCAACGCCGAGGCGATCACCAACGCCCCGTTGAAGGTGCTCTGGCATGCCGGTGGACACGACGGCGGCGTCAACGAGAACGAGCGGCTGCGCGATCTCACCGCGACCTGGTTCGACGCTCACCTGCGCGGTGGCCCGTCGGTCGCCAATACCTTCGAGGTCTCCCTCACCTCCGGCTCGGCGTTGAACGCGCGGGATGCCGGATCCATCGAGGTGCTCACCGCCCCGACGTATCCGGGGATGTTCGGTGATGGGAGCACGGACGTGTCCATCGCCGGACCGCCGCAGCAGATTCTCGCGCCTGCGGGGGGCGAGCCCGCCGCGATCACGGCCCTGCCCGGTGCGGGTGGACTTGGGGCGCTCGCCGGAGATCGACTCGGTGTGCCCGCTCCGGGCCAGACGGCAGCCTTCATCTCCGAACCCTTGCCGAGTGCTCAGCGCATCATCGGCTCCTCGCGCGTGCAGATCACCGTTGCGGCCGATCGACCGCTCACCGATGCCGTCCTGTACGCCGCACTGCGCATCGTCGGCTCCGACGGCCGACAGAGCCTGCCGCAGGGATTGGTGTCGGCGGTCCGCGTCGCCGAACTCGGCCCCGAGCCCGTCACGCTCGATGTCGTGCTGCCGACGATCGTGGCGCAGGCGGCGGCGGGAGAGCGTCTCGCGGTGACGATTTCGACCACGGACTTCGGCTATCGCAACTCCGCACAGCCTGCTGTTTACACAGTGCAGACAGGGTCGGTGGTGACCGTCCCCAACGTCGCCGGAGCCGTCGGAAGTGTCAGTTGGCCAGCCTGGATCTGGCCGCTCGGTGCCGTCCTGGTGACGATCCTCATCTGGGGCATCGTCGCCCTCCTACGTCCGCGCTACCACGAGCCCAAGTCGCCCGAGCCGGTCTCGCCCCTTGCCGTATCCGGTCTGGTCAAGGAGTTCCGCGGTGGTTTGCGCGCAGTGGACGACGCGAACTTCGAGATCCCGTCCGGTGTCGTTGTTGGACTCCTTGGTCCCAATGGCGCGGGCAAGACGACGACGATGCGTGTGGCGATGGGCCTGATCGCCCCCACGGCCGGCGACGTACGCATCTTCGGCGAGGTAACCCATCCGGGGTCTCCGGTCTTGTCGCGCGTGGGCTGTTTCGTCGAGGGTCCGGGGTTCCTCCCGCACCTCAGCGGTCGTCGCAACCTCGACCTCTTCTGGCGAGCATCCGGGCGAATGGGTGACCCGCAACTCGATGAGGTCCTCGAGATCGCCGGGCTCGGCACCGCGGTCGATCGTCGCGTGCGCACCTACAGCCAGGGCATGCGGCAGCGGCTTGGGATCGCGCAGGCGATGCTCGGCATGCCGGACCTGCTCGTGCTCGATGAGCCGATGAATGGCCTTGATCCGCCGCAGATCCGCGAGATGCGTGACGTCCTCAAGGCGTACGCCGAGGCCGGGCGCACGGTGATCGTCTCCTCCCACCTGCTCAGCGAGGTCGAGCAGACCTGCAGCCACGTCGTGGTGATGAATCGGGGCACGGTCGTCTACAGCGGAACAGTCGAGCAGTTGCTGGCCGGGCGCTCAGGGCTGCGCCTAGAGGATGTCTTCCTCGAACTCGTCGGCGAGGGACACGGGGTGGAGCGATGAGCGAGACCACCTACCGCGTCCATCACACCTTGACGGTGCGCGTCGAACTCGCCCGTCAGCTTCGGCGGCGGCGTACCTGGATCGCTCTAGGCCTGGTGATCGCCCTGCCGCTCATCGTGGTGGCGGCGGTCAAACTCGGCCCGCAGCAGCGGGGGTTCGGCGACGGCGATCTGGACCTGGTCGGGCTCGCGACTGCTGGGCCGTGGAACTTCACCCTCACGATGTTGCTGTTCTCATCCGGCTTCCTGCTGACCATCCTCGCCGCGATGTTCCTTGGCGATGCCGTGGCGAGTGAAGCTTCCTGGTCCACGCTGCGCTACCTGCTCGCCGCGCCAGTGCCTCGTCGACGGCTGTTGCGCGCCAAGGTCATTGTTGGGCTCATCCTCACTGCCCTCACCCTGGTCGTGCTCATCGTGGCGTCGCTACTCATCGGATGGGCGGCGTTCGGGGGATCCGCATTGACCAGCCCCCTCGGCGGCACGTTCAGCGCGACCGACTCCTGGATGCGCTTGGGCATCGTGGCTGGCTACATCGGTCTGATGCTGCTCATCCCGGCCGGCATCGCCTTCCTTGCCAGCGTGCTGACCGACGTGCCTCTGGGCGCGGTCGGCGCCGCGGTCGTGCTCGTCATCGTGCTCAATATCGTTGACGCGCTGGAGGCACTCGGCGATCTGCGACGTCTTCTACCGGGCCACTATGGCGACGCGTGGACCGCTGCTCTGGGTGACCCGATCGCCTGGAGCGACATGGCGATCGGCGGCGCATACGCCGTGGTGTTCTTTGCGGTGATGGTGGCCGCGGCGACGCTGCGTTTCGACCACAAGGACATCACTTCGTAGTTGATTGGCCCCGGGCCAGGTACTGTCGGCACAGACGTAGCGGCCGAGACCAAGGAAGTGACCTGTTGGCGAAACTGACGGTCGTTCCCGAGGGCGTTTGCGTCGAGACCTTGCCGAATGAATCCATATTGGAAGCCCTCCAACGTGCTGGCTACGCCTACCGAGTGGGTTGCCGTAGGGGTGGGTGCGGTCTATGCAAGGTGCAGGTCGTCAGCGGCGAGGTCATCTACCTCCGCCCTCTCGCTGACAAGGTCCTGGGCGACGACGAGCGCCAGCAAGGGGTGGCGATCTCCTGCAGGGGGGTGCCGCTCGACGATCTGACCATCACGCTTCGCAACGACGTATTGCGCGACCTCATGCCCTTTCGCCGCTCAACGTCACCGGGCGACTAGTGCGATCGGCGCGTCAGTGTTTCCGATAGTCGGAAACTCCCATGTCTACTTCGTGGGGGCTTCTACGACCGCTTGGTAGAACCTCACGAGTTGACATGAGAGACCTTTCCTCTGGCCGGAACAGGTCGCTAGCATGCGTCTGTGCGTGAGCGAGCGGTGTCGGGCGGTCTGCAGACGGTGGCTGCGGCCTTGGATCTCCTCGACTGCTTTGCCGAAGATGAGGAACTCGGCGTCACCGAAGTGAGTCGACGACTTGATGTGGCCAAGAGCACCGCGCATCGCCTGCTGGTCACATTGACCTCCCGGGGCATCTGCGAACAGAACCCGAGGACGGGCAAGTACCGCCTCGGACTTCATCTTTATGAGCTCGGCCAACTGGCCGTCACTCGCACCGAGCTGCGCCGTTGCGCGCGCAGTCTGCTTGAAGAGTTGCGCGAGGTGACCGGCTGGACGGTTCAGCTCTCGGTCGCCTCCGGTGTCGACACGCTCGTTCTTGAACGGCTGATGACCACGCGCAGCGTCAAGGCACTGCCGGACTTCAACCGTCGCCTTCCCGGGCACATCACGGCGCACGGCAAGGCCCTGTGTGCGTTCGATCCTGACTTCGCTCGCCGCCGTATCGATGCTGGCCTGCCTCGGGCTACGGAGTTCTCGATCACCGACCCCAAACTCTTCCGCGCCGAGCTCGACGTCATTCGCCGACGCGGCTTTGCGACCGCAACGGGGGAGGCGATGGCTGGAGTCTCCTCGGTTGCTGCACCGGTCCTGGACTCTCGCGGGATCGCCATCGCGGCGCTCGCCATTAATGGCCCCCCCGAGGAGATTGTCCCGATGACGGCGCGACTCGGCCGACTCATTCAGGCGGCGGGGCGCCGACTTGCGAAAGACATGCGGTCAGACATCCTCCGCTAGCTTCCCGCTCTGGCACGATGTCGCCATGTCGACGCCGGAGACTCAAAGCCGTGAGATCGCGCCCGCCAAGGCGGGGATCGTCCTCACCGCCCTCATCCTCGGGGCGGTCGTCGCCAACCTCAACCTGAGCGTCGCCAACGTCGCGCTGCCCGATATCGGCAAGGCGCTGGATGCGGGCCAGACCGAGATCAACCTCATCGCGGTCGGCTGCACCCTGGGCCTGGCCATGTCGGTGCTCTATCTCGGAGCACTCGGCGATCGGTATGGCCGCAAGCTCATGCTCATGCTCGGCATGATCCTGACCCTGCCCGCGAGTGCGGTGTCGGCCTGGGCCCCGGATGGGATCGTGCTCATCGGCGGTCGAATCTTCACCGGTGTTGCGGCAGGCCTCGCCTATCCGACCACGCTCGCACTGATCACCGCGCTGTGGGGACCGGGCAAGAAGCGGGTGGCGGCCATCGCCCTGTGGTCCGGTATCGGCAGTGGTGGTGCCGTCCTTGGCCCGGTTATTGCCGGAGCACTGCTCGAATGGTTCTGGTGGGGATCGGTCTTCCTCATCGCGGTGCCACCCGCGGTCGTGGCGCTCCTCCTTGTATGGAAGTTCGTCCCCGCCCATGTCAACGAATCCACCAAGCCGGTCGACAATCTCGGTGGGATCCTCTCCGTCTTCATGATCGCGGCCCTCGTGCTGGGGCTGAGTGCCATCGCGGCGCCCGGAGCCTTCGTACCGTCCCTGATCATCATCGGGCTGTCCTTCGTCGTGGGCTTCTTCTTCGTCCTGCGCCAGCGCCGCGCTCCCAATCCGCTCTACGACCTGCGCTACGCGAAGCGGCGACTGTTCTGGATCTCCGCCATCAGCGGCATGATCGTCTTCGGCTCGCTCATGGGGTCGATGTTCGTGGGACAGCAATTCATCCAGGACGTGCTGGGCTACTCGAGTTTGTCCGCTGGCCTGGCCGTACTCCCCGCTGCCGTCATGATGGTGGCGATGTCCCCGGTGGCAGCGCGGCTGGTCAATAGCCTCGGCTCGCGCGACACACTGCTCATCGGCTCGGCGCTCGTGGTGGCGGGTTTCGTCGTGATGTTCATCCTCTGGACCGAGTCGACGCCGTACTGGCAGGTGGGCATTGCCTACGCCTTCGTCGGTGCGGGTGTCAGCATCGCACTGGCTCCCGCCTCGCGTGCCCTGACAAGTTCCGTTCCGGTCGATCACGTGGGTATGGCTTCGGGTACCTCGGATCTGCAGCGCGACCTCGGCGGTTCGATCATGCAGGCTCTTCTCGGTTCACTGCTGACCGCCGGGTACGCCGCCGCCATCGCGAAGCAGATCAGCAATAGTTCCCAGGCCGCGTCCATCACCGCTGAGACGGAAGCGACCTTGCAGAAATCCTTCACCAGCGCACAGGCCGTTGGGGAGCAGTACCCGCAGTACGCCTCGCAAATCACCGCCGCCGCGCGAGAGTCGTTCCTCACCGGTGCCAACTGGGCCTATCTCGCGGCCATCGTTGCTGGCGTCGGTGCCATCGCACTCGTGTGGTTCGCCTATCCCAAGAAGCAGCGCGAAGCGGAGATGCTGCAGGAGTACGCGAAAGAGGACGCGGCGTCGTCTTAGCGAATGGGACGACTAGTGGTGGAACGCCGTGTGCGCCAAAGGCGGCAGCGCTTCCTTGACCTGATCAAGCCACCGCACTCCCTGAGCGATGTCGGCGAGTAGGTCATCCATCAGGTCGCTCGTCACGCCGTTGCGCACGACGACCCGCATGACCCAGCGATCCGACAAGTTGTCCGGGAGCGGATAGGCCGGGACAAGCCAGCCATGTGTACGCAGGATTTGCGAGAGGTCGTCCAGACTCCAGATCTTGTCGGTGGATAACTTCCACGCGACGACGGGGATGTCTGTTCCATTGGCGATCACCTGGAACTCGGCCATCTGTGCGAGGCCAGCGGCGAGGTGTTGCGCTGCCTCGGCGCTCGCGCGCTGCACCTCCTCGAAGCCCTTGCGCCCCAAGCGAAGGAAGACGTAGTACTGCAGCAGCACCTGTGCGCCGGGCCGAGAGAAGTTGAGGGCGAAGGTTGGCATGCTGCCGCCGAGGTAGGAGACCTCGAAGATGAGGTCCTCGGGCAGGTAGTCCTTGGAGCGCCACACCACCCAGCCGACGCCGGGGTACACCAGGCCGTACTTGTGCCCCGATGCAGAAATGGAGTGCACGCGCTCAAGCCGGAAGTCCCACACCAGGTCCGGCTGCAGGAACGGTGCGATGAAGCCGCCGGAGGCACCATCGACGTGGACCGGGATGTCCAGGCCCTTCTCGGCTTGAATCTTGTCCAGTGCGGCGCAGATCTCCGCGACGGGCTCGTAGACGCCGGTGTAGGTCACGCCCATGATGGCGACGACACCAATGGTGTTTTCATCCACGTAGTCCGCGAGTTGTTCACCGCTCAGGCACGGGTGCTCGTCGCTGATCGGAACGAATCGAGGTTCGACGTCCCAGTAGTTGCAGAACTTCTCCCACACCACCTGCACCGCCGAACTCATGATGAGGTTCGGCTTGCTGGTGTCCTTGCCGTCCTTCTTCCGCGCCAATTGCCACCGACGCTTGAGGGCGAGGCCGCCGAGCATGCAGGCCTCGGATGACCCCACGGTCGACGTACCAATGAGGTCCTCGAGGTTAGGAGCGTTCCACAGATCGCCGACCAGTCGCCAGCACCGCTCTTCGATCTCGGCGGTCTTGGGGTACTCGTCCTTGTCGATCATGTTCTTGTCATAGGTGTCCGCGTAGAGCCGTCGCGCCTCATCGTCCATCCAGGTCGTCACGAAGGTGGCGAGATTGAGTCGCGCGTTGCCGTCGAGCATCACGTCGTCATGGATCAACTGGTACGCCGTCTTCGGCAGCATCGGATCTTCGGGGAAGCGGTCGCGGGGTAGGCGGTGACGCTCAGCGCCACGCGCGAACATCGGGTTGACGACTAGAGGCTCGTTGAGGCTGTCATCGGACGGGGACATGACTCTCCTGAGGTTCGACATCGAGGTGACTCGAACCTATCGCCGATCAGAAGATCCCGCGTCGTGCTCCGGCATCGAGGAAGAGAGTCGACCCGTGCTGGGCGTCGGCGTGCGGTGCGAGGAGGTCGATGATCACGCCGGCAACGTCAGCCGCTTGCGGCATCCGCCCCGTTGGATATTCGGCCAGCGTCCTCGATCGCATGTCCTCAACGCTGACACCTTCACCCGCGGCCTTGGCCGCGATGAGGGCATCGACACGTGGACTATCGAACGGGCCCGGCGCGATGAGATGGACGGTGCCGCCGGTGGCGCCGATGGGGCGGACGAGCTGGCGCACGACGTTCGCGAGGGCGGCGTTCGCGACACCCGCCAATGGCGCGTGCTCGGAGGGTTCGATGCCGAGATGGCCGCCGATCGCCACGAGGCGACTGTGGGTGGTGATGCGGTCCTCGACGGCGTGGATGAGGCGCAGGAAGCCACCGGCCTTGAGATCGACGGCCGCGGCGAGCATGCGGGGGTCGACGTCGAGGACACCGGGTGAGCCGGGCAGGCCGATGCCATGCACCGCCATCGCGAGTTCGCCCGCCGGGAGGGCCTGCTTGATCGCCTCAACCACGCTGTCGTCGCCCATGTCGGCGGCGATCGACGCCACCTCGCCCGTGTTGGGGGCGGCCCCGGAGCGACTCACCGCGAGTACGGCGATGTCTCGCTCAGCGAGCAGCCGCACGAGGGCGGTGCCGAGAGTGCCGGAGGCTCCGGTGACGACGGCGATGCGATCAGCCATGGCCGCACGCTACCGCGCGGGAATGGTGATGGTGTTCGAGCGCACGTGGCCACCCGAGGTGTACGCCTATCCGGGACAAATCTCGCGGAGGCCCAGGGGCTCTGGTTCACTCGCCTCATGCCAGTCGTGACGTACCACTTGGTTGAGGGCCTGCACACCGACGAGCAGATTGGCGAGTTGCTCACCCGCTCCAGCGCACTCTTTGCCGAGGTCGTGGGTGCCCCCATTGACCGGATCCGGGCGCTCGTGAGTGAGACCAGGCCGCAGGCGACTGCTGTGGCAGGTCAGTTGGTCAGCGATGGCGCGGCCGAGGCCCCCTTCTTTGAATTCCTGCTCTTTGCTGGGCGACCGGTCGAGCACGCGCACCGGCTCCTCGAAGGCTTCACCAACCTCCTCGTCGAGTGCCTGGGGTCAGACCGGTCCTTGATCCGTGGCCGGTGTCAGTTCGCTGATCCCGATCACTGGGCGATCGCCGGCGTGCCGGCATCGATCGTGCGCAAAGCTGAGGTCGAGGCGCGCGCGGCTGCAACCGCGAAGGACTAGCTGGCAGCGCGCAGGCTGTCAGACCGCGCCCGGGCTAATAGTGAGCCATTCTCTGGGTGAATTGCGCCACCGGGTGACCACTTTTTACCCAAAGCACGACGGTTCGCAGAAGAGCTAACCCGCCACAAGCAGGAAGACCGCGAGGCCGACGGTCTGGACGATGAGCAGATTGCTCGCGTTGGAGGCGAGCACATTGTGCGTCACCTCCTCCGTGGCGCGGTGCAGCGAGCGACCGCGGTGCGCGTGGTAACTCGAGACGAACGTCGTGAGCTCCGGCAAGCTCGTCACCACACCCATGAGCACGCCGATGACCACCTGGGGTACGCCGAACGTCGTGCCCAACTCGTGCACGGTCCCACCCAGCGCATCGCCTAGGAAGTACAGGCTCACCAGAGCCAGGGCGATGAGCGCGCCGTTGATGACGAGGTAGGTGGTTTTGCCGAGTCGGCGGCCGACCTCGACCCGGCTGAACTCCTCGTACTCGATAGGGCCCGGGGCCTCGTTGGACATCCTGCGCAGGATGACCAGGTAGGTGATGTAACCGAGGATGAACAAGGGAATGACCCAGGCGGACTCCACCTGTCCGGTGAGCAGGAGCACGGTCGGGATCACGATGCTGATGCCAATGAGGATGTGCTCGCGGCGTAGGCGCGGATTACCCAGGTCGCGGAGCCCGCGATACGCCGTCGCGGTACCGAGGGCGAGCAGGACGTTGATGATGTTGCTGCTCAGGATGTTGAACGCCACCGCCGACATGAATCCGGCCGCGGCAACGGCGACCGTCGTGACAAGCTCCGGCACGCTGGTGAGGTAGCCCAGCATCTGCCCGGCCGCACGGTTGCCCATGCGCAGGCGGTGGGCGATGCCCTTGGCCGGTTGGTAGAGAAGGAATCGGGCAACGACGATGATGAGGCCGGTCAGGGCAAGGAACTGCAGAATGGTCCAGAGCAGCGCCGGCATCTGTCCAGATTACGGTGCGGCGTCCTTCGCTGCAGCGGTGGCCAAGGCAGCGATCAGAAGCTGAAGGGCCAGGCCTTGAAGTAGTTCCGCAATCGAAGCCACAGGCCATAAAGGCCGCGTGGCTCCAAGATGAGGAAGAGCACGATGAGTAGGCCGAAGATGATGGTCTGCAATTCGAAGACGTTGAGCAGTCCGCCTTCGCCAATGCCTCCGGCCCCGGGGATGAAGCCGGTCACCCAGTTGACGAGCTTGGGCAGGAGTACGACGAAGATCGCGCCCATGATCGAGCCGCTAATGGTCGCCAGCCCGCCGATGAAGACGACGGCAAGGAAGTCGATGGACAGGAAGATGTTCCACGTCTCGGGGGAGATGCGGCCAATCACGATGGACAGCAGCGCACCGGAGATCCCGGCGTAGAAGGATGACACCGAAAAGGCGAGCGTCTTGGTGCGCAGCAACGAAACGCCCATGACCTCGGCGGCGACGTCCCGATCGCGAACGGCGGCGAAGTTGCGGCCGAAGCGTGAGCGAACGAAGTTGCGCGCGGCGAAGGCGAGCACGAGGAAGATCACCAGGGTCGCGAGGTAGAACACGGTGAAGCGGTCGATGCGGTAGCCGAGGATGGTCTGGTTGGAGAAGAGGTCGAACCCGAAGAGCACCGGGTCGGCCGGGGCTCGCCCGACGCCGGCTCCGCCGGTGATCGGCTTGGCCTCTTTGAAGATGTGTTCGCCGATGAACACCAGCCCGAGGGTCAAGATCGCGAGGTAGAGCCCGCGCACCCGCGCGGCCAGGGGAGCGAGGACGAGAGCGATCAGGGCCGGCACGAGTCCAGCGAGCGGCAGCCAGATCGCCATGTCCCAGCCGAGGCCGATGACGTCGCCCTTGGACTCTCCACCGAGGACAGCCGCCGTATAGGCGCCAAGCCCCATGGAGAAGGCTTGGCCGAGGGACACCTGCCCGGCGTACCCGGTCAGCAGGTTTAGGCCGATGCCCCCGATGGCGTAGATGAGCACGGTCGTGAGCAGGGCAACCATGTCGCGCTGCAGCAGGAAGGGCAGGATGCCCATGGCAAGGATCCCGACGATGACCCAGTTCCGCTTGACGCGCGTGTTGAAGATGCTCATCTCGCGCGTGTAGCTGGTGAAGAGCTGCGGCCTGCCGCGCAGGGTCTTGTGCGACTGCTTCGTGGTGGTGCTCATACCCGCACCACCTCCTTCGTGCCGAAGAGTCCGTAGGGCCGAACCATGAGGACGATGATCATGATGATGTACGGCACGATGACGTCGAAGTTCGCGCCGAGCCAGGGTGCGAACTCCGGCTGATAGGTCCTCGTGAGTGACTCGGCAACACCGATGATGAGGCCGGCGATCACCGAACCCTTGATGGAGTCCAGGCCGCCCAGGATGATCACCGGAAGGGCCTTGAGCGCAACGAGCGCGATGGTGGTCTCGACCCCGGAACTGCCCGCGGTGAGCAGGGCGCCGGCGAGCGCGGCCATGGCCGCGGCGATGCCCCAGGACAGGCCGAACATTCGCCCGACGTTGATGCCTTGAGCGAGGCTCGTCTCCTGGTCAAGCGCGGTGGCGCGCATCGCCAATCCCGTGCGTGAGCGGGTGAGGAAGAGCCCAACGATGCCGATGGCCGCGAGGGCGATGACGAGGCGCGCGATGTCGATGGTGAAGAGGCGCGCACCGAGCACGTCGATGGTGTTGAGGCCGAAGGGGTCGTTGACGGTGAGGAGCTCGGAACCGATGAGTCGACCCGCAACGATGAGCAGGATGATGAAGATTCCGACGGTGACCGTGGCTGCGGAGAACGCTGGTCTGCCCACCATCGGCCGCAGGGCCACTCTCTCGATGATCATGCCGATGATGGCCATGACCGCCATGCCGAGCAGGACCGACAGCCAGAAGGGCAAACCGATCGCGTTGCCGAAGGACCCGGTGAAGAAGGCGCCGAGGATCATCAGTGCCGGTGTCGCGAAGTTGATCACACCGGTAGCGCGATAGATGATGACGAACGAGACACCGAGGAGCGCGTACAGGCCGCCGAGGCCGAAGCCCCGGACGAGGGAAGCGATCAGATCCTCCACGGCTACGCCTCCCCGCGCGCGACGACGATGACGTCGCTTGGGTCGCCTCCGGGCAATGCGTCAGCCCCGGAGTACATGTCCTCAATGAGCGGTGCGAAGGTCTGCGTCAGCGCGGAGCGCTTCACCTTCTGCGTCGCGGTCAACTCGCCGTCTTCATGATCGAGGGCCTTGGTGAGCATGCGGAACTTGCGGATGTTTTCCACTCGCGCGGTGCCCTCGTTGACCTGGGCAATGATCCCCTGCACGAGTTTGAGGACCTCTTCGCGCTCCGACAGATCTCGGTACGTCGTGTAGGGGATCCGCTTGGCTCGTGCCCACTGGCCGACGGTGTCTTCCTCGACGCCGATGAGCGCGGTGAGGTAGGGCCGCTGATCGCCGATGACGATGGCCTCGCGGATGAACGGCGACGCCTTGAGCGCATTCTCAAGTTCGGACGGGGAGATGTTCTTGCCGCCGGCCGTGATGATGATGTCCTTGATGCGGTCAACGATCTTCAAGTGAGTGCCGTCGACCCACACGCCCACGTCACCGGTGTGCAGCCACCCATCGGAGTCGATGGACTCTGCGGTGGCCTCCGGCTTGCCCCAGTAGCCGACGAAGGTCCCGGGATGTCGGGTGAGGATCTCTCCGGTGTCCTCGGCCAGCATGATCTCCACGCCGGGGTGCGCCTCGCCCACGGTGCCGAGCTTGATGCGCCCGCGGCGGTTGCTCGTCGCGACGGCACTGTTCTCGGTCATCCCGTAGAGCTCGTTGATGGGGACGCCCATCGTGAAGAAGAAGAAGAGCACCTCAGGGGAGATGGGCGCGGCAGCCGAGGCCGCCGCGCGGACGCGGCGCAGGCCGAGTCTCTCGCGCAGGGCCCGGTAGAGGAAGACGTAGCCGATGCCGTAGCGGATGCGACTCCACAGCGTGTGGCGCCCGCCGTTGGCCAGCATCGAGGTGGCGATGCCTTGGCCGACCCGCATCCACAGCGCGTAGTTGGCCTTCTTGATGCGCGACGCAGCAGCCATGCGCACCTCGACCGCGGCCTTGAGTTTCTCCCAGATACGCGGCACGGCGAAGAAGAGCGTGGGCTGCACCTCGCGGATGTTCACCGTGACGGTGTCGATCGACTCGGCGAAGTGCACGACGGCGCCCGAGACCGCGTTGGTCCAGGTGGTGACCGCGCGCTCAGCCACGTGGCACAGCGGCAGGTACGACAAGATCACATCGCTGGGATTGGGCGGCGGGTCGTAGAGACCGCCACCATCGACGATCACCGAACTCGCAAACTCGACGTTCGCGTTGGAGAGCATCGCGCCCTTGGGCGGTCCGGTCGTACCCGAGGTGTAGACCAGGGTGACGACATCGTCGGGCTCCGCGGTGGCCGCGAGATCCTCCAGCGCACGTGGGTGGGCCTCGCGGTGCGCCCGGCCCCGGGCCATGAAGTCCGCCCAGCCCATGAGCTTGGGATGGTCGATGTTCGCCACGCCACGCGGCTCGAGGTAGACGATGTGCTCTAGCGCCGGGCACTCCGCCTCGATGAGCAGGGCCTTGTCCACCTGTTCCTGATCCTCGGCGATCAGCACTCGCGCGCCGGAGTCGGCAAGGAGGTAGGCCACCTCGGGGGCCGGGTTGGTCGGGTAGAGCCCGACGGTGATCCCGCGAACGGCGTTCGTGCCCAGATCGGTGAAGAGCCACTCGGGACGGTTCTCCGAGTGGATTGCCACACGGTCGCCCGGATCGATGCCCAGGGACAGCAGGGCATGACCCACCAGGCTGACCTGATCGGCGTAGTCGGCCCACGTGACGTCCTGCCAGATGCCGAGGCGCTTGGCGCGCATGGCCACGGCATCGGGTGCGTCTGTCGCTCGCTGAGCGACGGCCCCGACAAGGGTCCAGGTGCGCGTGGTCGAGTCTGCAATCGCAGTCATCATGCCTCCGTCCGGATGCCGGTGAGGTCTTCGCCGAGGTAGGCGCGAATGACGTTGGGGTCCGCCTGCACCTGCGCTGGCTCGCCCAGGGCGATGCGTTCGCCGAAGTCGAGGACGAGAACCCGATCGGCCAGGTCCATGACGAGGCCCATGTCATGTTCGACGAGGATCATGGTGACGCCCATCTCGGCGCGTACGTCGAGGATGAATCGGGCCATGTCCTCGGTCTCCTCGACGTTCATGCCAGCGACGGGCTCGTCGAGCAGAAGCAGCGTGGGCTCCATGGCCAGCGCCCGCCCGAGTTCGACGCGCTTCTTCACGCCGTAGGGCAGCATCCCCACCGGGAAACTCCGGTGGCTCTCGATGTCGAGGAAGTCGATGATGCGTTCGACCGCTTCGCGGTTCGCGGACTCTTGGCGGCGGACCTTGCGGCTGAACACGAAAGCTGAGGCCACCGAGTAGTCCATGTGCAAGGCGCGACCGAGCATGAGGTTGTCGAGCACCGTGAGATTGTCGAAGAGCTCGATGTTCTGGAACATGCGCGCAACCCCGAGTTTGGCGATGCTCTCGGGTGCTCTGCCGATGAGCTCGTCACCGGCGAATCGCAGCGAGCCCTCCTGCGGTCGGTAGACGCCGCTGATGCAGTTGAAGATCGACGTCTTGCCCGCTCCGTTGGGACCGATGATGGCGAAGAGCTCGCCTCGCTTCACGTCGAAGCTGACGTCGCGAATCGCTCGCGTGCCACCAAAAGACAGCGAGATGCCTTGGGCATCGAGGAGGGTGTCAGTGCTCAACTCAACCACCGCTTCCTGCGTCGATACTGCTTGACGTCGCGCAGCGAGCCACGCTCGTCGCCGCGCAGACCGAGGTAGAACTCGCGAATGTCGTCATCGGCGCGGAGCTCGTCCGCCGGCTTGTCCATCACCACGCGTCCGGTCTCGAGGACGTAGCCGTGCGTGGCGATGGAGAGGGCCATCGTCGCGTTCTGCTCGACGAGGAGGACCGATGTGCCGTCGGCGTTGATCTGCACGATCAGATCGCGCAACTGCTGGACGATCTTCGGCGCGACTCCGAGGGAGGGCTCGTCGAGCAGGAGGTAGCGCGGCTTTGACATGAGGGCGCGCCCGATGGCCAGCATCTGCTGCTCACCACCAGACAGGTAGCCGGCCGTTTGCCTGCGGCGTTCGGCGAGCACGGGGAACATTGAGTACGCGCGCTCGAGCCCCTCGGCGATGTCCGCCCGCGACGCGGTGTGGCCACCCGCCTTGAGGTTCTCCTCCACCGTGAATTCGCGGAAGATGCGCCGGCCCTCCATGACCTGCCCGATACCCGCTTGCACGATGGCCGGTGCGGGCAGCGACTCGATGTCGGTCCCGTCGAGGGTGACGCGGCCCTTGGTGATGCGACCGCGATGGACATCGAGGAGGCCGGTGATGGCCCGCAGGACGGTGGTCTTGCCCGCTCCATTGGGACCGAGCAGGGCCACGATGGAGCCCTCGGGGACTTGGAGGCTGACACCCTTGAGCACCTGGATGACGTCCTCGTAGACAACCTCGAGGTTCTCTACGGTCAGCACCGGATGTGGCTCCTCCCCCGGGCGCGGAATCGCCCACTTGCCTTGCCATCTTGCCAACAATTGGCCGATCCGCGCGGCGAAGTTCGCATGCGCGGTGGCAAAAATCCTGGCAGAGTGCCAAAAGAGGCCCTTGGCGTCGGCCGGGCACGGCACGAAGGAGGAATCGTGGTGTCACATCGCTTGGTGAAGACACTGGCGGGTGCGGGGGTCGTTGCCCTGGTGCTGGCCGGTTGTGGCGGGGGCGGGGGCGACAGTTCGCCCACCGAGGAGTCCTCCTCGTCGGACGGCTCGACGCCGCGTGGCGACATTGCCTTTGACGTCGGCGTCACCGAGGAGCCATGCCCCGAGGCGATCAACCCGAACAACGGGTGCATCTACCTCGGTGTGATCTCCGACCTCACCGAGGGCCCGTTCGCTCCGCTGGCGACGCAGGTGGTCACCGGGCAGCAGGACTTCTGGACCTATGTGAACCAGCAGGGTGGCATCTCTGGCTTCGACGTCAACATCGCCGCCAACGCGCGCGACAACAAGTACGACCCGGCGGTGCACAGCCAGGAGTACCGCTCCATCGAGTCGAACATCCTCGCCCTTGCGCAGACCCTGGGCACCCCGCAGACGCAGGCGATCTTGCCGGACATGGAAGCCGACAACGTGATTGGCGTGCCCGCCTCCTGGTGGTCCGGTTGGCAGTTCCCGGAGACCGACGGCGGAGTTCTGCTTGAGTCGGGCTCGTCGTACTGCATGCAGGCCATGAGCGGCCTGGACTGGTGGGTCGAGAACAAGACGCCGATCACCAAGGTCGTCGCGGTCGGTCCGCCTGGAGACTTCGGTGGTGACTACGCGGCCGGAGCGGAGGCCTGGGCAGCCGCGAACGGCGTCGAGTTCGGTGGCTTCTTTGAGGCGGCCCCCAACGCCATCGCTGGCAACCAGGACGCGGCCGTCCAGCAGATCCTTGAATCCGGCGCCGACATGGTTGCCATCGGCACGGGCCCCGCGGAGGTGGCCGAGATCGTCGGCAAGGCCGTTGCCTCGGGCTTCAAGGGACAGTTCCTCGGGGCCGCACCCACGTGGAATCCGCTGCTCCTGCAGACCGCCGCGGCGCCGGCGCTGCTGGCCGCCTTCACCAACGTCGGCACCACGGGTTCCTTCGGCACTCCGTCGCCGGCCATGGACGCGATGCAGGCCCAGCTCGGCGAGGGAGTCGTCCCGGCGAATGACGGCTACACCTACGGCTGGGTGTGGCAGTACCCGCTGAAGGCGGCACTGGAGAAGGCCGCCGCGAGTGGTGATCTCACCCGCGAGGGTCTCGTGGCCGCCGTGCAGGGGGGCGTCGAGGTCGACTACGAGGGCGCGCTGCCTAACTCGCTCGTCGGTGGGCCGCCCGCTGACGTCGATCGCTCGGTGTCGGTGAACATCCCGTCCGAGGATGCCCCGCTCGGCATCGAGACGCTGCTGGTCGGATACGTCGGCCCCACGGCGGCGGCGTACGACTACAGCGCTCCGTGCTCGGGTAGCTAGTAACGACGTAAAGCGAGGGCCCCGGTGCAATGCATCGGGGCCCTCGTCATGCCTGGGGTGATCACTCGGCTAGCGCGAGCCATTCCTCTTCGAGCTCAGCTGTGCGTCGCTGCGCTGCTTGGAGTTCGCGGTTGAGGTCGGCTAAGCGTGCGTGATCGGTCGACGCCTCGGCCATCTGGTCGTGGATCGTGCGTTCGACTTCTTCAGCCTTGGCCATCGCCCGCTCGATCTTCGCCAGTTCCTTCGCGCGTGCGCGGACCTCAGCTTGGGACACGCGAGGAGCCGGCGGCTCGGATGCCACTTCAGGCTTCGGTGCCGATTCGGTAGTCGTGGCTACCCGGGAACGTCGATCGAGGTACTCCTCGACCCCACCGGTGAGGTGGGTGAGTCGTTGATCGCCAAGGAGGGCGTAGAAGTCGTCGCAGACACGCTCGAGGAAGTAGCGGTCATGCGACACCACCAGCAGGGTTCCGCCGTAGCCATCGAGGAGATCTTCGAGCGCGGCGAGTGTCTCGACGTCAAAGTCATTGGTCGGCTCATCGAGGATCAGCACGTTTGGTCCCGACATGAGCAGCCGCGTCAACTGCAGGCGCCGACGCTCGCCACCGGAGAGATCGCCCACCGGGGTCCACTGGGCATCGGAGCCAAAGCCGAGACGCTCGCACAGTTGTGAGGCGGTGAGTTCACGGTCCTTGCCGAGCTCTACTCGGCGGGCGACCTCCTCGACAGCCTCGAGCACGCGCAGACTGGGATTGAGTTCCTCCAGGTGCTGCGATAGCAGGCCGGGTTTGACGGTGGCACCGCGGACGATGGTGCCTGCCTCGGGCTCGCGCTGACCGAGGAGCGTCCGGATGAGGGTCGTCTTGCCTGACCCGTTGGCCCCGAGCAGGCCAAGGCGTTGACCCGGACCGACGTTCCAGGTCAGGTGCTCCAACAGTGGCCGGTTGCCAACACTGACGGTCACGTCATCGGTCTCGAAAACCACCTTGCCGAGCCGCGCGTTGGCGAAGGACAGCAACTCGACGCTGTCGCGCGGTGGGGGTTCACCCGCGATGAGTTCGTTGGCTGCGTCGATACGGAATTTCGGCTTGGACGTACGCGCTGGCGCACCACGTCGTAGCCAGGCGAGTTCCTTGCGCAGCAGGTTCTGCCGCCGGGCCTCCGATGCC
>CAYGMM010000011.1:0-3258 GCA_964351035.1 uncultured Actinomyces sp.
GGCGCCGCCCATGATCTGAACGTCGTAGTGCCGCTGGCCGAGGGTGCGGCGCGCTGCCTCGCGTACGGTGGCGAAGGCCTCGGGGAGAAGCTCATCGAGCGACTCGCCCTGCTCGATGCGCTGGCGGTACTCCCCGGTGAGGGCACGGAGTTCTTCGTCGCTCATGGCGACGAAGTCATCCTCGATCGCGTTCACCTGCCGAGCGATTCCCTCGAGGGTGCGGAGGGTCTTGCCCTCCCCGGCGCGGAGGATCTTGTCCAGAATTCCCACCGGGTCATCCTACGGGGCGGCTCCGGGCGAAGGCTCGTGGTCACCCACCGAGACGATTCCCTCACGGGCACCCCGGATCACCGCCTCGGTCCGGGAGCGCACGCCGAGCTTCTCGAACAGGCGCCGGACATGGTTCTTAACGGTGTTCTCGCTGATGACCAGTTCGTCGGCGATCGCCCGATTGGTGAGGCCTCGGGCCAGGGCCTGGAGGACCTGGTTCTCTCGCCGGGTGAGTTCCGGCACCGGTGAGCGGGCGCTGCTCGCCATGGCGCGCCACAGTCCCCCGCGGGGATCGGCCTGCAGAACCGGATTGCCCGCGCGCACGGTCCGGACGGCCTCCACGAGCGCGATCTCCTCCACGTCCCGATCGATGACCCCGTTGGCCCCGGCGCCGAGCACCGCCATGACGTCCACGGTCGAACCCGGACCGGCCACCGCGAGGAAGGCCCAGCCCGGCCGCTGCGCGACCCACCTGCCCAACATGGCGAGGTCGGCGGCCTCCCCGGCGAGCCCCCACAGACACACGATCCGCTCGGCGTCCGGGCGACGTGCGGCGTCTCGTCGGTGGTCAGGATTGCGGTGGTCAGGATTGCGGTGGTCAAGATTGCGGGGGCCGGAATCGGGGAATCGAGAGAGGTGCTGCTCATCGGGGACTCCCACCGCGCTGACACCTGCCTCGGCCAACACGGTCTGGGCACCCCGGCGGAAGACCGGCGAGGAATCGAAGACCAGCACGCTCGCCCGCACCCCACCACGTTCTCATCCGAGCGAGGTCCCGCGGGGCGATCCGGGGCAATCGGCCGAGGTTTTCGAGCGATGCCGGCGCTCGGTACCGGCGATCACCGCGGCGGCCACCACCTGCCCTCCGATCGCGCGCAGCGCGCGGGCCGCCTCGGCGAGTGTGGCTCCGGTAGTGATCACGTCGTCGACCACGATCACCGGTGCGGTCACTGTCGTTGCCGTGCACCGCAGGGCATGCTCCAGATTGGCGTGGCGCTCAGCAGCGGTGAGGCCCGACTGATCCTGCGGAACACGCTGATGCACGAGGACGGAGCACACGGTCATGGGCGTCGATACCTGCCGAACCGCGCGTCGAGTGACACGAAGCAGCACGTCCTCGCCGCGTGACCGGATCGCCGCAGCGCTGGACGGAACCGGGACCACGATCACGCCCTGCTCGCTCAGCTTCTGCTCGCTCAGCTTCTGCCCGCTCAGCTTCTGCTCGCTCAGTTTCCGCTCGCCGAGGTTCGACTCACGGGCGGCGATCTCGGCGAGCACTCGGGCCAACGCGGCCGACAGCGGCGCGGCCATGTCGCGTCGGCCATGGTCCTTCCAGGCGACAATCCCCTGGCGCACCGGGCCGGCGTACGGCGCGGTGATGATGACCGGAGGCAGCCCCTCCGGCGACGGGTCGGGGTGGTGAGACATGAGCGGGCCGGTCAGTGTGCCGGCGCAGGAAGGGCACCAGGGGTGCTCCGGGGCGCCGCACCCGGCGCAGGACCACGGCGCCGCAAGGCCGAGAGTCGACGTACCGACGCCCATCGCACGACCGAACACCGAGGTGATGGATGGCCAAGCACGCATGGGCCGAGTTCACGTCTGGCGAGCACGAAATGCAGAGGGACTCCGCCGAGCTGGGGAAAAGTTCGCGTCCCGGCCCCTGGGGATCGATGTGTCCCATGCGCAGGGCGGCGCCACCCGCCGCCTGGGACAAACCGTCTGCCGCCTGGGACAAATGGTCGATACGACCCCCAAAACACGCGCCATCGACCGTTTCTCCCGCTTAGCGGGACAAACGGAGCAGGGGTATGGTGGGGGCACGCCCGGCGGGCCATCGAAGCCTCGTGCCGCCCCCCGGCCCACCCCCTGGGAAATCCCCATTCGTATTCACGAGGTGCACTTCGTATGACCGCTCCCGATTTCAAGGTCGCCGACCTTTCCCTCGCCCGCCTCGGCCGCGACGAGATCCGTCTCGCCGAGCACGAGATGCCCGGCCTCATGGCCATGCGCGAGGAGTTCGGCCCCAGCCAGCCGCTCAAGGGCGCACGCATCACCGGTTCGCTGCACATGACCGTGCAGACCGCCGTGCTCATCGAGACCCTGGTCGCTCTCGGTGCCGAGGTCCGCTGGGCCTCCTGCAACATCTTCTCCACGCAGGACCAGGCCGCCGCTGCCGTCGTCGTTGGCCCCCACGGCACCGTCGATGACCCGCAGGGCGTACCCGTCTACGCCTGGAAGGGCGAGACGCTCGAGGAGTACTGGTGGTGCACCGAGCAGGTGCTGCAGTGGCCCGATGGCGCCGGCCCCAACATGATCCTCGACGACGGTGGCGACGCCACTCTGCTCGTGCACAAGGGTGTTGAGTTCGAGGCCGCCGGTGTCGTCCCGAGCACGGACCCCACCGACTCCGAGGAGTACGCCGTCATTCTCGAGGTCCTACGTCGCTCCCTCACCGAGGACCCCAAGCGCTGGACGACGATCGCCGCCGGCATTCGCGGCGTCACCGAAGAGACGACCACGGGCGTACACCGCCTCTACGAGATGCTCAAGGAAGGTCGTCTGCTCTTCCCCGCCATCAACGTCAACGACTCGGTGACGAAGTCGAAGTTCGACAACAAGTACGGCTGCCGCCACTCACTCGTCGATGGCATCAACCGCGCCACCGACGTCCTTATCGGCGGCAAGGTCGCGGTCATCTGCGGCTATGGCGATGTCGGCAAGGGCAGCGCGGACTCCCTGCGTGGCCAGGGCGCTCGCGTGATCGTCACCGAGATCGATCCGATCTGCGCCCTGCAGGCCGCGATGGACGGCTACCAGGTCGCCCGCATCGAGGACGTCCTCGACACGGCGGACATCTTCATCACCGCCACCGGCTGCAAGGACGTCATCACCGCCGACCACATGTCACAGATGAAGCATCAGGCGATCGTCGGCAACATCGGTCACTTCGACAACGAGATCGACATGGCCGGTC
Source organism: uncultured Actinomyces sp. (assembly GCA_964351035.1). Lineage (GTDB taxonomy): Bacteria > Actinomycetota > Actinomycetes > S36-B12 > S36-B12 > Mxb001. Next base: position 3,245 of record CAYGMM010000011.1, read on the forward strand.
TCATGCACCTCGAC
>CAYGMM010000011.1:3268-29605 GCA_964351035.1 uncultured Actinomyces sp.
CCATCATCGTCCTTTCCGAGGGCCGGCTGCTCAACCTCGGCAACGCGACCGGGCATCCGTCGTTCGTGATGTCGAACTCCTTCACCAACCAGGTACTCGCGCAGATCGAGCTCTTCACTCGCCCCGACGAGTACCCGCTCGGTGTCTACATCCTGCCCAAGCACCTCGACGAGAAGGTCGCCCGTCTGCACCTTGATGCGCTCGGGGCACGCCTGACCGAGCTGTCGAAGCAGCAGGCTGAGTACATGGGCGTCGACGTCGCCGGGCCGTTCAAGCCCGAGCACTACCGCTACTGAGCCACACCGGACCTGATCAGCGGTGACCTCCCTGGTGCCACGGGCCCGCCCACCGGCCGACTATCGCGGCTGCCCCATCACGGTGGATCGGGCCCTGGCCCGGGGAGTGATTCTGCGCCCCCCGCGCTGGGGCATCCCTGACGCGATCGTCGCGTTGCTCGGCTTCGTCGTGCTGTCGGTCATCGTGGCCGTGGTCGCCGGTCTGATCGGTCTACCGTTCTGGGTCACGCTCCTGCTGGGTGTGTTCATCCCCTGGCTGGCGCTGGGTGGTTGGCCGTTGCTCACCACGGCCTTTCAGGGCAACGGTCCGGTCATCGATCTGGGCATCACGCTGCGCTGGAAGGACGTCGGTTGGGGTCTGCTCGGCGGCGTCGCCGCCCTGGTGGCCGGCAGTGTCGTCGCGGTCGTCGTGCAGGCGATCGCCGGTGATGTGAGTTCCGCGGCCGCCGACCTGGGCCAGGATCTGCGCGATGAGGCCGGGCTGATCCCGATCCTGGTCTTCGCCATCGCCGTCGGCATCGGCGCACCGATCGTCGAAGAACTCGCCTTCCGCGGGCTCGGCTACAACGCCTTGGCCAAGCGCGGCCTACCGACGTGGGCGGTCATCGTCATCACGACGGTGGCGTTCTCCCTGTTCCACCTCGAACCGGTCCGCATCCCGATCCTGCTCGCGAGCGGGGCGATCTTGGCGGTCCTGCGCTGGCAGACCCGCGGGGTGGGGGCCCCGATCGTGGCGCACATGGTCAACAATCTGCCAGGAGCGGCATTCCTGCTGTGGGGATGACACCATGGGGGGCGTGAGAGGTCGAGTCCTAGTCGTCGATGACGATGTCGCGCTGGCGGAGATGCTCGGAATCGTGCTGCGAGGCGAGGGCTTCGAAGCCACGTTCTGCAGCGACGGAGCTCAGGCCGTTCAGGCCTTCCATGATTCACGTCCCGACATCATCCTGCTCGACCTCATGCTGCCCGGCATGGATGGAATCGACGTGTGCCGCGCCATCCGACAGGAATCCGGTGTCCCCATCGTCATGCTCACGGCGAAGAACGACACGGTCGACGTCGTCCTCGGCCTGGAGTCTGGAGCCGATGACTACATCGTCAAGCCGTTCAAGCCGAAGGAACTCGTAGCGCGGCTGCGCGCCCGCATTCGCCGCAGCGAGGAGCCCGGCTCGGGCACCCTGGAGATCGGCGACATCACGATCGACGTCGCGGGCCACTCGGTGCGCCGCGGGGATGACGTGATCGCACTCACGCCACTGGAATTCGATCTCCTTGTCTGCCTGGCGCGCCGACCCGGTCAGGTGTTCAGCCGCGAAGCACTGCTTCAGGAGGTCTGGGGCTACCGCCATGCCGCGGACACGCGTCTGGTGAACGTCCACGTACAGCGCCTACGCGCCAAGGTCGAACACGATCCCGAACACCCCACCATCGTGCTGACCATTCGAGGAGTCGGCTACAAGGCCGGCCCGCCATGACCGTCGCGCGGCAGCCGATCCGAGGCCGCCGATGACGTCGCTGTGGCGACGATCCCTCCTGGTGCGCATCACCGCCACCACTTTGGCCCTGTCGCTGGTCGTGATCGGCGTCCTCGCCATCCTGCTGCTCTCGCGCATCACCAGTGGCCTCCTCGAGTCCGCTGAGCGCGCGGCGCTGACCGAGGCGAGCGCCGGCCTGACCGACGCCCAGCGCATCGCCAGCGTGAGCACCACCGGCACGGCGAGCACCTCACCGTCCAGCATCGTCGACACGATCGTCGCCTCGCTGGCCAGTCGGGCCGGCTCACCTCCTCAGTACGACGTCCTGCTCCTTGCCGGCGACATCAGCGGCGCCGCCCCCGAGCGCGGCACCAACCTCGTCACCGACGCCAGCGTCCCCGACGCACTGCGCGAGTCCATCGTGGCGACCGGCAATCAAGCCTGGACCTACACCGAGATCCGCTACCTCGACGGCCGCACGGCACCGGGAATCGTCGTCGGTGCCCCGCTCACCATCCCCAGCGTCGGGCCCTACGAGCTGTACTACCTCTTCCCCCTCGTTGAGGAGCAGAGCACGCTCGACCTGGTCCGCAGCGCGGTCGTGGGCACCGGGGTCCTCCTTGTGCTGCTTCTTGGCGCGATCGCGCTCGTGGTGACCCGTCAGGTCGTCGCACCGGTGCGCTCCGCCGCACGCGTGGCCGAGCAGTTCTCCGAAGGCCATCTCCGCGAGCGCATGAACGTGCGCGGTGAGGACGATCTCGCCCGCCTCGCGACATCCTTCAATGACATGGCCGCGAGCCTGGAGGATCAGATCCACCGACTGGAGAACCTGTCGGCCGTTCAGCAGCGCTTCGTCTCCGATGTCTCACACGAGCTCCGGACACCGCTGACCACGATCCGCATGGCCGCGGATCTGTTGTTCGAAGACCGGGAACGCTATGACGCCCCGACCGCGCGCGCAGCCGAATTGCTGCAGACCCAGCTTGATCGCTTCGAGACCCTCTTGACCGATCTCCTCGAAATTTCCCGCTATGACGCCGGGGCCGCCAACCTCGACCTCGACACCGTCGATCTCGCAGCACTGACTCGTCTGGCGGTCGAGGCCGTCGCGCCGCTCGCCGAGGATCGCCGAACCCCGCTCGATCTACACATCGTCACCGAGGACTGCTCGGCCGAGTGCGACGCACGCCGCGTCGACCGAATCCTGCGCAACCTCCTCGGCAACGCGGTGGAGCATGGCGAGTCGCAACCCATCCACATCACCGTCGGCGGCGACGCTGACGCCGTCGCCATCACCGTCCGCGATCACGGCGTCGGCCTCAGCCCCGAGCAAATCCCGCACGTCTTCGATCGCTTCTGGCGAGCCGACCCGGCACGCGCTCGGACGACGGGGGGCACCGGGCTCGGCCTCTCGATCGCCCAGGAGGACACCCGCCTGCATGCCGGTTGGCTCGAGGTCTGGGGCACGCCCGGCGGTGGCGCCTGCTTCCGCCTCACGCTGCCGCGTCGGGCTGACGTCATGTTGACCGCGTCCCCGCTGCCCCTCGTGCCCACAGACGCGGCCGATGCCGACCCGGAAACCAGCGAGCCGTCCGTGGTTGTCGCGACCCCCGGGCCGGAGGTCCCGTGATGCGCAGGTCCCAGATGCGGCGACGGTTGGACCTCATCCCGGTCGCTATCATCGCGCTGCTGACGAGTTCCGTCCTCGCCGCATGCGCCGCCGTTCCGACCAGCGGGCCGATCTATCAGGGCGAGGACGTCGGCGTCGAGGAGCCGAACCAGGTCATTCGCGTCATCGCCCGCCCACCGCGGCCCGGCATGACGCCCAGCGAGATTGTGTCGGGCTTCATCGAGGCCTCCGCCTCCTTCGAGGACGACCACGCCGTGGCCCGCCAGTACCTCACCCCGTCAGCGGCCGTCCTGTGGGACGCAGGGGCCGGCAGCACCGTCTACGAGGGGGTGCCGACGATCGTTCCCGACGGCCTCACCTCGGTGAGTCTGACCGCCACCGAGACCGGCAGCATCGACGCCGATGGCCGTTACGAGGTTGCCGCGATCGGCCGCCTGGTCGACCTGTCCTTCGCTCTGGAATTCCTCGATGGGGAGTGGCGCATCGCGAACCCGCCGCCCGGTCTGCTGCTGAGCCGTTCCGACGTCGACCGTGCGTACCGCCCGTACGACGTCTACTTCTTCGATCCGACGTATTCCACCCTCGTCCCCGACTCCCGGCTCTTCCCGATCTCCGGGCCATCCGCCGCGACCGCATTGGTCCGTGCCCTCGTCTCCGGGCCCAGCCAGTGGCTCGCCCCCGCCGTCCGCAGCGGCCTGCCCGAAGGTACGACGTTGGCGGTCGACGCGGTCCCGGTCATCGAGGGCATCGCCCGCGTCGACTTCGACCCGGCGGTGCGCCTGGCCGACGACGCGACCCGACAGGCGATCTCCGCCCAGGTGGTGTGGACCCTGCGCCAGGCCCCGGGTGTCCGCTTCGTCGATATCAATGCCGGTGGTCAGCCCCTTGACGTTCCGGGAGCCGCCAGCCCGCAACCGATGAACTCCTGGCCGGACGTGGACCCCAATCGCATGCCGGCCGGGATCACCGCGTACGGCGTCGTCTACGGCCGTGCGGTCCGACTTGACGGCACGGCGCCGCTCCCGGTCCCCGGTGGTGCCGGCCTGGCCAGTCCGCCCCTCACCGGCATCGCCGTCTCCCTCGACACTCAAGTGATCGCCGGACTCGACGCCGACGCGCGGCTGTGGACCGCGCCGGTGAGTTCGGGAAGTGCCGCCGTGCTCGCGATCGACGAACCGGGCCTGTCCCGGCCATCCTTCGGCGGCGGCGAGGCACCGTGGGTCGTCAATGCCGAGGGTTCGGTGCTGCGCGCGGAGGCCGACGGTACGGCGTACACCGTGCCGATCGACGGCCTGAGCAGCAAGGCGATGGTGGAGTCGATCGCCATCAGCCGCGATGGCACGCGGGCCGCACTCATCGTGCGACGCGGCGAGCGCTCCTTCGTCATGGTGGCCGTGATCGCTCTGCGGGAGGGGCTTCCTCGACTGCAGGGCCCGGTGCGCGTCGACAATCGCCTCAACTCGGTGACCGACGTCGCATGGGCCGATGCGGACACCCTGGCCATCCTCGGCGCCGACGGCGCGTCGACGCCCGCGGTGTACCTCGTCGACATGGGGCGCTGGCAGGTTCGATCCATTGGCGCTCCGGCCGATCCGGTGCGCGTTGCCGCGGCCCCTGGCGCGGAATTCCTGTCCAGCAACGCCGAGGGCTGGACCTATTCCTTCACCAACGGGCCGTGGCTGCGCGAGGTCCGCGCGACGAGCCCCGCCTATCCGGGCAGTTGAAGCCCTCGATCGAGATCCGGCTCGAGGAAGACATATGTCGCGGTCGGGACGGCGGCGCGCAGACGTCGCTCCGCGTCATCGATGCCGGCGGCGATCTGTTCACCGGTGTCGTGCTCGCCGATCGCCACCTTCGCGGCCACGAGGAGTTCATCGGGACCGACGTGCAACGTGCGCAGGTGGATGACGCGGTCAACGAGGGGTGAGGACTCCAGGGCTGCGCGGATGGCGGCATCCTCCTCCGGCAGCGCCGACTCGCCCACCAGCATCGCGGACATCTCGAAGGCGAGGAAGATCGCGATCACCACGAGCAGGGTGCCGACCGCCATGGCACCCACGCCATCCCACACGCCGTTGCCGGTGATCACCGCGGCAGAAACACCCACGAGCGCGAACACCAGGCCGATGAGCGCACCGAAGTCCTCGAGCAGGATGACCGGCAACTCCGGTTGCCTTGAGTCGCGCACGAATCGCAGCAGCGAGCGGCGTCCGCGTGACTTGTTGGCCTCCTTCAGGGCGGTGCGGAAGGAGAACCCTTCGAGAACGATCGCGATGCCGAGGACCACGAACGCGATCCAGGCGTCGGAGAGATCTTCGGGATGCTGGATCTTGTGCAGGCCCTCGTAGAGCGAGAACAGTCCACCCACGAGGAAGAGCACGATGGCCACGATGAAGCCGTAGACGTAGCGCCGGCGGCCGTAGCCGAATGGATGCTGCGGGTCGGCGGGCTTGGTGGACTGCTTGCGACCGATGAGCAGGAGCACCTGATTCGCCGAGTCCGCCAACGAGTGGATTGCCTCGGAGAGCAACGAGGACGAGCCGGTGAAGACGAAGGCGATGAACTTGCTGATGGCAATGCCGAGATTGGCGAAGAGGGCGGCGAGGACCGCGCGCATCCCACCCTCGGTACTCATGACGCGTCCCCGGTCACGATGATGGCGGTGCCCTCCGGCGCAATCTCGGCCTCAGGCTCCCCTGGAGCGATCACCGCGGCCAGCCCCTCCGGCACATGCCGCACCTCCGCCCCACCGGGACCCGCACATGCCACGCGCGTCGCGCCGTGCAGCGACAGTACGACGCGGTGCCGGCCGCTGGCCGCACGCGTCGGGTGGTCGGCAAGCACGAGGTCGAAGGGCATGGCCGGTGGTTGCAGGACCTCACCCGCAAAACCGTGTAGGGCAACGGGAGCGTGATCGGGACGCAGCGCACCGAGCGCGTCGTCCACCGCGATCGGTTTGTTGGTGAGTCCGAAGCGCAGCACATTGTCCGAGGACGTCATCACTTCGACGCCGAGGCCATCGACGTAGGAGTGGATGACTCCCGCGGGCACGGCCATCCCCTGACCAGGGTCGAGGCGCGCGTGGTCGAGCAGGACCGTGACGAGCACGCCGGGATCGGCCGGATGTGTCGCCGCGACACGGGCGAGTGCCGAGACCGCCTCGGTGGACCAGCCCGCGGCGGTGGCCGCGGCGACCAGCCGGCGATCGATAGCGCCGCACTCCTCGGCGGTGAGTTCGAGGATGCGGCCGATAGCCCTCACACGATCCCCCGACGCGGTCGCCTCGACGATCGACTCGGGGGCGCCGGCCCGGCGCAGGACCTCCGCGGCCGCCTGCGCATCACGCCAACCCGCATGGACGTCGAAGGTCGTCAGTGACACGAGCATCTCGCACTTCTCGGTCGGGTCGGCGTAACGGCGCTCCTCCTCCGGACGTGCCTGGTCCGCCGCCCAGCCGCGGGCCGCATGATCGGCGTCGGGGTGGACCTGGAGGGAGAGCGGCGTCGACGCGGCGAGCAACTTGACCAGCGGGACACCCCGATGCTCCGGCAGTTCATCGAGGCTGCGTCCGGTGTCGGCTCCCTCGGTGATGATGGCGGCCCCCGACGGGTGCGTGCCGAACCACAGTTCGGCCTGGGGATTGCCCGTGCGTCCGCACCAGCGGGACAGTCCGTCGACAACACCCCAGTCGTACTCCTTCAGCGCACCGCGAACGACGTGCACGTCAGGCGTCCGGCTCGATCGCCTCGTCCAGGAGCATCACCGGAATGCCACCGCGCACGGGAAAGCCACGCCCGCAGACACGGCAGACAAGGAGTTCCCGTTCGACATCGACATCGAGCGGGGCGTGGTCCTCACTAGGACAGGCCAGGATCTCCAGCAGCAGCGGGTCAAGGCCCAGGGTGTCGCTCATGGGCATCAAGTGTGCCGCACGCGCCCGAGGACCTCATCGCGGATGGCCGACATCGTGGCTTCATCCGCCGCCTCGGCGTTCAACCGTAGGAGGGGCTCGGTGTTGCTCGGGCGCAGGTTGAACCAGCCCTCGGGCAGGGTCACCGTGAGGCCGTCGAGGTCATCCAGGGCGGCCCCGTCGACCTCCGCGTAGGTCGTGCGGATGAGTTCGAGTGCGGCGGGCACGTCTGCGACGACGGAGTTGATCTCGCCACTGGCCACATAGCGGTCGTACGGCGCGAGCAGATCGGACAGGGCGGTCCCCGCGGACGTGCTGCCCAGCGCCGCCATGACGTGCATGGCCGCAAGCAGCCCGGAGTCGGCACGCCAGAAGTCGGCGAAGTAGAAGTGACCTGAATGCTCGCCCCCGAACACTGCTCCGGTGCGCGCCATCTCCGCCTTGATGTAGGAGTGCCCGACGCGTGTGCGTACGGCGACGCCACCATGCTCGGCGATCACCTCGGGGACGGCGCGCGAGCAGATGAGGTTGTGCAGGATTGTCGCCCCCGGAACGCGAGCGAGTTCGCGCGCGGCGATGAGGCCGGTGATGGCCGACGGCGACACGGGCTCACCTCGCTCGTCGACCACGAAACACCGATCGGCATCGCCATCGAAGGCTAGCCCGAGGTCCGCGCCCGCCGCGCGCACCGCCGCCTGTAGGTCGCGCAGATTCTCCGGCTCGATCGGATTGGCCTCATGGTTCGGAAAGGTCCCGTCGAGGTCGAAGTACATCGCGTCCATGACGAGCGGCAGCGCGGGCAGGCCCGCACCCGTGCCGAGCACCGCGGGAATGGTGAGCCCGGCCATGCCATTGCCCGCGTCGACGATCACCTGCAGCGGCCGGATGCCGTCCAGCGGCACCAGGTCACGAAGGAATCGGGCGTAGTCAGCGAGCACATCAGCGGTACGCACCTGCCCGCGTGAGCCGTCATAGGGACCGGCGAGTTCCTCGACCCCGAACTCGACCAGACGACGAATGTCGGCGAGTCCGGTATCGGTACCGACGGGCGCTGCTCCGGCCCGGCAGAGCTTGATGCCGTTGTAGGCCGCGGGATTGTGACTCGCGGTGAACATCGCCCCCGGCAACTGTCGTGACCCGGACGCGAAATAGAGCTCGTCCGTGCTCGTGCGACCGAGGGTGATGACATCGACGCCGCGCGAGGTGGCCCCATCGGCGAACGCCGCCACGAGTTCATCACCGGAGTCGCGCATGTCCTGGCCTACGACGATGGCACCGGGCCCACCGTCGTCGATCCGGATTTCCAGCACCTCCACGAACGCAGCTCCGATGGCCTGGGCGAGTTCGCGGGTGAACTGATCGGGCACGGTGCCGCGTATGTCGTACGCCTTGATGACCGAATCGAGGAGGGCGGGGTCGAAGGGGTGGCCGGGGGCCACGATGTCAGCCCTCCTGGCCCGGCAGAGCCCGCAGATGGCCGCGGCGGGCACCTTCGGAACCCACGGCGGGGCGCTGCTCGACCTCGTCGAACAACGTGGCCGTGGTCGGTGGCGCGGCCGCGGCTTCGCGCACGGCATTGGCGAGTGCTTCCAGATCATCCCCCGACGGACCGGCAGAGGGGTCAGGCTCAAGGTGCACCACCTGCCAGCCGCGCGGCGCGGTCAGGCGGGCCGAGTGGATCTCGCACAGGTCGTAGCCGTGCGGATCAGGGGCGGTGGATAGCGGGCCGACCACGGCGGTGGAGTCGGCGTAGACGTAGGTGAGGGTCGCGGTAGCGGCGCGACCACAGGTGATGCGCGAGCAGCGACGACGATGTCCCACGGGTCCGGACGCTACCGGCCCGAGCGCCGGTCAGCCGGTCGCCACGCCGATCAGGGCGCAGCGGGGAGCCCGAGTTCGGGTTCCTCGACAGCCCGGGGAACCTGAACCTCGGTGCGCAAGGGCGTCCACGGATAGCCGGTGATGAGTGAACCGTTGGCGTTGCGCTTCAGGGCCTCGTGCGCGATGACGACCTCGCCGCCGTCCGGCAACGCCTGCAGCGCGTACCAGAAGGCTCCCTCAGGCCGGGGAATCTGCACGGCGACGAGGCGGTCGCGGGGCACGGTCACGACGATGTCCTCCGGACCCGGCAAGGCCTGGCCCGCCTCGTCCACGGGCAGCACGCGCAAGGTCACGGTCACCGGAGGCAGTTGTTCGATGGCCTGCGACGGAGTGGGATCAGGTTCATCGCTGGGCAGTGGCAACGGTTCGGAACTAATCGTGCGCAGCTCGCCGGGAGCGGTCAGCCACACAGTCACGGCAGTGGCGCGCTGCGCGGGCAGGCCGGTCACCGCGGCGAGCGTCGAGATAGGCACGGCCCCGGTGGTGAAGGAGATCTCGTCGAGTGCGTCCTTGGTCGCGTCGATGCCCGGATGTCGCTGACGCACCCCAGCCACGACGGGCTCATCGGAGGACAGATCGACGGTGACCGCCTGCCCCTCTGCCGCGGCATCGAGATCCACCTGAACCACCGAACCACCCGGAACGGACACCTCGCTCAGCGCCGACGGGACATAGGAGCCGCCATCGGTCACTAGGCGTACCTGGACCGTGGCGTCGAGGTCTCCGGGTGCATGGATCAGCAACTGCCGGCCACCTTCGCCGGGGATCACGCCTGGGACGAGGACACGGGTGGACGGTTCGGCCGACGCGGGGATCCAATCCGCACCGCGTGGGAAGAATCCGTCGTACTCCTTGTCCTGCAGTGCCGCAACGATGCGACCCGCGCGTACCTGGACATGCCACGCCACGAACGGCAATCGCGGCGCTTCGCGATTTAGCCGGACGACGGTGCGGCTGCGCGGCTCAACCACAATTCCGCGCAGCCGAGGAGTCGTGATGGGGCCCTCTGAACCGCTGATCTGCACCTCGAGTTCGGCCGGGGTCGACTCGGGGTTGACCAGCACCAGATTGGTTTCGCGGCCAGCGACGCTGCCACCGCCGACGAACCACCAGGAGGTCGCCGGCCCCAGACAGGCCAGGCTGGCCAGACCGCGGCCCTCATTGAAGGAGTCCAATGTCGTCTGCGTCGCCACCAGACCGGGCGCCAGCGAACCTTGCGTGCGAATCTCGAGCGGGGGAAGTCGGCGCGACTCGGCGACGACGGTCGCGGCATCCCCGGGTTGGTTCAGCACCGGTTCGGGGGCGGCCTCACCTGACTCGTCGACGAGTTGCGGATCATCATTGCCACCGAGGAAGGTGATCTCTGCGCTGCCCTCGCGGTCCTGGCCCGGCAGATCGGGGAGAACCATCATCGTGGAGGTCGTCCGGGAAAGATCGACCGAACCCGGCTCGGGACACACAGCAGTCGAGGAGTCCACGGGTTCGACCGTCGGCACGACGCTGGGCTCCTGTGCCGACGATGTCAGCAACGTGCCACCGACGCCGAGCACCACGAGGATGGCGGCCACGACCGCCAGGGCGCGCACGCCGCGTGGATCGGGCGGAATCACCGCCGTACCGCCGCGACCGCGACGGGTGCGACGAGGCCGGTCCACGGGTATCTCCTCGCTCATGGCGACCCCTCCCCACGCTGCTCGGTCGAGTCTGTGCCGACTGGGCTCTCGTCGTCGGGAGTGTCGTCGTCGGGAGTGTCGTCGTCGGGAGTGTCGTCGTCGGGACTGGGGGCCGGAGGCAGAACCTGCACGTGCACGCCGTCCTTCTCCAGCACCGCCACGTCGTCCTCGTCCACCTCATCGTCGGCCACGTCGTCATCACTGTGATGGCGACGACCGGGCAGCGCCAGGACGACGATGACAATGAGCAGCACGAGTTGGATCCACATCCATCGGGTGCGCTCACTACTGTCCGCGGCAACGACAAGTGCGCCGGATGCCTGGGCGGGCAGAGCGAATGTCTGCAGGCCGTCGACCGAGTCTCCGATGAGTTCGGTGTCGACGAGGGTGGCTCGCCACCGGGGGTCCGCACTTTGGGCCAGCCGGACAGTCCCGGACTCGTCGGTCAGCAGACGGCGGGCGAGGGGATCACCACCTCGATCGACCACGGCGACCGGCAACTGCCCCTCACCGTTGTCGATCGCGACCCGTGACGTGCCGAGGACAACGCGCCACAGCACCTCGCCGTCCTGACCGGCCACTCGGCGAAGGCCCGGTGCGGAGTCCAGGGTGCGGGTCACCGACTCCGCGCGGGGACCTTCGGTCTGCACAATGACGTAGCGGATGGCGTAGTCGGCCAACCCGATGACCTCATCGCCGCCACGGCCCGACACCAGCCCGGACACCAGGCGATCTAGGCGGGTCCAGTCGGCGGCCGGTGGCGCGACCGCACCGTCGCCGAGGGTGGGGCCCGTGCCGTTGAGCAGGGTGTAGCCCACCTCGTCCGCCATCGGATCAAGGAGAAGTGTGCGGGGCGCCTCCGGTCCCACCGCTTCGGCGGCGACGAAGGGTGGCAGCAGACCAGGGTCGGCTCGGTGGACCGGCCCGGAGGCGCCCGTGAGCCACACCACGGCGTACACGACCGGCACCAGGACGGCGGCCGCCGTGGCTACCAGCGCCACCGGCTGGCGCCAACTGAAGGTCGACCCGGCCATCGAAGCGCGGAGCCCGTCTCCGGCCATGGCGACGACGACAATGAGGGCGCCACCGAACAGCGCGACCGCCATCCCCGGCCAGAGCCGCACGGGGTCCGGCGCGCTCGGGACGGTCACCGAGACGGCGGAGAGAACCAGAGCGAGTGCGTAGGCCGCGAGGGCGACACCCCAGGTGGTGACGATGGCCGCGCGACGCTGCGGCCGCAGGACGGCCAGCAGCGCCGCGATGACCAGGCCCGCACCCACGAAGGTCAGGCTCGTCCCCGGCCCGCCCGGGTCGAGCAGGGCCAGCGACACAGGGCTCGCCGCTGGATCGACAAGCGCTGGGTCGAGGGCACCGACGTCACCAAGCAGGAGCGTGGGATTGGCCAGCAGGCGGAAGGACCACGGGACGAGCAGGGCCAACGGAGCAATGATGAGAACGACCGCGCGCAACGCGAGGGAGATGGTGAGCCGACGGCGGACGCCCGCCGCGATCAGCGCAGCGAGGGTCGCGAGGACGATCCACAGCCAGACAAGAGGCGCACCGGCGATGGCCACAGCGAGCAGGAGAGCCGCAACCCACGCCGTGCGACCGCTCGGGGCCGGGAGATCGGGTGCGACGTCCAGGGCACGCGCCACGAATCGCGCGGCCGGTGGCAGCACGATGAGAGCGAGGAGGACGCCGAGGCGTCCGGTCGCGATTCCGGCGGTCAAGACCGGCAGGAGGGCGTACGTCGCGGCCGCCCAGAGTCGGACCGGGCGGGATTCCACGACTCCACGCAGCGACGCCCAAGCCGACAGGCCGGCCAGAGCGGAGGAGGTCAACAGAGCCAGTCCGACCGTCAACGCGGCCTTGCCCAGCAGCACGGTCGAGATGGCCGCCAGCACAGCGATGGCAGGGGCCGCTGGCTCAAAGGAACCCGGACCGACGTCGTGCCAGGGGCGTAGATACGCCGACCAGAGGTCGCCCGAGCCTTCCGGGCTCGGCAGCAAGGCACCCCCGAAGAGCGTGCCTTCACCCCACCACAGGCTCCGACCGGCCACGAGGGTGGCGAGGATGAGCGCCAGGGTCAGACCCACGGTCGGGCGGGCCAGGGTCCGGCGCAGCCAATTGCCGGCCGGATCATCGAACAGGTCGGCGTCATCGGAGACCGGTCCGGACTCCAGAGCACCCGAACCCGCACCCGAACCACGACCCGACGCCATGATGCCGCCGAGTGCCTCGACGGCGGCCCGCACCTGGGTCGAGGCGCGCGGCCGAAGGTCATGCACCGCAGCGCGCGAGGACATGGTCGCGGTGCGTGCGTTGTTGCGTCGGGCAGCAACGAGGCGTCCGGGGTGAGCCAGGATGACGCCGAGAGCGGCGAGTTCGTCACCGGCGCGCCGCAGATCCTTGCCCAGCAGATAGAGCAGGGAGCGCAGCAGGGTGCCGACGGCCAGGCGGATAGCGGTGAACGGCAACTGCCAGCCCGGCGACTGCACCAGAAGCGCGTGGAGGGCCGAGCGACGGTCGAGCCGGTGGCCGCGACCCGGAGCCGACGAACCCTCCCGGCGACCGTGGTAGGAGGCCTCGCGGTGGTGGATGACGGCTTCGGGGACCACCTGGACCTCGTGGCCGGCCCGCCAGACGCGCCAGCAGAAATCGAGATCGTCTCGGTACAGCGGCAGCGCCGGATCGAACCCACCGAGTTTGTCCCAGACGTCGCGGCGCACGAGCATTCCGGCGGAACCCACGGCATGCACGATGTCGCGATCGTCGTGCTGCCCCTGGTCATGCTCGCGTCGCTCGAGCGAGGTCACCCGGCGACCCGAGCCGGTGATGCTGAATCCCATCTCCAGCAGCAGGCGGCGATCGTGCCAGCCACGAGACTTGGGCCCGAGGACAACGGCCGAGGGGTTGGCTTGCGCCGCGAGGAGCAGTTGCTCAAGACAGTCCGCGGCCGGAGCCGAGTCGTCGTGGAGCAGCCAGATCCACTCGGTGGTGTCGACATCGAAGGCTTCGTCGACATCGCTGCGGAGAACACCGGAGCCGAGCCCTGCCGCGACCGCGGCACCGAAGCCGGTGTCATCAGCGCGGTCGAGCATCACCACGCGGTCGTGGCCGAGGGAGTCGGTCAGGATGGAGGAACTGGCATCGGTGGAACCCACATCGACGCCGACCACGGCATCGGGGTGACGCGTTTGCCCGCCGAGGACCGTGAGGACCGCGGGCAACCAGACCGCGCCATCACGGGCAACGAGGACTGCAGTGACGCGGTGGGCCCCGCTCAGACCGCCTGCTTCTTCAGCCGACGCCGTTCGCGCTCGGACAACCCGCCCCAGATGCCGAAGCGCTCATCGTTCGCGAGGGCGTACTCGAGGCAATCTCCACGGACGTCGCAGGAGAGGCACACGCGCTTGGCTTCGCGCGTGCTTCCGCCCTTTTCGGGGAAGAAGGCCTCCGGGTCGGTCTGGGCACACAGGGCACGTTCCTGCCACTCGGGTGCCTCAGCTTCGGTCAACGGCAGGAGTACAGGTTCGCTCACTGCCGGCCTCCTCCCAGTCACAGGCCGAAAGGCCCGGTGAATCACACCGGTGTCATTACATAGGTCATTGCAGCGTCCGTCAAGCCCGAGCGGCAAATACCGGCGGCTGATACGTGGTCCCGCGCTGCCTCGGCGTCCGGCCCGCCGACCGGATCAAGCCCTCCAAATCGGACACCGAGCGTGCCGATCCATGGCCGGAACCGGCCATCCGACTGATGGTCTCCTCCATCAACGTGCCGCCGATGTCGTCAGCCCCGGCTTCAAGGAGGGCCCGGCAACCGTCGTCCCCGACCTTGACCCAGGAGCACTGCACGTGGTCGATCGCTCCGTGCAGCATCAGGCGGGCCATCGCATGGACGGCGAGGATGTCCCGGAAGGTCGGGCCGGGTCGAGCGACGCCGGCGAGGTAGATCGGTGACTGGTGGTGGATGAACGGCAGTGGGATGAACTCGGTGAAGCCCCCCGTGTCTTCTGCCACCGAGCGGATCGTGCGCAGATGATCGACCCAGTGATACGGAGCATCGACGTGGCCGAACATCATCGTCGCAGTCGAGGGCAGCCCCACCTCGTGCGCGGTGCACACCACCTCGATCCAGGCCTCGGCCGACAGCTTGCCCTTGGTGAGGATCCAGCGCACCTCGTCATCGAGGATCTCCGCGGCCGTGCCCGGGATCGAATCCAGCCCCGCCGCCTTGGCATGCATGAGCCAGTCCCGAATCGACATGTTCGCGCGCGTGGCACCGTTGACGATCTCCATCGGCGAGAAGGCATGGAGGTGAACCGTTGGCTCCGCCTCTTTGACCGCGCGAGCGAGGTCAAAGTACGCCGTACCGGGCAGGTCCGGATGAATGCCGCCCTGCATGCAGATCTCCGTGGCCCCTGCGGCCACGGCCTCGCGGACACGATCACCGATCTGTTCGGTCGACAACGTGAAAGCGTCCGCGTCCTTCTCGCGCTGGGCGAATGCACAGAACCGGCAGCCGGTGTAGCAGACATTCGTGAAGTTGATATTGCGGTTGACGACGTAGGTGACCTCGTCGCCCACGACGTCGGCACGGACCGCGTCGGCCAGGGCGGCGAGCGCCGCAAGTCCGGCTCCGTCCGCCGACATCAACGCGATGGCGGCATCACGATGCGCGGGATCGGCGAGGCTGCTCGGGTTCTGCTCCGCGAGAGCCAGTGCGGCCCGAAGGTCGCTGTCGATGTGCCCCTGCGCTCGGACACTGCGTGCCCGCTCCCCCACCTCGGTCCAGTCTCCGTAGACCTCCGCGATGTCCGAGCGCGCCTGCGTACGACGGCCGCTGCGATCGATATCCAGGTGCAGATCCACGCGCCCGCCGGCCTGACGCCGCGCGAACTGGGCATACGCATCGGCATCGGCGCCGGGTTCCTGCCACGGGCGGCCCTGGGGTGTGCAGGGCCGGCGAAGCAGGCCATCGGTGTCGGCGAGGGCATCGACGTGCTCGCGCACGCGGGGATCGATCCAGTCGGCCGCCGCGACGTACTCCGGATGGACGGTCAGTCGCGGGCGCAGCGTGTAGCCAGCCTCGGCCGTGGCCCGCGCGAGGTCGTCGAGGTGCGGCCATGGACGCTCGGGATTGACGTGATCGGGGGTGAGCGGACTGACGCCGCCCCAGTCATCGACACCGGCGCGCAGCAACTCCCCGAGGTCATCGGGATCGGTGAGGTTGGGCGGGGCCTGGATTCGGACCGCCGGGCCCAGCAGGACCCGCGCGGTCGCGATCGTGGCGAGATAGGCCTCGCGGTCGAGGTCCGGTTCGCCCCGCATCGCGGTGTCGTCCTTGGCGCGGAAGTTCTGGACGATGACCTCCTGCAGGTGGCGGTGGCGGCGATGTGTCGCGCGTAGCGCCATGAGCGCCTCAACCCGCTCCGGCACCGTCTCCCCGATACCGATCAGCACGCCCGACGTGAAGGGGATGCGCAGCCGCCCGGCGTCCTCCAGCACCTGCAGCCGGACCCGTGGCTCCTTGTCGGGGCTACCGAAGTGCGGGCCACCGGGCTCGGACCACAGGCGCTCCGCCGTGGTCTCGAGCATCATGCCCATGCTCGGTGCGACCGGACGGAGACGGCGCATCTCCTGCCACGACATCACACCGGGATTGAGGTGCGGCAGGAGCCCGGTCTCTTCGAGCACCCGAATCGCCATCGCACGCACATAGGACAAGGTGTCCGGATAGCCGGCCTCCTCGAGCCACTCGCGCGCGGCCGGCCACCGGTCCTCGGGACGGTCACCGAGCGTGAACAGGGCCTCGGCGCAGCCGAGGGCAGCCCCGCGTCGGGCGATGTCGAGGATCTCCTCCGGCGAGAGGTACGGCGCTGGGAGTCGATGGGGAACCGTGGCGAAGGTGCAGTAGTGACAACGGTCGCGGCAGAGCCGCGTCACGGGGATGAAGACCTTGGGCGAGTAGGTGATCGTCCGGGGCAATCCCGCGGCCTCGCGGCCGCGATCACGGATCTGCCCGGCGAGTTCGAGGAGTTCGGCGAGTTCATCCCCGGTCGCGCCGGCAAGCGCGGCCGCCTCGTCGACGTCGAGGGTCTGCCCCCGGCGCGCCCGCGCAAGGGCCCGCCGGAAGGCGTGCTCGTTCGACGGACTTGCCACCGTGACACCCTATGGGAATGGATGGGCGAACTCCCGGCCGACTCGTGGTGCCGGCCGGCGGGATCGGTGGTGCGCGATTCCTCCGCGGCCTGCTCGATGTGGCGCCGCCAGGCACCGAGATCACCGTGATCGGCAACACCGGCGACGATATCTGGCTGCACGGGCTGCGCGTCTGCCCCGATCTCGACACGGTGATGTACACCCTGGGTGGCGGCATCAGCGTCGAGCGGGGCTGGGGCCGCGAGGATGAGACCTTCACGGTCAAGGACGAATTGGCCGCGTACGGTGTCGAGCCGACCTGGTTCGGCCTCGGCGACCGCGACATCGCCACCCATCTGGTCCGAACGCGCATGCTGCAGGCGGGCTACCCCCTGTCCGCGGTCACCGAGGCGCTGTGCACTCGTTGGCAGCCCGGGGTCCGACTACTGCCCATGTCCGACGACCGAGCGGAGACCCACGTCATCGTCGACGACCCGGAGGGGGCGGTCGGAGAGGACGGTCGACCGCAGCGCCGAGCCCTGCACTTCCAGGAATGGTGGGTGCGCTATCGCGCCGCGCTACCGGCACACGAGATCGTGCTCGTGGGCGGCGACGACGCCGACCCGGCACCCGGCGTCCTTGAGGCGATCGCCGAGGCCGATGCGATCATCCTGCCGCCGTCCAACCCGGTGGTCTCGATCGGGACCATCCTGCAGGTACGCGGGCTGCGCGATGCGCTGCGCGCCAGCGGCGCGCCCGTGGTCGGGGTGTCCCCCATCATCGGCGGTCGACCCGTGCGGGGCATGGCTGACGCATGCCTCACCGCCATCGGCGTCGACACCAGCGCTCAGGCGGTGGGCGAGCACTACGGATCTCGGCAGCACGGGGGTCTGCTGGACGGGTGGCTCGTCGACAGCGTCGACGACACGGTGGCCATCCCGGACGTCGCCGTACATGCACTGCCGCTGCTCATGTCCGACCCTGAGGCCACCGGCCGTATCGCTGCGGCAGCCCTTGACCTCGCTGGGCAGTTGCGCCGATGACCACACCCATCACTATCGCGCCGCTGGTCGGGCTGGACGAGATCACTGCCGGCACCGACCTGACGGTGGCCCTGACGGAGGTGGCCGAATCGGTTGCCTGGCCCGATGGAGCGCGCGGACTCGCCGACGGCGACATCGTCGTCGTGTCGAGCAAGATCGTCAGCAAGGCGGAGGGACGCGTCGTCGACGCCCGCGATCGCGAGAACGCCATCGATCAGGAGAGCGTGGCCCTCGTCGCGACCAAGCACACGCCCGCGGGGACCACCCGAATAGTGCGCACACGCACCGGACTCGTACTCGCCGCGGCGGGCGTCGATGCCAGCGACGTCCCCGGCGACCAGGTCCTGCTGCTCCCCGTCGACCCGGACGCGTCGGCCCGCACACTGCGCGCGGGGATCGCGCACCATCAGCGTGTGCAGGTCGGAGTGATCATCACCGACACGCTGGGACGGGCCTGGCGCGACGGGCTGACCGATGCGGCCATCGGCGTCGCCGGCGTCACTCCGATGACCGACCATCGGGGTCTTCCCGACCGAGAGGGTCGGCCCATGGAGGCCACGGTGATCGCCGTCGCTGACGAGGTGGCTGCGGCGGCCGACCTGGTGAAGGGCAAGGCACGCGGGATTCCGGCGGCGGTCGTCCGCGGACTAGCCGAATGCGTCACCGCCGAGGACGGCCCCGGTGCTCTCGCCCTTGTGCGCCCGGAATCGGAAGATCTGTTCACTCTCGGCACCGCCGAGGCGGTTGCGCGGGGGCGCCGCGAGGCCGTCACGGCTCGACGGACCGTTCGATTCTTCGATGATCGGCCCGTGAGTGACGACATCATCGAGTCCGCCATTGCCGCCGCGGTGACGGCGCCGTCACCGCATCACACCACTCCGTGGCACTTCGTCGTAATCGACGACATGGACGTGCGCATACGACTACTGGATGAGATGCGAGACGCGTGGATCGAAGACCTGCGCGACATCGACCACTTCACCGAGGAGTCGATCACGCGGCGCGTAGCCCGCGGCGATGTACTGCGGCGCTCCCCTGCGCTCGTCCTGCCTTTCCTCGACCTCGCCGTCGCCATGCACGACTACCCCGATGAGCGGCGCCGGTCGGCCGAGCGTGATCTGTTCCTTCTGGCCGGCGGCGCCGCGGTGCAGAACCTGATGGTGGCACTTGCCGCGTACGACGTCGGCAGCGCCTGGATCTCCAGCACGGTGTTCTGCGCCCAGACGGTGCAGCGGGCACTGGAGCTTCCGGACTCATGGCAGCCACTCGGTGCGGTCGCGGTCGGCTACGCCGCCGAGGAGCCTCGCGAACGCCCCGCACGCGAGAGCCATCAGTTCCTCCACCGCATCTAGGCGCAACTGCGCAGTCGCGGAAGATCTAGGCGTCGGAGGAGAACCGGATCGAGGTGGGGCCGAGGACGACGTCCGGCCAGACTCGCGCACCCGCGCACAACTCATTGCCCGCCCCGACACGTGCACGATCACCGATGACCACATCGGTCACGATCGCGCCCTCCTCGATCACCGCCCCGACTCCGATCACCGACGAGGTGACCCGCGCACCGGCCGCGACCTGTGCACCGTCAAGAAGGACCGCACCGTAGATCTCCGCACCCGGACCCACCGTTGCTCCGCGACCGATGCACGATCCCCCGGAAACCGTCGCCGTCGGATCGACCACGGCTCCATCAAGGAGCAACGACTCGGCCGCCTCATGTGCCGGCCACGGAGCATTGCCGAGGACGAGATCCGCCGAGCCGCGCACGAAGTCCTGCGGCGTTCCCAGATCGAGCCAGTAAGCATCGTCCACGACCCCACGCACGAGTTCGTCCGCGGCGAGCAGATGGGGAAACGTTTCGCGTTCGACCGACACCACGCGGTCGGCGGGAATCATGTCGATCACCGAACGCCGGAACACATAGCATCCGGCGTTGATCTGATCGGTCACGATCTCTTCGGGTGTCGTCGGCTTTTCGCGGAACTCAAGAACGCGGCCGTGCGGATCCGTCGGCACGAGACCGTAGCGGCGAGGGTCCGACACCCGCGTGAGGTGCAGGGTGACTGCGGCATCCGCAGCCACGTGTCCGGCGATCAGGGCTGCGTAGTCCACCCCGCTGAGGACGTCGCCATTGAGCACCGCGACCGGATCGTCGGCACCGCTTGTCAGCAGGTTCGCGGCATGTCGAATGGCTCCGCCGGTGCCGAGCGGCTCATCCTCCACCGCATAGGCGATTTCAACACCGAGGTGGGAGCCGTCGCCGAGTCCGTCGCTGAAGACCTCGGCTCGATACGAGGTGCCGAGGACGACTCGCTCGATCCCCGCGTCGCGCAGGCGCTGGATCTGATGGACGGTGACGGGCAGGCCCGCCACCTCGAGCATGGGCTTGGGCGTGGCGATGGTGAGCGGACGCAGACGGGTGCCCTGTCCGCCGACGAGGAGGATCGCTTCGCGCATGCAGGTATCCCATCACGCACAGTGGGGCCCGGCCATAGCGGCCGGACCCCACGTGCTGCTACTGGTGAGCGTCGATCAGGACGCGCCCGTGCCCTCGAGCCACTTGGCGACGATGTCCGGGTGCGAGTCGATCCACTTCTGGGCCGCCTCCTCCGGGGTCATGCCGCTCTCGATGTCGAGCGCAACCTGGTTCTGATCCTCGTTGGTCCACTCGAAGTTGGTGACGAGGACGGCGAACGGGCTGCCGGAGTCCATCAGGCTCACGGTGGCGAGCTTGACGAGCGGGGTCTCCGGGTAGTCGGTCAGGCCGCTTGCCTCAGCAGCGTCGGTCCAGTCGTTGGCCGGGAAGTTGATGCGGCACAGCGGGACCTTCGCCAGGAAGTTCTGCGGCTCGTAGAAGTAGCCGAGCACCGGGGTCTTGTCCTCGCTGCCCTTGGTGAAGACGTCGATGAGGGCTGCCTCGGAGCCGGTGTTGATGATCTTGTAGTTCAGGTCGTAGGCCTCGATGATCTTCTCGCCGATGGTGGTGTATCCGGGCGGGCCCTCGTACCAGGCGCCCTTGTCACCGCTCTCCGGCGTGACGAAGAGTTCGGCGTACTCGTTGAGCTTGGTGCCATCGGTGATGTCGGGGTACTCCTCGCACATCCACTGCGGCACGAACATACCGATCAGGCCGATGTTGCCGTTGTAGCCGACCTCTTCGATGGCGCCGCGGTCGACCCACTCCTGCCAGCGGCCGCCGCCCCAGTCCTCGATCACGACGTCGACCGAGCCGGCCTCCATCGCGTCGTACGTGACGCTGGCCTCGTCAAGCTGGGTCTGCGTGATATCGCAGCCGAGCTTCTCGCGCGCCACGTCGCTGAGCACCTGCGCCGAAGCGGTGTAGCCGACCCATGCGTGCATGGCAACGCCCCATGAACCGCAGTCGGGCGGTGTTGCACCCGATGCGGACTCCGAGGAGCTCTCGGACGCCGACGAGCTCGAGCTCTCCGACGCAGACGATGACGACCCAGCGTCGTTGACACTGCCGCCACAGGCCGCGAGGGCCAGTCCGGCGGTTGCGAGCGCGACCATCAGGCCGGCACCCTTACCTACTCGTTTCATTGAGATCCTCCCCAGAGGCATCGTTGGTTGTTGGAATCGTAGGGATGTCTTTCGTCCGTTGTCCCGGGCTCGCGATAACGGATGCGTATCAACGTGTTTTGAGTTCCCACCATGCGGAACTCAGTGCACGCCCTTTCTCGCCGCCTGCGGCCGCCCCTGGGCGATTCGGTCCAAGATGACGCCGAGGAGCACGATGGCGATGCCGGCGGCGAGGCCCTTGCCCGCGAGTTCGGGCTTGGACTGACCGACGATCACGAGGTAGCCCAGCCCACCCGCACCAACGAATCCCCCAATGACGACCACGGCAAGGACGAAGATGAGTCCCTGATTGACGCCGAGCAGGATGGATCGTCGCGAGATCGGCAACTGCACCTTGGTGATGACCTGCAGGTTCGTGGAGCCTGACGCGATCGCCGCCTCCACCGACTCCTTGGGCACCTTGCGTACACCGTCGGCCACCACACGAATCACGAACGGCGAGGCGTACACGACACCGAGCACGATGGCCGCGAAACGCGTCGGGCCAAACAGCGCGAGGACCGGCACCAGGTAGACGAAGGCGGGCATGGTCTGCCCCGCATCGAGGAAGGGCTTGAGGAATATCTCCACGCGTCTGCTACGACCCGCCCAGACCCCGAGCACGATGCCGATGAGGACAACGAATCCCGTGGCGATGAGGATCATCGTCAACGTGAGCATCGTGTCGTTCCACAGTCCAGTGCCCATCACAAGAGCAAGCAGAATGAACACCAGGATTCCCACGGTGCGGCCGGCCAAAATGAAGGCGAGCAAGGTGATGGCGATGAGGGTGAGCCACCACGGCGAGTTGGCGAGAACGTTCTGGAGCGGATTGAGCACATACAGCGTGAACTGCTCGCTACCGGTCACGGTCAAGAACCCGAAGGTGTCGGTGATCCACTCCGAAACGGCATTGGCTGCATTGGCCACCGGCTCGCGGAAGTCGAGGCTTTCGGGGAACACCGCGAACCACAGCACGAAACGGGACAGGTAGATCGCGATGATCGTGAGGACCGCAAAGATGGCGAGGCCAATGCGACGTCGCACCTTCACGGCGTCGGCGGCCGCGTAGCCAGTCTTGTCACGGTTGACGGCCGCCGTGGTCGACCGATCCAGCATGATCGCAAGGAAGACCACGGCAAGGCCGGCGACGACACCGTCACCCACATTGCGGATCGTCAGGGCCGCGATGACCGGCTTGCCGAGGCCGGGGGCGCCGATCAGCGCCGCGATGACCACGAAGGACAACGCGGCCAACGTGGTCTGATTGATCGCCAGGATGATGGTGCTCTTGGCCATGGGCAGTTGCACCTTGGTGAGCACCTGCCAACGGGTGGAACCCACCGACCGTGCCGCCTCAATCGGGCCCTCACGCAGCGACTTGATGGCGTGCGCGGTGATGCGAATGCAGATGGGAATGGAGTAGATCATCGTGGCGATCGTCGCGGACGCGATACCGATGAGGAAGACCAAGGCGAGGGGTGCAAGGTAGACCAGGGTCGGCAGGACCTGGGCGAGGTCAAGCCAGGGGCGTAGCACCTTCATCACGCGGTCGCTTAGCCCCGCCCAGACGCCCAGCGGCAGCGCGATGGCCAGGGACAGCACGACCGCGCCGATGGTCATCGCCAGGGTCTCCATGGTGAGGAACCACATGCCGAGCATGCCGCACAGCAACAGCATGAACATGCTGAAAAGGGCCATGCGCAACGTCGAGGTCGCGTACACGATCAGGCCGATCAGCACCAATGCCCCGAACCAGCCAAGCATCGGGATCACGTCACCCTTCGCGGGGACAGCGATGATGCCCATGAAGATCTCAATGAACCCGGAGATGAAGGTGCGAATCGGGTTGAGGAAGTAGACGAAGATCGGGTTGTCCGCACGGTTGCCGCGGATGGCCGACGCGACTTCCCGCAGGAAGGAGGTGAACGGCGAATCAGTTGCGGTGGACAGTTCCTGTGTCTGCACGCCCTTCAGGGCCGTCGCGGTGCCAATCCACACCACGAGAACGATGACGGCCTGAACCCACCGTCGATGCAGGGCCTCGGCGATCTTCATCGTTAGCCACCGAACTCCGGTGCACGCTCCCCCGCGATGAGGGCGAGGACATCGTCACTGCTCACGTAGCCGACCAGCGCGCCCTTCTTGACGACACGCACCGGAGCCAGTGAGGAGATGATGACCGGAGTCGCCTCCTTGATGATGGTGCTGGCCTCCAGTGTGGGGCCGTCGTCGGTTTCATCGCCGTGCAGTGGACGCGCGATGACCTCCAAGGTCAGCACGTGGCTCTTGGGAATGTCCCGCAGGAAGTCCGCGACGTAGTCATCGACCGGGTTGAGGACCAGATCCATGGCGGTACCCATCTGCACGATAGCCCCGTCGCGCATGATCGCGATGCGGTCACCGAGCAACATCGCCTCAGCCAGATCGTGCGTGATGAACACCATCGTCTTGCCGAGTTCTTGATGCAGACGCTTGACCTCGGCCTGCATGTCACGCCGGATGAGCGGATCGAGCGCGCTGAAGGGTTCATCCAGGAACATCACGTCGGGGTCCACGGCAAGGGCGCGGGCCAGACCCACGCGCTGCTGCATACCGCCGGAGAGTTGCTCGGGATAGGACGTTCCGTAGCCGGCCAGTCCAACGAGTTGGATCACCTCCTCGGCGCGCGCGTAGCGGACGTCCTTCTTCACCCCCTGGATCTCCAGCGGGTAGGCGATGTTGTCGATCACCTTGCGATGCGGCAGGAGCCCGAAGTGCTGGAAGACCATCGAGAACTCGGTGCGGCGCAGATGCCGCAGTTGCTTCTCGTTGGCCGCGAGGATGTCCTCCCCCTCGATGAACACCTGCCCCGAAGTGGACTCGATGAGTCGAGTCAGGCAGCGCACCAGGGTCGACTTGCCGGAGCCCGAGAGCCCCATGATGACGAAGACTTCACCGTTCTCCACATCGAAGGTGACGTCGCGGACAGCCGCGGTGCACCCGGCCTCGGCGAGGAGCTCATCCCTACTGAGGTTCGCGAGCGGTGTGCCCACCACCTTGTCGGCCTGCGGCCCGAAGACCTTCCACAGGTTGCGTACGGAGATGGCGGGTCCTGTCCCGGTCGCGGAATCACTCACCAGGTCCTCCTTCAAACCACCCGCTGGGAGCAGCATCGAGTCGTCGATAGATGTGTTTGGCTTCGAGGTACTCGTGGAAACCGGTGGGGCCGAGTTCGCGGCCCACGCCGGACTGCTTGAAGCCACCCCACTCCGCCTGCGGCAGGTAGGGGTGGAAGTCGTTGATCCAGATGGTGCCGTGCCGCAACGCACTGGCGACTCGCTCGGCCTTGCCCGCGTCACGGGTCCACACGGCCCCCGCAAGGCCGTAGATCGTGTCGTTGCCCAGCCTGATGGCGTCCGCCTCCGTCGCAAACGTCTCGACGGTGAGCACCGGACCGAAGGACTCGTCCTGGACGCAGGTCATGTCCGTTCGGCATTCATCGAGCACGGTCGGAAGGTAGTAGTTGCCGTCCGCGAGGGAGGGGTTTTCGGCTGAATTGGGACGTGATCCGCCGCATCGCAGAACAGCCCCCTCCGCGACCGCACCCGCGACGTAGGCCTCGATCTTTGCCAGGTGCTGGGCCGAAATGAGCGCCCCCGTCTCCGCATCGTCGTCGAACGGCCCGCCCAGGCGAATCGCCTGCGCACGGCGCACGATCTCATCGACGACCACGTCATGGATCGACTCCTCGACCAGCAGTCGCGCGCCAGCGGAACACACCTGCCCGCTGTGCAGGAAGATCGCGGTGAGCGCGTTGTCGATGGCCGCATCGAGATCTGCATCGGCGAAGATGATGTTCGGGTTCTTCCCACCGAGTTCGAGCGCAACCTTCTTCACGGTCCCGGCCGCATCGGCCATGATGCGACGTCCGGTGATGAGCCCACCGGTGAAGGACACCATGTCGACGTCCGGATGAGTCGCCAGCGGGGATCCGGCCGTCGCCCCCGCTCCGAGGATGAGATTGCCGACACCCGCGGGCAGACCCGCCTCCTGCAGCAGTCGCATCAGGTGAATCGTGGTGCTCGGGGTGAGTTCGCTGGGCTTGAGGATGAACGTCGTGCCCGCCGCGAGCGCCGGTGCGACCTTCCAGGCCGCTTGCAGGAGCGGGTAGTTCCACGGCGTGATGAGGCCGCACACACCGACCGGCGAGTACTCGACCCGTGAGCGCACGCCCGGATCGGCGACATCGACCACACGCCCACCTACCGCGTCGCCACAGGCCAATCCAGCGAAGTAGCGGAAGCAACTCGTGACGTCAGCAACGTCGTAACGGGCCTCCACGATGCGCTTGCCGGTATCGAGGGACTCCAGGCGCGCAATCTCCTCGGTATCGCGCTCAAGGAGATCCGCCACCCGCGCGAGGAATTGGCCGCGTTCAGCCAGGGGCACCGAAGCCCAGCGGCCGTCATCGAAGGCTCGTCGCGCGGCTTCGATCGCGCGTACGGTATCCACGCTCGTGCCCTCGTCGACGACGCGGACCAGTTCACCGTTGGCGGGGCAGCGAATCTCGCGGGTGCCACCTTCGGCAGCGGCTACCCATTCCCCGTCGATGAACAGATCAGGCATGTGCTTCGGCATCCTCTCGACGATGTCGGTAGAACGGCACGTGCTCCGCGGGCAACGGCGTATCACCCTTGATGATGTCGGCGGCCTTCTCCGCCATCATCATGA
>CAYGMM010000012.1:0-26553 GCA_964351035.1 uncultured Actinomyces sp.
CGGTGGCCGCGCCCTACTTGATGCTCTTGGCCTCGGCCAGCACGCGGGCGGCGGCTGATCCAGTGGCGGTCGTACGCGGGGCGCTGGGCTGCTCCTCGTGTCCGGTGCCCCCCAAGGCCGCCATGAGGCCGCGCGCATTCGTCGCCCACTGGGCGGCCGAGCCACTCGCCGCCTGCATACTGCCGACGACGCCCTTCTCCCGGGCGTCCTCCCACAATTGCTGGCCACGGCGGTAGGCCAGCACTCCACCGGCCGCACCGAGGGCGACCCAGAAGGTCCTGCGCATACCCCGAACCCTAACGCTAGCCCTGGACCCCCCTCCGCAAGCCGACGATTCTTCGACGTCTCAGGCTGATCTACGTCGAAATTCCGTCGGCTTGCGGAGGTCGACGGGCCTGAGCGAGGCGCTCGGCGATTTCCGCCCACGCGGCTTCATCCCCCCGGCCCGTCGGCTGGTAGTAGCGGCGATCGGCAAGGACATCGGGCAGGTACTGCTGACGCGCCACGCCGCTGGGCAGGTCGTGTGGGTACACATAGCCCGATCCGTGACCGAGTGCCCGGGCTCCGGGATAGTGCGCATCGCGCAGATGTGCGGGAACCGTGCCGATGCGCCCCGACCGCACGTCGGCCTGGGCGGCATCGATTGCGGTGGTGACGGCGTTCGACTTCGGGCTCAACGCAAGATGGATGGTCGCCTGCGCGAGAATCAACCGCCCCTCGGGCATACCGATGAGCGCGACGGCTTCGGCGGCCGACACCGCCGTCTGCAGCGCCGTGGGATCGGCCAGTCCGATGTCCTCGCTGGCCAGGATGATGAGGCGCCGGCAAATGAACCTCGGGTCCTCTCCCGCCTCGATCATCCGCGCGAGGTAGTGCAGCGCGGCGTCGACGTCACTGCCCCGCACACTCTTGATGAAGGCACTGATGACGTCGTAGTGCTGGTCTCCATCTCGGTCGTAGCGCACCGCGGCCGTCTGGACTGCCGCCGTCACGTCGTCGACCGTGACGGTGGCTCCGGGCCCCCGCGAGGAGGTCACGAGCCCGGCTGCCGCCTCCAGCGCCGTCAGCATGCGTCGGGCGTCACCGGAGGCGATGCGCACGAGGTGGTCACGGGCCTCGCCATCGAGGACAACCGTGCCGTCCAGGCCCCGCGAGTCGGCGACGGCACGATCGAGCAGGGTGCCGAGATCGTCATCGGTCAGGGGCTGCAGCGTGAGCATGATGCTGCGCGACAGCAGTGGCGAGACCACGGAAAAGCTCGGATTCTCGGTGGTCGCGGCAATGAGGGTCACCCAGCCGTTCTCGACGGCGGGGAGCAATGCATCCTGCTGCGTCTTGCTGAAGCGGTGGACCTCGTCGACGAACAGCACGGTGCCCTTGCCCTGCATACCCAGAGCCGATCGCGCCGCATCAATGACCTCGCGGACGTCCTTGACTCCCGCGGTCACGGCGGAGAGTTCGACGAATCGCCGTCCGGTCGATTGACTGACCAGGTGCGCGAGGGTCGTCTTGCCGGTGCCGGGCGGGCCCCACAGGATCACCGAGACCGCGGCGCCCGGGTCACCCTCGAGCAGCCGTCGCAGTGGCGAGCCGTCCGCGAGCAGATGGCGCTGTCCCGCGAGATCCTCCACCCCCCGGGGGCGCATCCGGACCGCGAGTGGAGCACCCGACCGGTCCGGTCCGGCCGCCTCGTCGAACAGAGTTGCGCTCACGGGCCGACCCTACGCGCTTCCCTGATCGCCGCCCACTACCCGAGGGCAGCTCACAGCAGCGCGGATCGGTATCGACCGACCTCGGTGAATCCGACCGCCCGATAGACCGCGGCCGCGGCCGCGTTGTCGGCGTACATCTCGAGCCACACTCCCTGCGCCCCCTCGCTCAAGGCACGTTCGGTGAGCGCGGAGGTGACCCGACGAGCCAGGCCCTGACCGCGCGCTCCCGGGTGCGTGCAGATGCTCACCAGATGCGCCGTTCCGGCGGCACCGGGCAGTCGCGCCCCAACCGCGAGGAGTTCGTCATCTTCGACGACCCCGAGCCACTCGGTTACGCGAACGTCGTCGGTTCGGATGTACGCCGAATCCGAATGCCCGAGGAGCGCATTGATGCGCGGGTCCTGCGCGGCGAGGGTCGTCACCTCCGGCGTCGCGCGCCCGGCGAAGGCCACCCTGCCGGAATGCTCTCCGGTGAACTCCCAGAGCGACCAATGACCGGGATCAGGGCCCCGCAGGTCCCCAGGGAGTTCATCGAACACGTGGTCATGGACGTGTACGCCGTCAATGCCGATGGGCCGCAACTGTTCGATCAGACCGACGATGCGCGTCGGGTCGTCACCGAGCGCGCTCACCCATGTCTCGTGAACCCGGTGCCCACGACGCAGGAGTGCCACGTGGTCGCCATCGATGGCATAGGTCTCGATCTGCTCCGGGTCCTCCACCCGCAGCCGCAGGAAGGGGTCAGTCGGTCGCGCCAGCAGCAGCGGGTGTGGCATCGATCCCCGCCTCCTTGCGCTGCTTGGGGGTGATCGGAGTCGGCGCACCCGTCAGGGGGTCCTGCCCACCGCCCGTCTTCGGGAAGGCGATGACATCGCGGATGCTGGACGCTCCGGCGAGCAGCATCGCCACGCGATCGATGCCGAAGGCGATACCGCCATGCGGTGGCGGGCCGTACTGGAAGGCGTCGAGCAGGAAGCCGAACTTCGACTGCGCTTCCTCCTCGCTCATCCCGAGCAGCCCGAATACCCGCTCCTGCACCGCGCGCTGGTGGATACGGATCGAGCCGCCGCCGATCTCGTTGCCGTTGCACACCATGTCGTAGGCCCAGGCCAAGGCCTGATCGGGTGCCGACTCGAAGGTGTCGATCCAATCCGCATTCGGCGACGTGAACGGATGGTGGACCGCAGTCCACCCCTGCGACCCGTCGTCCTCCTCGGTGCGCTCGAACATCGGGGCGTCAACCACCCACAGGAACGACCACTCCGACTCGTCGATGAGCCCGAGTCGTTCGGCGATCTCGATGCGCGCGGCTCCGAGGAGAGCGCGCGCACCGCTGATCGGTCAGGCGGCAAAGAAGGCGCAGCCCACGGGCTGGGCACCGACCGCCTCGCGGAGGCCCGCGCGCTCCTCGTCGGAGAGGTTCTTGGCGACCGGGCCGCCGAGTTCGCCGTCCTCGGTGAAGGTGACGTAGGCCAGACCCTTGGCGCCGCGCTGCTTCGCCCACTCCTGCCAGGCGTCGAACTGTCGGCGGGGCTGGTCGGCTCCCCCGGGCATGACGACGGCGCCAACGTACGGCGCTTGGAAGACGCGGAACGGCGTGTTCTCGAAGTACGCCGTGAGATCGACGAGTTCGAGACCGAATCGCAGGTCCGGCTTGTCGGTTCCGAAGCGACGCATGGCCTCGGCATAGGTCATGTGCGGAATGTCGCCGAGGTCGACGCCGAGGATCCCCTTCCACAGGGCGCGGACGACAGCTTCGCCGACCTCGATGACGTCGGCCTGCTCCACGAAGGACATCTCGATGTCCAACTGCGTGAACTCCGGCTGCCGGTCGCCGCGGAAGTCCTCGTCGCGGTAGCAGCGAGCGATCTGGAAGTACCGCTCCATTCCGGCCACCATGAGCAATTGCTTGAACAGTTGCGGGGACTGCGGCAGCGCGTACCAGGAACCTGGCTGAAGGCGAGCCGGCACGAGGAAGTCACGGGCACCCTCGGGCGTGGATGCGGTGAGGGTCGGCGTCTCGATCTCGAGGAAGCCACGATCGAAGAGGACTTCACGACAGATGCGGTTGAGGTCCGAGCGCATCCGCAGGTTGCCGCCAGGGCCGGATCGGCGCAGGTCGAGGTAGCGATGACGCAGTCGCGCCTCCTCGCCGACATTGATGCGATCGTCAATCGGGAAGGGCAGCGGCGCGGACTCACTGAGCACCTCGACGACATCGGCCATGATCTCGATCTCACCCGTGGGCAGGTCGGGGTTTTCGTTGCCCTCCGGACGTCGCTCCACGGTGCCCACGACCTTGATGCAGTACTCATCGCGCAAGCCGTGAGCGACGTCGGCCTCTCGCACAACCACCTGGACGACACCGGAGGCATCGCGCAGATCGAGAAACGCGACTCCCCCGTGGTCGCGACGACGTGCCACCCAACCGGCCAGCGTGACCGTGGTGTCGACGTCGGCGGCGCTCAGCGTGCCGGCCTCATGTGTGCGAATCACAGTGCTCCCTCATCGGTGGTGGCCACGATGCGCGGCCGCAGATCAGTATCGGGGGGTGACCAACTCCCAGCGTCGGCCGGTACCTGGTCCCCCGTGCGAATGTCCTTGACGCTGTCGCCCTCGGCATCGGCTCCGGCCGGGAACCAGACGTAGGGGATCCCGCGACGATCGGCGTACTTGATCTGCTTGCCGAACTTCGCCGCACGTGGCGCCACCTCACTGGCGATACCCCGGGCGCGCAGGTCACGTGCGACGGCGTTACTGGCGGCCCGCGAATCCTCGTCGACGACGGCCACCAGAACGACGGTCGGGACCTTGCGGGTTGCCCGTACAAGATCACGACCGATCAGCAGGGATACCAGGCGCGTCACGCCCAGCGAAATCCCCACCCCGGGGTACGTCGCCTTGCCGTCGGTGGCCAGTGCGTCATAGCGGCCACCGGAGCAGATGGAGCCGAAGGACTCGTAGCCGTCGAGGAATGTCTCGTAGACGGTGCCGGTGTAGTAGTCCAGTCCGCGCACGATGTGCAGGTCGGCCACGATGACGCCGGGCCACCGACCAGCCGTCCCAGCCATGACCGATGCCAACTCCTGTAAACCCTGGTCGAGAACGTCGTTGCTCACCCCGAGCGAACGAACCTTGTCAACAAAGGAATCGTCGGTCGCGCGGATCTGCGCCAGCGCCAACACCGCGTCAGCCTGTTCGTCCGACAGCCCCGCATCGTCATGGAGGAGCGTGCGCACCCGTTCGACGCCGATCTTGTCGAGTTTGTCGACCGCCCGGAATACGGCGGCCGTGTCGGCGATGCCCAGGCCGGCGTAGAAGCCCTCGAGGATCTTGCGGTTGTTCACGCAGATGCGCACCGGTGGGAGGAACGGCAGTGCCGCAAACACCTCCGCCATGACCAGCGCCATTTCGGCCTCGTGCTGCGGCGCCAACTCATTGGCGTCGACGATGTCGATATCGGCCTGCGTGAACTCGCGGAAGCGGCCCTCCTGAGGCCGCTCGCCACGCCAGACCTTCTGCATCTGGTAGCGGCGGAATGGGAAGTCCAGGTGGCCGGCGTGCTCGACGACATAGCGGGCGAACGGCACGGTGAGGTCGAAGTGCAGGGCAAGGGCATCTTCGGCGCCGCCATCGTCGTGGATGCGGCGAACCGAGTAGACCTCCTTGTCGATCTCACCCTTGCTGAGCAGGACCTCCACCGGCTCGATGCTGCGCGTCTCGAGCGAACTGAAGCCGTGCAGCTCGAAGATGCGCCTCGCGGTGTCGAGTACGGCGAGTTCGACGAGCCGCCCATCGGGCAGCCATTCGGGAAAGCCGGAGAGCTTGGCGGGTCGGGCCATCACAACCCCCGCGGCTTTGGTGCGGAGCCGAGTTCGAGCAGGAACGGGTTGGTGGCACGTTCGCGCCCGATGGTGGTGGTCTCCCCGTGACCGGGTAGGACGACCGTGTCGTCGTCGAGGGGCAGCACGACGCGGCGCAGGCTCTCGGTCATCGCTGCCGGATCACCGCCGGGCAGGTCCGTGCGCCCAATGGATCCGGCGAAGAGGAGGTCTCCGCTCAGCAGCACCGGAGGTACATCCCCGCTGCGGTCGGCCGCGAAGGTCACCGAACCCTCGGTGTGCCCGGGCGCGTGCGCCACGGTCAGGGGCACCCCGGCAATCTCGATCCGCTCGCCATCGGTCAGCAGGCGCACATCCTCCGGTTCGGTGAGCTCGAGTTCACCCTGGGTCATGGACATCAACTGATCGCGGGACATGCTGAACGTTGTCCCCACGATGTCCGCGAGGCGATAGCGGTCGTCGGTGTGGATGTACGCCGGGATGTCGCGCCCTGCGGTGAGGGGGGCCACGGACCACACGTGGTCAAGATGGCCGTGGGTCAACAGGACCGCCACCGGCCGAAGCCGATGCCGCTCGAGAAGTTCGGTCAGTGGCCCCATGCTCGCCTGGCCAGGGTCGACGACGAGGCAGTCCTCGCCCTCGCCGGTTGCGACCGCATAACAATTCGTGCCCCAGGCGCCCGCGGGGAAGCCTTTCACCAACACAGTGTTCTCCAGGCGGGCACGTGGACCTCCGGACGGGGACGATGGGCGCGCCTGAGCCTACCGGGGCACCCACGCACGCCCGACCCTACGTAGACTCGCGCGACGACGCACCCGCGTCACCGCCAAGCCATGGGAGGAATCAGTGTCGACGAACAAGCGTCGTCGTGAGGTCGCACGGGCCAAGGCTGAGCGCCAGGCGGCCCGTCGCGCCGAGGCCGCCACCCGTCGCAAGCGGACCAACACCATCGTGGCCGTCGCGGTGGTCCTTGCCGTGATCGCCGGCGGCATCGTGTGGTTCGCGCTGACCCGCCCCGCGACCACTCCGGATGCGAGCATCCCCGACGCGGGCGTCACCGACGCGCCCACAGCGCCGGCGGACCCCTCCCCCGAGCCCGCACCGACGGACGCGCCGACCGACGGTGCGACAGACGCGCCCGTCGACCCTGACTGTGCCCCGGCTCCCACGCCGCGCCCCGACGACATGTCCTGGGATGCTGCCCCTGCCGACGCGCTCGAGCCCGGCACGGCGTACTCGATGACCCTGGCCACCAACTGCGGCGAGATCGTCATCGACATGCTGCCCGATCTCGCGCCAGCCACGGTCAACTCGATGGTCTTCCTCGCCGACGAGGGCTACTTCGATCTCACCGCCTGTCATCGCCTCACAACGGCGGGCATCTACGTGTTGCAGTGTGGGGACCCGGCCGGCAATGGCACGGGCGGCCCCGGCTACGCCATTCCGGATGAGAACCTGCCGGCTGAGGGTGCCGACAACTACCCTGCCGGCACGGTGGCCATGGCCAACGCGGGCCCCGGCACGGGCGGCAGCCAGTTCTTCATCGTGTACGAGAACACCACCCTGCCCTCTGGTTACACCATCTGGGGCGAGGTCACACAGGGACTCGATGTCGTTACCGGCATCGCGGCGGCCGGCGTGGAAGGCGGTGGCTCCGATGGGCCACCGGCCCAGCCGGTCGTGATTGAGACGGCGACGATCACGGCGACGCCGGCCAACTAGGGAGTGCACTGATGACCGAGCAGCCCGGAGTCAACCCGCCCGCAGGGACGGACCAGCCCGAAATCGTGGAGGAGGTCCCGCCCGCGCCACCGGCGTACGGCGTCCTCGAGGGCCGCGAGCCACAGGCCGCCCTGGAGACACCCGCGGTCGTCGAGGCCATTGAGACCTCCCACACCGAGATCCGGACCGACGAGGGCACCGTTGTCGTCGAGACGGCATCCGTGCGGGTGATCCCCATGCCGGGCCCGGCGCCGAGCCCCGCGCGCCTGCGCCGTCCGGCCGCTGCCGCGCCCGCAACGCCATCGGTCCCCCCGCCCCCGGCCCGGCAGACCAACCCCGCGGATTTCGGTCGCATTGACGCCGACGGCACCGTATGGCTGCGCACCCCCGACGGGGAGATCGTCGTCGGCAACTGGGCGGCGGGCACTCCCGAAGAGGGGCTCGCCTTCTTCGGTCGCAAGTACGACGACCTCCTGGTCGAGGTTGACCTTGCCGCGCACCGTCTGCGTGAGGGCCGCGGCCTCGACACCGCCCGGACGGCTATCGACCACGCGCGCGCAGGCCTTGCCGAGCCGGCGTTCCTCGGCGACGTGGTGGAGTTGGCCCGGGCCTGCGACGAGGCCGAGGCTCTCATCGCCACGGCACAGGCGGCGCGCGACGAGGCCCGCAAGCAGCAAAAGGCCGAAGCTCTCGCGGCCCGCGAGGCGATCGTCGTCGAGGCAGAGTCCCTCACCGACTCGCGGCAGTGGAAGGCCACCGGCGAGCGCTTCACCGCCCTCCTCGAGGCGTGGAAAGCCGCGCCCCGGGTAGATCGCAATCGCGAGCAGGCACTGTGGAAGCGATTCAGCACCGCGCGTACGACGTTCGACCGCGCTCGCCGCCAGCACTTCGCCTCCCGAGAGGCCGACCGCAAGGAGGCCGTGGCCGCCAAGGAGGCGCTGATCGCCGAGGCCGAGGAGATGTCGACCTCGACCGACTGGGGCGACACCACCCGCCGCTACCGCACGCTCATGGACCGCTGGAAGGCCGCCGGACACGCGGGCCGTCAGGCGGAGGACAAGTTGTGGGCCCGCTTCCGGGCTGCCCAGGATGCCTTCTTCGCCGCGCGCGACGCGGCCAATGCCGAGCGCGATGTGGAGTTCCAGGGCAACCTCGAACTCAAGCTCAACCTCCTGACCGAGGCGGAGGCACTGCTGCCGGTCAAGGACCTGGAGTCGGCGAAGCAGGCCCTGCGCTCGATCCAGGATCGCTGGGAGGAGATCGGGCACGTCCCCCGGGCCGACAAGGCCCGCGTGGAGAAGCGCCTACGTTCGGTCGAGGAGGCGATCCGGTCGGCCGACCAGAAGCGATGGGCGGCCACCGATCCCGAACGGCTGGCCCGTGCATCGGACACCGCGGAGAAGTTCCGTGCCTCGCTCACCAAGGCGGAGAAGGCTCTGGCCGACGCGGTCGCTAGCGGCAACGCACGCGCCATCGCCAAGGCTGAAGCCACCGTGGAATCCACCCGTGCACTCCTCGCGGCCGTCGAGGGCACGATGAGCGAGTTCGGCGACTAGCCGGTCTGCGCCGTCGGCAGCACACTCGGTCTCAGACCGGGCGCTAGGTACGCCGCAGGGGACGGTGGGGTCGGTGGCCTTCCCGGCCAGGGGCACTTCGTGCTCGGTGACCGGCGACCCCGTCGCGTCTTGCGACGGACGTGGCCCTATCCGCGGCTCGCCTGAGTCATTCGCCGGAGGCTCCCACTGCCCGTCCCCCGATCGGGTTCCCCAGGGGTTGCCCGGAGATCTGACAGAGGTTGGCGGGGGATCTGAATAGCCCGTCTCACACGCGGTAGGCGTCAAAAACACCGTCGACGTGGCGCACCGTGCGCAGCACCGAGCCCAGATGCTTGGGGTCGGCCATCTCGAAGGTGAAGCGGGAGATCGCGACGCGCTCACGCGTCGTCGTCACCGACGCGCTCAGGATGTTGACGTGCTGGTCCGAGAGGGCCCGGGTGACGTCGGATAGCAGCCGAGCTCGATCGAGTGCCTCGACCTGAATGTTGACCAGGAACACTCCCCCGCCGGACGGCGCCCACTCAACCTCGACCAGACGCGATCCGGACTGCTGCGCCTCGAGCCCCGGCACGTTGACGCAGGTACGTCGATGCACCGACACACCGGCGCCGCGGGTCACGAACCCCACGATGTCGTCCCCCGGGACCGGCGTGCAGCACCGCGCCAACTTGACCCAGACATCGGTAGCACCCTTGACGATGACGCCCGGATCTCCCGAGGACAGCGAACGTCGCGCCGACGGCGTGAAAGCCTCCGCCGCGTCATCCGCCGCGCCATCAACCCCGCCGGCCGCATCGACCAGGCGACGCACGATCGTCGATGCCGCAATGCGGCCCTCACCCACCGCGGCGTACAGGGCGGAGACGTCCTGCTGGTGTAGATCGGCGGCGATGGTGTTGAGCGACTGATTGGTCATCAGTCGCTGCAGGGGCAGCCCCTCCTTGCGCATCGCCCGAACAATCGACTCCTTGCCCTGTTCGATGGCTTCGTCGCGGCGCTCCTTGGAGAACCAAGCTTTGATCTTGTTGCGAGCCCGCGGGGACTTGACGAAGGTCAGCCAGTCGCGGCTCGGCCCGGCGCCCTCCGCCTTGGAGGTGAAGACCTCGATGACGTCGCCGTTAGCGAGTTCGGACTCCAGCGGGACGAGTTTGCCATTGACGCGCGCCCCAACGCAGCGGTGACCGACTTCGGTGTGCACGCTGTAGGCGAAGTCGACGGGCGTGCTTCCCTGGGGAAGTGCGACCACATCACCCTTGGGGGTGAAGACAAAGACCTCGGAGGACGACAGGTCGTAGCGCAGGGCGTCGAGGAACTCGTCGGGGTCCTCGGTCTCGCGCTGCCAATCCAGCAGCTGCCGCAGCCACCCGAAGTCATCCGGACCCTGCTTGCCGCCTACGTCGCGCTGCTTGTAGCGCCAGTGCGCGGCCACGCCGAACTCCGCTGCCCGATGCATGTCCCACGTGCGGATCTGCAGTTCGACCGGTTTGCCCTCCGGGCCGATGACCGTCGTATGCAGTGACTGGTACATGTTGAACTTCGGCATGGCGATGAAGTCCTTGAAACGACCGGGTACCGGGCTCCATCGCGAGTGAATGATGCCGAGCACGGCGTAGCAATCGCGAATCGACTCGACCAGGATGCGCACCCCGACGAGGTCGTAGATGTCGGCGAAGTCACGACCGCGCACGACCATCTTTTGATAGACGCTGTAGAGGTGCTTGGGTCGACCGGTGACCGACACCTTGATGCGCGCCGACCGCAGGTCGGACTCGATGCTGGAAATCACCTGCGTGAGGTACTGCTCGCGAGAAGGCGCCCGCTGCGTCACCAGGCGCTCGATCTCCTCGAAGATCTTTGGATAGAGCGTGGCGAACGCGAGGTCCTCCAGCTCCCACTTCATCGTGTTCATGCCGAGTCGATGTGCGAGCGGGGCGTAGATCTCGAGTGTCTCGCGCGCCTTCTTCTCCTGCTTCTCCGCGGACATGAAGCTCAGCGTGCGCATGTTGTGCAAGCGGTCAGCGAGTTTGATGACCAGCACGCGAATGTCGCGCGCCATCGCGACAACCATCTTGCGGACGGTTTCGGCCGCAGAAGCGTCTCCGTACTTGACCTGGTCGAGTTTGGTGACGCCGTCAACGAGTGCGGCGATCTCTTCGCCGAAGTCCTCCTGCAGCTCCTCGAGGGTGTAGCCGGTGTCCTCGACCGTGTCGTGCAGAAGCGCCGCAGACAGAGTCGGCGCCGTCATGCCGAGTTCGGCCAGGATCGTGGCGACGGCCAGCGGGTGCGTGATGTAGGGATCGCCCGATCGCCGCTTTTGGTCCCGATGCAAGAACGCGGCGGTCTCGTAGGCGCGCTGGACGAGTCGCACATCGGACTTCGGATGGAACTGCCGCAGCGTGCGGATGAGCTCCTCGGTCTCCGGCGGACCGGCCGGGCGAGATCCGGCGAAGCGGGCAAGGCGCGAGCGGAATCCGCCCTGGGCTGTTTCGCCTAAGGGCAGCGCCTCACGTGAGACCTCTTGAGCCACGCACACCTCCCCACCGGTTGGCTCAGTCTACGAGGCGGGAGTCCGCTTTGCGGTGCCTACGCTCGACCGCGCTTGGAGCGGGGCCGACGCTTGGGTTGCTGCCGCTCCCCTGGCGCGAGTTGCGTCGTCGCCGTCGCTGTCTTCACCGATCCGGACTCCTGCGAAGCGACGTCGCCACCACGCTTGGCCGCCGAGGAACGGCGTGCCGCCACCCGGGCGTCCACGGCCTTCATCTCCGGCTGGTGTTCCTTGAGTTGGGCCAGGAACGGCGTGGCGATGAAGATCGAGGAGTAGGTGCCGGCCGCCATGCCGATGAAGAGTGCCACGGCGAGATCGAGCAGCGTGCCCGCACCGAGCAAGCCGGCGCCGACGATGATGATCGCCACGACCGGCAGCAGGGCCACGACCGAGGTGTTGATGGAACGGACGACCGTCTGGTTGACCGCAAGGTTGGCGGCCTCGCCGTAGGTCTGCACCGACTGCCCGGTGATCCCGCGCGTGTTTTCCTTGACCTTGTCGAAGACGACGACCGTGTCGTAGAGCGAATAGCCCAGGATCGTGAGCACGCCGATGACCGTCGCCGGGGTGATCTCCAGCCCGGTGAGCGCGTAGATGCCGACCGTGATGACCACGTCGTGGAAGAGGGCGACCAGTGCCGCCACCGCCATGCGCCATTCGAAGTAGATCGATAGGAACAGTACGACGAGGATGAGGAAGACCACGAGAGCTTGCAGGGCCTTGCCGGTGATCTCGGCACCCCACGTCGGGCCGACCGATTGCACGGTGACGTCGGTGGAGTTGATGCCGCAGGCCTCCCCCAGGGCCGAGGTCACCGCGAGGTTCTGCTCCTGAGACAGCGGCTCGGTCTGGACGCGGATGATGTCCTGCCCGGTCTGCGTCACGATGGGCTCGCCACCGATCACGCCTTGCGTGGCGGTGCGTGCGTCTTCGACCGAACAGCTCGACTGGGGCACGGTGAAGACGGCGCCGCCGGTGAACTCAACGCCGAGGTTGAGTCCGCGAATGCCCACCGCAGCGATGGCGACCAGCAGGATGATCCCCGACATGATGTACCAGGTGCGGCGACGGCCGACGAAGTCGACGGAGGTCTCGCCGGTGTAGAGGCGGGCGCCGAGGCTGAGCTTGGCGGACATCAGGACTCCTCCCCTTCGTCGGTGCGTGCCGAGGCGCCCACGGAGGCGGCGGCCTCCTTGGGCTCATCCGGGGGCGGCGCGGCCGCTCCACCGAGTCGGTGCGGGTCGAGTCCGGTGAGCCAACTGCCCTTTTGCATCCACTTTGTGCGACCGAACAGCACGACCGCGGGGTGCGTGAAGAGGAAGGCCACGATGACATCCACGATCGTCGTGAGACCGAGCGCGAACGCGAAGCCGCGAACGCTGCCGACCGACAGCACATAGAGCACGATGGCGCCGAGAAGCGTGACGAAGTCGGCGGCCAGCAGTGTGCGCCGCGCACGAATCCAGCCCGCGTCGGTCGCCTGCCGAAGGCTTGCTCCCTCTCGGATCTCATCCCGGATGCGTTCGAAGTAAATGATGAACGTGTCGGCCGTGATACCGATCGCCACGATGATGCCCGCCACACCGGCCAGCGTGAGCGTGAACCCGATGGCATTGCCAAGGGCGATGATCAGGAAGTAGAGCATTACGCCGGCCACACCGAGGCTCAGCGCGGCGGCAAGGCCGAGGGCGCGGTAGTACAGCAACAGGTAGACGATGACCAGGATCAGGCCCAGGACACCGGCGATGAGGCCAGCGCGAAGCTGATCCGAACCGAGCGTCGGCGAGATCGTCGTGACCTCCTCAACGCTCAAGGTCACCGGCAGAGCGCCGTAGCTCAGGATGTTCGCGAGGTCCTGTGCCTCCTGGGCGGTGAAGTTGCCCTCGATCTGCGCCTGTCCGCCGAGAATCGGCTCGTTGAATCGCGGGGACGACACCACGACGCCGTCGAGAACGATGGCGAACGCGTTACACGGACTGGCACCGCCCGGGGCGCAATCGGGCAGGGCGTAGAGCTCCTGGGAGGCTTGGGAGAGCGCCGCCGCACCATCACCATCGAAGGTCAGGCTCACCACCCAACCGCCGACACCACCCTGGGCGATTCCGGCGGATGCGCCGGTGACGTTGGTGCCGCGAATGAACGCCGGCTGCAGGGAGTACTTGGCGGTCCCGTCCTGGGCGCATGTGCCGAGCCACAGTTCGGGATCGTCCGGCGTGCCTCCGCCCTGGTTGATCGGATCGAGGCAGTTCAGCGCGGCGAGTTCAGCCTGATACTCGGGCGTGTTGTCGGCCGCCTGGACGATGCGGGCCGACGTGGCGCCATCATCGGGATTCGGCGCAGGCGCCGTGCTGTCGTCGACGGCCGGTGTGGGCAGGTCGAGGCTCCAGACGGGCCGGAAGTCGAGCAGTGCGGTGCGGCCGACGAGTTCGACGAGACGCTCCTGGCTGACGTCGGGGACGGCCACCACGATCGCGGCGCCGTCGCCGGAGCCTTGCACGGTCACCTCAGCCTCGGCGACGCCGATGCCGTCGACGCGGGCCCGAATGATCTCGACCGTCTGCTGCAACTGCTGGTCGGTGATCGGCTGGCCCTCCTGAACCGGCTTCGGCTTCAAGATGACCTGGGTGCCACCGCGGAGGTCGAGGCCGAGGCGCGGAGAGGTGTTCTGGCCGGGGAAGAAGGCCCACACCCCCAGGGCGATGACGATCGCGATGAGCGCAATGAGCTGTCGTCCCACGTACGACTTCACGCCCGTGCGACTGCTTTGCTTCGGGGGCACCGCACCTTCCTCATTCTTCCTAGGGCGCCAGACAGGCGCTCGTCGTTGTTACCGGAATCGGCTATGGCCGGTCGGGGCCGCCGTCATCGGAACGGGGGGCATCCTCGCTCGCGGGCAGCGCGTCATCGGCCGGGAGGGCGTCCTCGGGCTCGATCACGCGGCCAATCGCGGCCTTGACGACCCTGATCACAACGCCGGGTGCGATGGCGATCTCGGCGTCTTCATCGTTCATCGACACGATGGTTCCGTAGACGCCCGCGGTGGTCATGATTTCGGTACCGGGCTGCAGTTGGGCCATCATCTCGGCCTGCTTCTTCTGGCGGGCCCGGGCCGGGCGCATGATGAGCAGGTAGAACACGACGCCGATCAGCAGGATCGGCAGGAGTGTCATGGCGTCCACGGCTGATCTCCCTGACCGGGGCCATGAAGCGGCCCGTCCGTTTGAACGCGGACTTCGCGCTCAGGACGGCAAGCCTAACCCTTGGAGCCCCGTGGACTCACTCCGACTCGGCCGACGGGTCATCCAGGGGCAACTCCAAGGCCCCGGCCCCTGCCCTCGCCGCTCCACTGGCCGCTCCCCCCGGTGCCAGACCCAGGTGAGCCCAGCCGGCCGGCGTGGCCACCCGCCCCCGAGGGGTGCGCACGAGGAAGCCGCAGCGGACCAGGAAGGGCTCGGCGACCGTCTCGACCGTCTCCGCCTCTTCTCCGACCGCCACCGCCAGGGTCGTCAGCCCCACCGGACCACCGTCGAACCGCCGAATAAGGGCATCGAGCACGGCCCGGTCGAGGCGGTCCAGCCCCAGGACGTCGACCTCGTAGAGGTCAAGCGCGGCCCGGGCAGTGGCAAGGTCGATGCGCCCGTCGCCATGCACCTCGGCCCAGTCGCGCACGCGACGCAACAGTCGGTTGGCGATTCGCGGAGTGCCGCGGGAACGGCGAGACACCTCCTCGGCCCCTGCCGTATCGATATCGACTCCGAGGAGTCCAGCCGAGCGTCGCAGAATGGTGAGGATGTCGTCATCGTCGTAGTAATCCAGATGGGCGGTGAAGCCGAACCGGTCGCGCAGCGGTCCGGGAAGCAGACCGGCACGCGTGGTCGCCCCCACCAGGGTGAACGGCGCGATTTCGATCGGCAGCGCGGTCGCTCCGGGGCCCTTGCCCACCATGATGTCGACTCGGAAGTCCTCCATGGCGAGATACAGCATCTCCTCCGCGGCACGGGCCACGCGGTGGATCTCGTCGATGAAGAGCACCTCGCCCGGTTGGAGTCCGGACAGCACCGCGGCCAGATCGCCCGCGTGCTGCAACGCCGGGCCGGAGGTGATGCGCAGGGGGGCAGCCATCTCCTGGGCGATGATCGTCGCCAACGTGGTCTTGCCCAGACCGGGTGGGCCTGACAGCAGAACGTGGTCGGCCGATCGACCGCGGGCATTGGCTGCTTGCAGGACCACCTCGAGTTGAGCGCGGACGCGGGGCTGACCCACGAACTCATCGAGACGGGCCGGACGCAGCGCCCCCTCCAGGGCGCGATCATCGACGTCGGCGTACGCGTCAACGAGACGGGAGTCCTCACTCATCGTCGATCCAAACTCCGCAGCGCCGCACGCAAGAGCGTGGCGACATCGGGTTCGTCACCGGCCTCGGGCGCCACGGCGGCGACGGCGGCATCGGCCTCCCGTCGCGACCAACCGAGGGATTCGAGGCCGTCGCGGACCGTTGTCTCCCAGTCGCTCGTCACGCCACCTGGGTCATCAGCCGCGCTCGTCGAGGGTGGCGCGAGGCGATCGCGTAACTCCAGGGTCAGTCGCTCGGCTCCCTTGCGGCCGATTCCGGAGACCTTGGTCAGTGCTGCGATGTCCTCCTGCGCGATGGCGCGTCGGATCTGGTCCGGGGTGAGCGTCGCCAGCATGGCAAGGGCAATTCGCGGGCCGATGCCGCTGACGGTCTGGACCGCCTCGAAGATCTCGCGCTGCTCGACGTCATCGAATCCATAGAGCGTCAGCGACTCCTCGCGCACGACGAGGGAGGTCTGCAGCGTGGTGACCTGGCCCGCGCGCAGCCCGAGCGCCGTCTGCGGCGGGCAGGCGACGAGCAGGCCAACGCCGCCGACCTCGATGACGACGTCTGCGGTCCCCGCGTGCAGGACGGTGCCCCGAACCGACGCAATCACCCGGCCGCCTCTACGTCTTCTTTGCAGTTCC
Organism: uncultured Actinomyces sp.; assembly: GCA_964351035.1. Classification (GTDB taxonomy): domain Bacteria; phylum Actinomycetota; class Actinomycetes; order S36-B12; family S36-B12; genus Mxb001. The sequence goes on from CAYGMM010000012.1 coordinate 16,358, forward strand.
GGCGGTTTTGTGGGCGATTTGCCCGCGGTAACTGCGAAGAAGACGATCTCATCGCGGCGGCGATGCGGGCTTCGGCGCCCCCGCGCCAGATCTCGGTGATCGCGAGCGCCAGGGCATCGGCCGCATCCGGCGGCTTGACGGGCGCAGAAAGACGCAGCAGCCGGCTAATCATCGCGGTGATCTGAGCCTTGTCCGCTCGGCCGCTGCCGGTAATGGCGGCCTTCACCTCGCTCGGGGTGCGCAGCGTGACGGGAATCCCCCGTCGGCCCGCGGCCAAGATCGCTACGGCGCCAGCCTGCGCCGTGCCCATGACCGTGCGGACATTGTGCTGGCTGAAGACACGTTCGACAGCGAGCGCCTGCGGCTGATAGCGATCCACAAGAACGCCGATCGCCTCATCGAGCGCCGTGAGTCGCGCGTCGAGGGGGTCGGTGTGCGGGGTGCGGACCACGGTGACGTCGATGAGTTCGAGCGGGCGACCCGGAGATCCTTCGACGATCCCTACTCCGCACCGGGTGAGGCCCGGATCCACGCCCATGACGCGCATCCATGCCTCCTCGCCATCGCGGACCGCACGCGCAGGCACGACCCGATACGAACACCTGTGCGAAAGGCTACTGCCCGTGCTCCTCCGCCTCGCGCACCGCGCGCGCCTTCGGCGTGCCGTCCTCCGCGCCGGGCTCGGCGAACGGATCAGCGGACCCCACCGGCTCACCGGTCACTGTCGCGAACCCGGAGCGTAGGTCGCCGACCAGGGCATCAAGATCGGGGACCGCCCGCTCGTCGGCGGAAATCCCGACGAACGCCGAGCCGTCGTACGTCACCATCGTGACGTTCGCGGCGGCGCCGATGGTGGCAACGAGCGGGTACATGCCCACGATCCGCTCCCCCGCGACATACAACGGAATCGGCGGCCCGGGAACGTTGCTGGTCGTCACATCGCTGGCCAGTGCAGCCTGCGCCAATACCGGCACGGGGATCAGCCAACTCACCTCGGCCAGCGGATTGGCCAGACGCAATGCCGGCTCATCACGCCAGTGCTCGACCGCCTCATGTGCGGTCGCCATGCGCTCGTCCACGGACAGTCCGGCAACGGGCAAGGCGAATCGAGCGATGGTCACCGCGTTGGCCGCCTGACCAGAGGTGTCGCCCGCGTCGCCCCGAAGGCTGATCGGGACGTTGAAGCGAAGTTCGTCAGCCACCATGTCGTGGCGAACGTGATAGCGCTCGAAGCCCAGGCCCACGGCCGCCATGAACGCGTCATTGACGCTGCGGCCCCGGCTCTTCGCCGCGGTGCGCAAAGCGCCGAACGGCAAATCGAAGCCGGCAAACCGGTACGTCGTTCCGCGCTGGGTCAGTAGTGGCGACAGCGGTCCGTCCGGCATGGCGGTGAAGCGACTGACCGACATAAGCGTCTCGGCGGCGGACTGCCAGGTCGCCACCGGGTCGGTGACGCTGCCCTTGGCGAAGTTGAGGAGGGTCTCGGCGGCCTGTTCGGCCGCCCCGATGCCCCGCTTCACGTTGTCGGCGATGTCCGCGAGGCTGACCTCGTGGGCAGCCGCCGCAACGGCGACAGGGGCTTGCGGACCGGTGTCCTCGTCGGGGTTGGGATCCGCGCTGAGTTCGACCAGGTTCAGGCCGATGAGAACGGTCGCCTGACCGTCGGCAATCGCATGGTGCAGTTTCAAGATCAGGGCAGCGCGACCCCCCTCAAGTCCCTCCACAAGGACCAGTTCCCACAGGGGGCGGTCCCGATCGAAGTCGGTCAGGCTCATCCGGCGGGCCTCGTCGAGGAGTTCGCTCCACGAACCCGAGCCAGCCAATCGCATCCGGCGCAGGTGTAGATCGAGATCGAAGTCCGGATCCACTGCCATGCGGGGCGATGACACGCCGAACAGCCCGCGCAGTGGGCGTTGACGCAGAACCGGGACCATGCGCGTCAGCCGCTCGACGCGCGCCCGCAGCCGTTCCCACGACGGGGTGCCGTCCAGCAGGACCAGCGCCACCACGGTCGACCGCAGATGCGGATCACCCGCTGCCGTCCGCCACGTGGCCGCGTCCCAGCCGGTGAGTTGCCTACCAGTGGCCTCCGCCATGGTTCCTCCCAGATCAGTCGTCGAGGCTTGCGAGAACCTCGTCGCTGACGTCGACGTTCGTATAGACGTTTTGCACATCATCGCTGTCTTCGAGGGCCTCCACGAGGCGGAAGACCTTGCGGGCACCGTCGACGTCGACGGGGACCTGCACACTGGCAACGAAGCTCGACTCCGCCGAGTCATAGTCGATGCCGGCGTCCTGCAGGGCGGTGCGAACGGCGACGACGTCCCCGGCCTCACTGAGAATCTCGAAGGACTCACCGAGGTCGTTGACCTCTTCCGCCCCTGCCTCGAGTACGGCGTCCAGCAGAGCGTCCTCGTCGACACCGTCGGCCGCGGGCACCATCACCACGCCCTTGCGGCTGAACAGATAGGAGACCGACCCGGGATCGGCCATGTTGCCGCCATTGCGCGTCATCGCGACCCGAACCTCGGACGCGGCCCGATTGCGATTGTCGGTGAGGCACTCGACGAGTACGGCGACGCCGTTGGGGCCATAGCCCTCGTACATGATCGTCTGCCAGTCGGCACCGCCGGACTCGGCGCCTGAGCCGCGCTTGACCGCGCGCTCGATGTTGTCCAGCGGCACCGAACTTTTGCGTGCCTTCTGGATCGCGTCATAGAGCGTGGGGTTGCCCGCCGGGTCCCCGCCACCTTGCCGCGCGGCCACCTCGATGTTCTTGATCAACCGCGCGAACAACTTGCCGCGCCGCGCGTCGACCACGGCCTTCTTGTGCTTGGTGGTCGCCCACTTGGAGTGGCCGCTCATGACACCTGCCTCACAATCGAAAGGAACAGCTCGTGGATCCGATGATCGCCGGTGAGTTCCGGGTGGAACGACGTGGCGAGCAGCGCACCCTGCCTGACCGCCACGATGGTATCCACTCCGCCGCGCTCAACCCGGGCGAGCACGTCCACCTGCTCCTGGACCGCCTCGACCCACGGGGCCCGGATAAAAACCGCAGGGAAGTCGGGCCCGTCAATCCCCCGCACGGTCACCTGGGCCTCGAATGAGTCCACCTGTCGCCCAAAGGCATTGCGCCGCACCGTGACGGCCAGGCCGCCGATCCCCTCGTGATCAGCACGTCCGTCGAGTACGTCGTCGGCGAGCATGATCATGCCCGCGCAGGAGCCGTACATCGGTAGCCCGGCCGCCCGGGCCTCACGCAACGGCTGGAGCAGCCCGTCGCGAACGATCAACTTGGAGATGGTGGTGGATTCGCCCCCGGGGATCACCAGACCCTGCACCGAGGCGAGGGAGTCCGCGTCGCCCACCGCGCGTGCCTGGGCACCCACGGCGTGGAGCGCGTGCAGGTGTTCGCGCACATCACCCTGGACGGCGAGGACGCCGATCGCAGGTGCGAGGGTCACCAGCCGCGATCTTCGAGACGGTGGTGAACGGGAATGTCCGCGACATTGATTCCCACCATCGCCTCGCCGAGCCCCCTGGAGACCTTGGCGACGAGGTCGGCGTTGTCGTAATGCCGGGTCGCCTGCACGATCGCCTCCGCCCGCTTCACGGGGTCACCGGACTTGAAAATCCCGGAACCTACGAAGACGCCCTCGGCGCCGAGCTGCATCATCATGGCCGCATCGGCGGGGGTCGCGATGCCACCGGCGGTGAACAGCACGACGGGCAACTTGCCGGCGCGGGCAACCTCGACGACCAGGTCGTAAGGCGCCTGGAGTTCCTTGGCCGCGACGTACAACTCGTCTTCGGGCAGCGAAGACAGTCGGCGGACCTCATCGCGGATCCGGCGCATGTGCGTCACGGCATTCGAGACATCACCGGTGCCCGCCTCACCCTTTGAGCGGATCATCGCGGCACCCTCGGTGATGCGACGCAGGGCTTCGCCGAGGTTGGTGGCGCCACAGACGAAGGGGACCGTGAACTGCCACTTGTCGATGTGGTTGGCGTAGTCGGCCGGGGTCAGGACCTCGGACTCATCGATGTAGTCGACACCGAGGGATTCGAGCACCTGCGCCTCGGCGAAGTGCCCGATGCGAGCCTTCGCCATCACCGGGATCGTGACGGCATCGATGATCCCGTCGATCATGTCCGGGTCCGACATGCGCGAGACGCCACCCTCGGCACGGATGTCCGCAGGCACACGCTCGAGAGCCATGACGGCTACCGCACCGGCGTCCTCAGCAATCTTGGCCTGCTCCGGAGTAACGACGTCCATGATGACGCCGCCCTTGAGCATTTCGGCCATGCCTCGCTTGACGCGGGTGGTTCCGGTGGCAGCACTGGAGTTCTCGGACACGGTGACCTCTCACACGAAATGGCCCCCTTGCGGGACGGCCCTGACGGGGTGTTCGCGCCATCGTAGTCGGCGCTCACCGAGTCTGCGCACCGTGGGGATCGGCCCTACTTGATCGTGGGCTTGCTGGTCTCGTCCAGCAGCACGATCCACTCCTGACCGATGGCAAACGGCATCAGGCTTCCGTCGGGAAGGGTGAACGTCGTCCCGCTGAGCAGATCGGGGCGCTCCCACGTCACCGACCACATCCGGCCGTCGCGCAGCACGATCGCCGCGCCACTGCCGACGGTCTCGATGAAGGGTGTCCGGCCGCCGTACTTGTCCCCGAAGCCGGAGTCGGTCTGGGCCACGGATTGGATGACCGCGGTCGCCGCGCGCTGGGGGCCACCCTCGGTTGACCGAGACTCCTCGCCGTTGAGGCCGACGATGAAGTTGCCCTCCTGCGGATCCCAGGTGAAGGAGACCTCCGACGACGGCCACTTGGCCGTCACCTTCTCAACCGGGGTCCCGCCAGCGGGCGGGTCCTGCGAGAACACCAGGCCGATGTCCTGTGCGAGGGCCGCGTCGGGTGCGGCGGCGAGCAGCGCCACGGGATCGGCCATGTGATCGACCGGGGCCGGGCGACCCGGATCGTTGCGGAAGGCGTCGTAGATGCGCTCGGCCGACACGTCATAGAGGTTGGCCGCCGCGATATAGGGCTTGAGCTTCGACTGCATCCCCGAATTGCTGAAGGCCACCTTCCCGAAGGGAGCGAGGATGTCGATATCGCTGATACGCGCCGATCGCACGGGGCCGATCTCGGCGGGCATGGTCGAGTTGAAAATGGCGATCAGGCGAGTGAGATCCCACTCGACTTCGGTGACGTAGACGAGGTCGGCCGACTGCAGGCCTGCGTGGGGCTGGGCGGCGCGCGTGTTGTCGATCTTGATCGCAAGAACCGGCTTGCCCTCGCCGCCGGGAAGTCCTGAAAACGGCGATGCCCCGGCGGGGATGCCGTACGCCGCGGACGATGCCGTGGGCAACGGGGTGGGCGTGGGTGTGGGCGTCGACGTGGCCGAAGGTGTCGGTGTGGGCGTCACACTCGTGGCGACCGGCGCCGCATCGCCTCCCGAACAGGCGGCCAGCAGCGCGGCACTGACGACGACGACCGAGGCGATGACCGGGCGAGCGGTCCGGGAACGACGAGGCACCCGATAACGGTACGTCGGTTGGGGCTAGCGGTCGGTCAGCGCCCTCGGCGGCGTGTCGTCCATCTCCATGGTCTGGGGCCAGGGGGTGTGCCCGGCCAGCCGAAACCATCGGACGGCGCGGTGGCGACGCACCTGCCGACAGGCGCGCACGGCATCGTTGTGGAAGCGACGCGACAACTGCACCCGGGCGCAGGTACTCGCGAGTTCGTCGAGCATGTGCATCGCCTCCGGCGAATCCCGGAGGTCCTCAAGTTCGCTCTCGTCAGGAAGAACCTCGGCGAGAACGCGAGTCAGGTCGCTCTCCGCTAGCCCTCGAGCCACGGGGTCGGCCGCATCCGCCGTCCTCGCGGTGTGAGCACTCTCCGCCAGGACGACGGTTGTCGCGGGATCGAACAGTCCCGACGAGGCCAGGTCCAAGATGAGCGCTGACCGCCGCAGCAGTTGGACATCCAAAGCGTGCTCGGCGGCATCGACCCGTCGGTGCAAAGCGTCGAGCCGACCCGCGGTCATGCTGAAGTAGAGCGCCACGAGGGCCACGAGCACCAATCCGATCGCGAGCCACCACCAACTCACGTGACCTCCCGGCGGCGTCCGGCCCAGCGCCCCACGATCTGGCCGCGCAGGTCCTCGGTGACCGGACCCTGCCCGGCAATCACACTCGCGTAGACATTGAGGATGTCGCGCGCAACGCGTGGCCAGTCAAAAACATCAGCACGTCGAGCGCCGATCTCGCGCAGTCGGTCGCGCTCCTGCGGGTCACCGAGCAACTCCACCAGGGCGTCGGCGAGCGCACCGGCATCACCGACCGGGAACAGCCGACCGGCGCGACCACCATCCAGCACACGCTCGAACGCTTCGAGATCGCTGGCCACCACGGGGGCACCCGCGGCCATCGCCTCGAGCAGCACGATGCCGAAGGACTCTCCGCCGGTATTGGGGGCGACGTACACATCGGCGCTCGCCAGGGCGCGCGCCTTGTCCTCCTCGCTCACCCGGCCCAGGCACACGATGCCGTCACGCACCGAATCCGGTACGCCCGCAAGCACCTCCTGCGGGTCGCCGGGACCAACGAGGATCAACGTCGCATCGGGGATGCGTTGTCGTACGTCGACGAATGCGGTGAGGAGGATGGGAAGGCCCTTACGCGGCTCATCCATCCGCCCAAGGAAGAGAATGCTTGGGCCCGGCCATGTCTGGAGCGGAACGGCGTCGCGGAAGTGGTCGACACGTACGCCGTTCGGGATGAGGACGGCATCGGCGCCTACGTGATCGACGATCGTTCGTCGTGCGTGCTCGCTCACCGCGATGATGGCGTTGATCTTCTCCAGCGCGGTCTGCGCGACGTAATAGCCGGTGGTGAGGGCGCGGGATCGCTCCACGGACGAGTGCACGGTGGCCACGATCGGCCCGCGAGCCGCCCAACAGGCGAGCACACCCAGCGACGGGGCCAGGGGCTCATGCACGTGCAGAACGTCGAACTCGCCCTCGCGAATCCAGCGGCGCACCCGTGCGGTCGCCTTGACGCCCATGGTGAGTCGAGCCACCGACCCGTTGTACGGCACGGCGCGTGGCCGCCCACCATCGACGGCGTACGGCGGCAGATGACTCGGGTCCTCCACCGGAGTGAGGACGCTGACGTCGTGCCCGGACGCGATGAGCGTCTCGGCCTGATCACGAACATGCGCCTGCACGCCACCGGGGGCATCCCAGGAGTACGGGCACACAATGCCGATCTTCACCGGCCAGCCCCGTCGAGGTCGGCATGCCACAGCCGCTGCATCATGTGCCAGTCCTGCGGATGCTGTGCAATCTCGCGCGCGAAGACATCGGCCATCGCCTGCGTGGTCTGCGCGATCCGCTCGCCGCGGTCCCCCCGACCGCCCGGGCTACTGGGCGAAGCGACCTCGATCGGTTCACCGATCTTGGCCATGGTGCGATCGCCGTCGTACCAAATCGATACGGGCAGCAGTGGCGCTCCGGTGAGTTGCGAGAGCACAGCCGGGCCACCGGGCATCGATGCGCGCTCACCGAAGAAGTCCACCGGAACCCCACTGTGTGCCAGGTCCCGATCAGCGAGGAGGCAGACGAGTCGACCTTCACGTAGGCGTCGCGTCAGCACGCGCAGGACATCGGACTCCCCCAGCGGTAGGACCTCCATGCCCAGGGATTCTCGATACGCCACGAAGCGGTCGTAGAGGCTCTCCGGCTTCAGACGCTCCGCGACCGTCACGAGTCCGCCATAGCGCTGGCAGCCCCAGGCCCCGGCAAGATCCCAGTTCCCGGAGTGAGTCAACGTGATCACCGCGCCGTTGCCGGCGTTCATCGCCGCATCAAGGCGCTCGACGCCTTCCACGAGGACAAACGACTCATCCACTCGCTGCGGGCTCCACTCGGGCAAGCGGAAGACCTCGCTCCAGTAGCGCAGGTAGCGCCGCACACCCTCGTGGGCGATCTCCGGGAGTTCGGGCAGCCGCTCGGGAGGCAGGACTCGAGACAGGTTGGCGGTGAGTTGTCGGACGCTCGGCCCCTGACGCCGCCACGTGCGATCGGCCGCCGCACGGAAGATCCGGTCCACGACGGGATCCGGCATTGCCCGGACCGCCGACCATCCGATGCCGAAGCCGAGGTCGGTCGCCCGCTCGGCGAGGCTGGCGTCGCGGGCCTTGCTCACGAGTTGTCCTGCGGGGCCTGTTCGCCGTCGGGCGTCTGCGGTCGCAGTTGACGACGTACGACGACGATGCGCTGGAGCACCGTGATGACGCTGACGATGGCGAGGAGCACGAGGGCGACGGGCAGGACGTACGGGACACCAAAACCGGCGATGAAGGCGGCAAGAAGGACGACGATCAATCGCTCAGCGCGCTCGGCGATGCCGACGTTGGCCGTCGCTCCCACGGCTTCTGCCCGGGCCTTGGCGTAGGAGATCACCTGTCCTCCGACGAGACACGTCAGTGCGGCGGCCGTGACCCAGGGCTCGGCGTAGGTGACCGACCACAGGACCAGCGCGCCAAAGACGCACCCGTCGGCCACGCGATCCAGCGTCGCGTCAAGGAAGTTGCCCCAGGGGCCGGCGCGACCAGACAACCGCGCCATCGTGCCGTCGAGCAGATCCGCGATCACTGAGGCGGCGATGATGATGACGCCGGGGATGAAGTCGCCCCGTGGGAAGAACACCAGGGCGGCGGTGCAGGTGATGAGTGTGCCGACGACCGTCACGGCGTCCGGAGAGACGTGGAGCTTGAGCAGGCCACGGGCGAGGGGCTCGAGGACGAAGGTCGACACCTTGCGAGCCGCCGGGTTGTTGAGCACCGCTTCTCCTCGCCTGACCGGACTATCCGGGCGCCCCCGATGCTACGGCCTGAGCGGGCGAGGTGACGGAGGTCCCTTGCGCCCGGCGAGGCGCAGGGGAAGGGTGTTACCCAACGAACCGAGTGAGTGGAGGCCCGATGCCCGAGTCCGTCCCCGTCGATCCGTCCCGGATCCGCAACGTCGTACTCGTGGGACCGAGCCACAGTGGCAAGACGATGCTCATCGAGAGCCTCGCCCTCACCACAGGAGCGATCAATCGGGCAGGCACCATCGAAGCGGGCAGCACCCTGTCCGACGCCGACGAGGCCGAGCACCGTCAAGGGCGCTCGGTCTCGCTCAGTCTGGTACCCCTGGAGTGGCAGGGCGTGCGCATCAATCTGCTGGACACACCTGGCTATGCCGACTTCGTCGGCGAGGTGAGGGCCGGTCTCCGGGCCGCTGATGCCGCCCTCTTCGTGGTGTCGGCGGTCGATGGAGTAGACGCTGCCACCAGCCTGCTGTGGGACGAGTGCGCCGCCGTCGGCATGCCGCGAGCGGTGGTCATCACCAAGACCGACAACGCCCGCGCCGACACCGAGGGCGTCCTCGATCGCTGCCATGAACTCTTTGGCGAGGGCCAGGGCGTGCTGCCGCTCTACCTGCCGCTGCATGCTGACGACGGACAGGTTGCCGGACTGATCGGCCTGTTGTCCCAGCGCATCTACGACTACTCCGACGGCACGCGCGTCGAACGCGAACCCGATCCCCAGCATGTCGAACTCATCGAGGATCCTCGGACCGCGCTCATCGAGGGCATCATCACCGAGTCCGAGGACGAGACCCTGATGGAGCGCTTCCTCGGGGGCGAGGATGTGGCCTTCGACACGCTCGTCTCAGACCTTGAGAAGGCCGTCGCGCGCGGGCATTTCTTCCCGGCTCTCTTGACCGCCTCGAGCCCGACCGGATTCGGCATGGAGGAGGTACTCGAAATTCTCGTGCGCGGATTCCCGTCACCGCTCGAGCACGAGTTGCCCGCGGTCACGGCACCGGATGGCAGCCCGCGCGAACCACTGCGCTGCGACGCCGACGGACCGCTATGCGCCGAGGTGGTCAAGACCTCCTCTGACTCCTACGCCGGGCGGCAGTCACTGGTCCGCGTGTTCTCCGGCACCCTGCGCGCCGATAGCACGGTGCACGTGTCCGGACACTTCCTCACCGATCGCGGCCACGAGGACCACGACGTCGACGAGAAGGGCGGCTCCATCTCCCTGCCCTTGGGGCGCAACCTCAATCAGGTGGACGAACTCCGCGCCGGTGAGATCGGCGTCGTTTCGCGGGTGGCGCACGCCGAGACCGGC
>CAYGMM010000012.1:26563-29543 GCA_964351035.1 uncultured Actinomyces sp.
CTGTCGTCACCAGAGAATCCCCTGCTCATCGAGCCCTGGGTCATGCCGGACCCGCTGCTCCCGGTCGCCATCACGGCCCACTCCAACGCCGACGAGGACAAACTCACCGCAGCGCTCGGGCGCCTCGTGGCCGAGGACCCCACCATGCGCCTCGAGCAAAACCCTGAGACTGGCCAGATCATCCTGTGGTGCATGGGCGAGGCCCACGTCGACGTACTCCTCGATCGCCTCAAGACCAGGTACGGCGTCAGCGTCGACAGCGAGCCCTTGCGCGTGTCCCTGCGGGAGACGTTCGCCAAACCCGCCAAGGGACACGGCCGCCTCGTGAAGCAGTCCGGCGGCCATGGCCAGTTCGCGGTCTGCGACATCGAGGTCGAACCCCTGCCGGCCGGCACCGGCTTCGAATTCGTCGACAAGATCACCGGTGGCGTCATTCCGAAGACGTTCGTCGCGTCCGTGGAGAAGGGGGTTCGCGCGCAGATGGCCAAGGGCGTCGCCGCGGGCTACCCACTGACCGACATCCGCGTGACCCTCGTCGATGGCAAGACCCATTCGGTCGACTCGTCCGACATGGCATTCCAGACCGCTGGCGGAATGGCGCTGAAGGAAGCAGCGGAGGCGAGCGAGATCACCCTGCTCGAACCGGTCGACGAGGTGCTTGTCCTGGTGCCCGATGACTACGTCGGTGCGGTCATGTCGGACCTGTCCGGTCGCCGTGGACGCGTCACCGGAAGCGAGGGTGCGGGAGCCGGTCGCACGAAGATCTTGGCCGAGGTGCCCGGCCTCGAACTCACCCGATACGCCATTGACCTGCGCAGCCTGGCGCACGGCACCGCGTCGTTCACCCGTCGGTATTCACGGCACGAGCCGATGCCGCAGCACGTCGCTCAGGGCCTCGTCGGCGACTAGCGCCCGGCGCGCGCCGAACCCATCCCGGTCTAGGAGATCTCCGGCCAGGGGTCGTCGGCACGACCGGTATTGCTCGCGCCCATGTCGGCGTCCGCCGGTCCGGTGTGCCGCAGGATCCACTCCTGCGCCTCAATCGGCCGGTAGCGGTGCTCCGCGCCTTGCACGATCATCACGTCGCCGGCCATCACCTCCACCGAGGCCACGCCCTCGGGGAGTTGGAACTGCACGAGTCCACGGCCGGTGCGGGCGAAGTGCACCTCATGCTGCGCGTTGATGTGCCACGCACCCATCCCGGCGAACTCCTCGCCCTCGGCGGGTGGCTCGGCCACGACGACGGCACGCACCTGCCGCTCGTCCGCGTTTAGATGGGCCTCGAGCACCTCCGCTGGCACATCGTCGCCGGGCGCATGGACGAACTGAACGCCGACGGCGGCCAACTCTGCCTCGAGGTCAATGCCACCAGGTCCGCTAATGATCGCCATCTGTCCTCCCCATCGCTCGCACGCTTCGCGCACCACTCACGCTAGCGCGTCTGGTCCCACGCCTCGGTGAGGATCTCGCGGGTCTCTTCCAGGATCTGCGGCATCGTCTTCGTGTGGCCGACCACCGGCAGGAAATTGGTGTCGCCGCCCCAGCGCGGCACCACGTGTTGGTGGAGGTGACCGGCGATGCCCGCACCGCCGACCTTGCCCTGGTTCATCCCGATGTTGAAGCCCTGCGCCCGCGTGGCGTAGCGCAATGCCCGCATCGCGTGCTGCGTCAACTGACCGAACTCGAGCACCTCGGCATCATCGAGGTCGCTGTAGTCCGGCACGTGACGGTACGGGCAGACCAGCAGGTGCCCGGAGTTGTACGGGTAGAGATTGAGTACGACGTACGCGAGGTCACCGCGCGCGACGATGAGGCCCTCGTCGTCGGGCATGCCGGGAGCCCGACAGAACGGGCACTCCTCACCGGGGCCATCATGCGCGGGCCGCGACTCACCCTTGAGATAGGGCTGGCGGTGTGGTGTCCACAGGCGCTGCCAGCGGTCCGGGAGGCCGCCGTGGTCGAGCACCGTGTCGTCGGTCATGCCGGTGCGGACTCAACCTGGATGCGGTCACGGACGGCGGTCACGATGTCGTTGATCGCCTCATCCACCGGTACGCCGTTGCGCTGACTGCCATCGCGATAACGGAAGGAGACGGCGCCGTTCGCCACGTCGTCATCCCCGGCGATCAACATGAAGGGGACCTTGGACTTCTGCGCGGTGCGGATCTTCTTCTGCATCCGGTCATCCGAGGTGTCCACCTCGACGCGGATCCCCTGCGCCTTCAACTTCTCCGCCACGTCGAAGAGGTAGTCGTTGTGGTCGTCGGTGATCGGAATCCCGATGACCTGCACGGGGGCCAGCCAGGGCGGGAATGCCCCCGCGTAGTGCTCGAGCAGCACCGCGAAGAAGCGTTCGATCGAGCCGAACAGCGCACGGTGAATCATCACCGGTCGCTGGCGGGTGCCGTCCGCCGCCTGGTACTCAAGGTCGAATCGCTCGGGCAGATTGAAGTCGAGTTGGATGGTGGACATCTGCCAGGTGCGGCCGATGGCATCCTTGGCCTGGACCGAGATCTTTGGCCCGTAGAAGGCGGCGCCACCTTCGTCCAGGACGAGTTCCAGCCCCTGCTTCTCGGCTGCTTCGCGCAATACCTCCGTGGCCTCGACCCACACCTCGTCCGAGCCCACCGACTTCTCCGGATCACGGGTGGAGAGTTCGAGGTAGAAGTCCTCGAGCCCATAGTCGCGCAGCAGATCGAGCACGAAGGTGAGCAACTTGTCGAGTTCGTCGGCCATCTGCTCGCGTGTGCAGTAGATGTGCGCGTCATCCTGGGTGAAGCCTCGCGCGCGAGTCATGCCCTGCACGACACCGGACTTCTCGTAGCGATAGACGGTGCCGAACTCGAACAGGCGCAGCGGCAGTTCACGGTATGACCGACCGCGCGCATCGAAGATCAGATTGTGCATAGGGCAATTCATCGGCTTCAGGTAGTAGTCCGCGCCCTGCCGCCGCACGTGGCCGTTCTCGTCGATGTCCGCA
>CAYGMM010000013.1:0-29214 GCA_964351035.1 uncultured Actinomyces sp.
CTCTCAGCGCACAACCTCGCCGCCGCTCGACATTGTGCGCTCAGAAGGCCGATTGTCTGCACTCTCAGCGCACAACCCCGCCGACCCGACCCGCTCCCGCGGCGTACCCACGCGGCCGGGCATTGTGGACAGAGCTGGCAAAGTTGCCAGTGCAGCACCTGTCCTTCGTCCCGCGGTCGCAGACTAGTGAGGCGGTCCGAATGTCAATCCGCTGCCGACGGTGCCATCCCAGCCACCCACGGACATGTCAGAAGAGCCTCCTGACGACCGGTTTCGCCTTGACGGCCCTGCTGCCGTATCCTGACCGGCGGCCCGATCGAGTGATCGGACCCGTTGCAGCACCGTCGGAGGAGTCCTGACCGCCCTCGACCCCCGCGCGCCGTACGTCGTGGACATCCGCGAATTAGGCCGCCGGGCGGGAGCGATGAAGGAGATCAGCCGACGGGTCCCCGCCGCAGCGGGCCTGGGAACTGGACTGGCCAAGGTGCCCGAAGGCACCGATGTCGACCTCGACCTGAGGTTGGAGTCGGTGGTGGAGGGGGTCTACGTCTCCGGAACCATCCGGGCGGATGTCGTCGCCGAGTGCGCGCGCTGCTTGGAACCGGTCACCTGGGAGCAGACCGCGGACATCGAAGAATTGTTCGTTTACCCACCGCAGGACGCTCACGGACACGTGACGGCTGAGGTGGATGACGAGGATGACGATGCCCCACCCTCGATCGAGGGAGACCTCATCGACCTCGAGGCGACGGTTCGAGACGCAGTGGTGCTCACACTGCCCATCGCACCGACGTGCCGGGAGGATTGTGCGGGGTTGTGCATTGAATGCGGTGCGCGGCTCGACGACGATCCCGGACATCGCCACGAGACCACCGACCCGCGCTGGGCAGCCCTCGGCGCATTGCTCGACGAAGATAAGGACGATTGACGTGGCCGTTCCCAAGCGGAAGACCTCCCGCTCCAACACCCGGCACCGCCGTTCGCAGTGGAAGACCTCGGCTCCCACGCTGGTCGCCTGCGCTCGCTGCGGTGAGTCGAAGCTCGCCCACACCGTGTGCCCCACCTGTGGCACCTACGCCAAGCGTCGCGTCCTCGACGTCTAGAGCCGTGAGCGATCGCGGCGGCGCCCCGGCAGTCGATGCCGACTGTGCCGACGCGGTCGACGCTGCGCTTCGGCGGGTGTTGGGTCTTGACCCTGGCGCCCCGGTGCGCGCTGACACGCCCCTTCGACTGCTGGGGGCGGATTCGCTCGCGCTGCTGTGCCTTGGTGACGTGCTGGCTGAGAGCGGCTGGCAACTCGACGAGGCGCGGGCGCGGCAGGCGGACACGGTCGCCGATCTGGCGACGTCCTGCGTGAGGGCGTCATGACGGCGCGTGATTTGTTGGCCGATCGTCTCGGCGGTCCACTATCGCTGTTGGATCTCGCCCTGACGCACCGCTCGTTCGCCTATGAGAACGGCGGCCTGCCGACCAATGAACGCCTCGAATTCCTCGGCGATTCAGTGCTCGGACTCGTCGTCACCGAGACCCTCTACCGCAACTACCCCGACACCGCCGAGGGACAGTTGGCCAAGATGCGCGCGGCGGTGGTCAACGCCCGCGCACTGGCCGATGTCGCGCGTGAACTCGGCGTGGGGGATTGCCTCCTGCTGGGCAGGGGTGAGGAGACAACGGGCGGTCGCGACAAGTCCTCAATCCTCGCCGACACCCTCGAGGCGCTCATCGGCGCGGTCTATCTCGAGCGTGGACTCACCGAGGCCGAGGACCTCATCCATGGGCTGTTCGACCCGCTCATCGAACGCGCTGCGGACCTTGGGGCGGGCCTGGACTGGAAGACCTCCCTTCAGGAACTCGCGGCGGGGCTTGCGCTCGGTGCGCCGGAGTACGTGGTCGAGGAGTCCGGGCCCGATCACGACAAGCGCTTCACGGCGCGCGCCGTCTTCGCTGATCAGGTCCACGGCACAGGCGAGGGGCGGTCCAAGAAGGAGGCCGAGCAGCAGGCGGCCGAGGAGGCCTATCGCGCTCTCGAATCGGGCAGCGGCTGAGAGGCGGACATGCCGGAGTTGCCCGAGGTTGAGGTGGTCCGACGGGGGCTCGATCCCTACGTCAGCGGCCGCCGCATCGACGCGGTCACCGTGCACCACGATCGTGCCGTACGACGGCACCCGGCGGGGGAACGTGACTTCATCGATGCGCTGACGGGGCGCCGCATCGAGACGGTGAGTCGGCGCGGGAAGTACCTGTGGATGCCTCTCGACGATGGCCGGGCCCTCGTCGCTCACCTGGGCATGAGCGGCCAACTCCTGCTGCCCCCTCCGGAGCAGCCGGACGAGGCGCACCTGCGAGTCCGGCTGTCACTGTCCGGGGCCGAGCGTGACCTCCGCTTCGTTGATCAGCGCACCTTCGGCGGGCTCTTCGTCGATGACCTCGTTGACGATGGTGCGGGGGGAGCGGTGCCGGCCTCCGTCGCGCACATTGCTCGCGATCCACTCGATCCGGCCTTCGACGATCGGGCCTTCTCCCGAGCTCTCCGGTCGCGCGACACCGGGATCAAGCGCGCCCTGCTCGATCAATCGCTGATTTCCGGGATCGGCAACATCTATGCCGACGAGGCGCTGTGGCGGGCTCGCCTGCATTACGACCGGCCCGCCCGCACCTTGAGCTCCAGGCAGGTGACCGAACTCCTCGGCCACGTGCGCGACGTCATGACCGAGGCGTTGGCCGAGGGCGGCACGTCGTTCGACGATCTCTACGTCGACGTCAACGGCTCCAGTGGCTACTTCGACCGGTCCCTGCGGGCCTACGGGCGGGAGGGCGAACCCTGCGAGCGTTGCGGCCGACCGATCGTGCGGGAGCCCTTCATGAACCGCTCGTCGTACCGCTGTCCCAAGTGTCAGCGACGCCCCCGGAGCGCCTAATCCACGCTGCGGCGGCCCCGTGGGTAGGGTGGCGGCACCTAGCCCGTCGAAAGATCCACCCCGCCGAAAGGTTGTCCGCGTGTACCTGAAGAGCCTGACCCTCAAGGGGTTCAAGTCCTTCGCGTCGGCGACCTCGCTGGCCTTCGAGCCGGGGGTCACCTGTGTCGTCGGCCCTAACGGCTCGGGCAAGTCCAACATCGTCGATGCCCTCGCGTGGGTTATGGGCGAGCAGGGGGCGAAGTCGCTCCGCGGCGGCAACATGGCTGATGTCATCTTCGCCGGCACGTCGGGTCGTGCACCGCTGGGTCGCGCCGAGGTCGCGCTGACGATCGATAACACCGATGGGGCCCTCCCGATCGATTACACCGAGGTCACCATCTCGCGGACGCTCTTCCGCAATGGTGGCTCCGAATACGCGATCAACGGCACACCGTGCCGGTTGCTCGACGTGCAGGAGTTGCTGTCGGACTCCGGTATCGGCCGTGAGATGCACGTCATCGTCGGTCAGGGCCAGTTGGACGCGATCTTGCACGCTTCCCCGGAGGATCGACGCGGATTCATCGAGGAGGCTGCCGGCGTCCTGAAGCACCGCAAGCGCAAGGAAAAGGCGCTGCGCAAGCTTGACGCCATGCAGGGCAACCTGACGCGCCTGTCCGACCTCACGAGCGAACTGCGTCGGCAACTGAAGCCGCTGGGCAAGCAGGCCGAGGTGGCGCGACGCGCTGTCGTCATCCAATCCGAAGCGCGCGATGCGCGACTGCGTCTGCTCGCCGACGATCTGGTCCAACTGCGCGAGGCGTTGGCCGCTGAGGTCGCTGACGAGACCGCGATGCGCGAGCGTCGCGCGGAGGTCGAGACGGCCCTCGCGGTTGTCGTGGCGCGCGAATCAGAACTCGACGAGCAATCCAAGGTCGACGCGCCGGCGTTGACCCAGGCCCAGCAGACCTGGTTCGGGTTGTCGGCGCTGCGCGAGCGGCTGCTCGGCACCGCGTCCCTGGCGGCCGAACGCCTCCGCCTCATCGGGGCGGACACCGAGGACGAGACCGAGTCGACCCGTGATCCGGAGGCACTGGAGGCCGAGGCGGCAGGCCTGCGCGAGGAACTGTTCGCCCTGGGCCGCGAGGTGGAGGGCCACCGCGTCCAACTCGCGGAGGCGACCGCACTGCGGCAGACGGCCGAAGACGAGCACAGTGCCGAGGAACGCCGTGTCGCCGATGCCACGCGAGCGGAGTCCGACCGGCGTGAGGGGCTCGTCCGGTTGTCCGGGCGGGTCGCGGCCGCGCGTTCGCGACTGGAGGCACGCACCGCCGAGATCGAGCGCCTGGTCGCGCAGCGCGAGGACGCCCGCTCGCGCGCCAGCGAGGCGCAGCGAGACTTCGCGGCGTTGGAGAGCAAGATCGCCGGTCTCGACGCGGGCGAACTCGGGCTTGATACCCAGTACGAGGACGCGCAGGGCCGTCTGGCGGCTGCCGACGCCGAGGTCGAGCGCCTGCGCGGTGAAGAGCGCGACGGCGAACGCCAGCGCGCGGCCCTGTCCGCACGTGTCGAAGCTCTGCGCATCGGCCTGACACGCGGTGACGGGGCGGGGGCTCTATTGCAGGCTGGTGCCGACGCCGGCGTCCTCGGCACGGTCGCCCAGATGGTCACGATCGAACACGGCTACGAGCGCGCGGTTGCCGCTGCCCTCGGTGATCTGTCCGATGCCGTCGTCGTACGCGATGCCGCGGCGGCGATGGCGGGTCTTTTGCTGCTCCACCGAGATTCGGCCGGTCGTGCGAGCGTCGTCGTCCTCGACGGGCCGGTCGAGTCGCTGCCGACGGCGGCGCCACCCGCAGGTGGACGGTGGCTGGCCGATGTGGTCAGTGGTTCCCCGGACCTCATGCGTGCCTTGGCGCCGCGGCTGGCCGGTCGGGTTCTCGCCGAGACCTTGGACGACGCCGTGGCGATTCGCGCGACTGGCGCCATCGCGGTCACTCGCGATGGTGACGTCCTCGGACCGCACCATGCCGAGGGTGGCTCTGGAGAAGCACCCACCCTGCTGGAGTTGCAGGCCGCCGTGGATGACGCCGAGCGCGAACTCACCGAGGTCCAGCACCATCTCGATCGCGTGCGTTTCGCCCTGGCTGCGGCGACCGAGCAGCAGGCCACCGCGGCCGCGGAGGCCGAATCCGCGCTTGGCCGTCTGCACGAGTCCGACGCTCGCCTCGCGGCGGTCGCCGAACAACTCGGCCTGCTCGGCCAGGCCGCCCGAGCTGCCACCGGTGAGGCCGACCGGCTCACCATCGCCGAACAGTCGGCGCTTGAAGCCGCGGCGTCCGATCAGGCAACGCTCGCCGATCTCGAACAGCGGCTGGCGCAGGCCGAGTCCGAGGAGTCTGACGAGCCGCTCGTGGACGGTCGGGCTGAGTCCGCAGCCAAGGCCCAGCAGGCCCGCGCGCACGAGGTCGAGGCTCGACTCGCCTTGCGTACAGGTGAGGAGCGCCTGGCCTCACTCGAGACCCGGGTGGAGTCCTTGGAGCGTGCGGCACAGCATGAGCGTGTCGCCCGACGGCGCGCGGCCGAACGACGCGAGCAGCGGCAGCGAGAGGCCGAGGTCGCCTCGGCCGTCGCCCGCGGTGTCGAGACGGTCCTGCGCCGCATGGAGGTCTCCCTGCACCGCGCCGACACCGAGCGCCGAGCGCTGGAGGAGCGCCAGGCCCAGCGCGAGAGTGCGCTGCAGCAGGTGCGCCTCGAACACCGCGAACTGTCCGTCGAGATGGAGCGGCTCACCGACTCGGTGCACCGGGACGAGGTGGCGCGCGCCGAGCAGCGGCTGCGGATCGAGCAACTCGAGGGACGGGTGATCGAGGAGTTCGGCATGGAGCCCGATGAACTCGTCGTCGACTATGGCCCCGAGCAACTCATCCCGCCCACGCCCGCGGCACCCGGCGATGAGGTCGATCCCAACGCCCCGGAGCCCGAGCCCTACGCCTACGACCGCGTGCAGCAAGAACGTCGACTGAAGTCGGCCGAGCGCGGACTCGCACTGCTGGGCAAGGTCAACCCGCTCGCCCTGGAGGAGTTCAGCGCCCTGGAGGAGCGGCTGCGCTTCCTCACCGAGCAGGTCGAGGATCTCAAGCGTTCTAGGGACGACCTCATGGACATCGTCAAGGAGGTCGACGAGCGCGTCGAGCGCGTGTTCACCGAGGCCTACGAAGACACCGCCCGTGAATTCGAGCACGTCTTCGCCCGGCTCTTCCCGGGGGGCGATGGCCGACTGATCCTCACCGATCCGGCCAACATGCTCACGACCGGTGTCGATGTCGAAGCGCGGCCTCCTGGCAAGAAGGTGAAGCGGCTGTCGTTGCTGTCCGGTGGCGAGCGCTCGCTCACGGCGGTCGCGTTCCTCATCGCGTTGTTCAAGGCGCGTCCCAGTCCGTTCTACGTCCTTGACGAGGTCGAGGCCGCCCTGGATGACGTCAATCTCGGCCGCCTCATCGATGCGATCGATGAGCTCCGATCGAGCTCGCAACTTATCGTCATCACGCACCAGAAGCGCACGATGGAGATCGCTGATGCGCTGTACGGCGTATCCATGCGTGGGGATGGCGTGACCCAGGTGGTCGGGCAGCGCCTGCGCGAATCGGATCCCGTCTCCGCCTGATGGGCCCCATCTCCGGCTGATCGGCCCGACCTATCGGCTGATCGGCCCGGCGCGGTGACGCCTAGGATCGACGTGTGGACATGACCTTCGTGTACGTCGCTCTTGCCGTTGCCCTCCTCGTCGCCGTTGTCGTCGGTGTGGCCCTTGTGCTCAACCGTCGTGGCGAGCCGAAGCCGCCGAAGCCGCGGCCGGGCCTCGACTACGCCCCCGGCGTGGGAGATGACGACACGACCCCGCGGGATACCCCGCGGCGCCTCGTCGAGGAGGCGCCCGGCCCGGACAGCGTGGGAACCGCCGTACTCGACGAGCCCTCGGTCGAGGAGATCGACCTCGAGGAGGTCCTCACCCTCGAAGCGCCGGAGCCCGCCGCCGGCCGGTTCACCCGACTGCGCCGCAGGCTGGCGCGGTCGCAGACCGCCCTCGGCCGTGGCCTGCTCAGCCTGCTGTCCCGGGACACCCTCGATGCCGACACCTGGGACGAGATCGAGGAGACCTTGCTCACCGCTGACCTCGGTGTCGCGGCCACCACGGAACTCATGGATCGCTTGCGCACACGCGTGCGCGCCGAGTCGCCGTCCACTCCCGAACAGGCACAGGCGCTGCTGCGCGAGGAACTGATCGCGCTGGTCGATCCCAGCCTCGATCGGACCGTCCACTCCACCCGCGACGCTGAGGGCCCGGCCGTGGTCCTCGTCGTGGGCGTCAATGGCACCGGCAAGACGACGACCACGGGCAAACTCGGCCGTTTGCTCGTCGCCGAGGACCGCACGGTCGTTCTTGGCGCCGCAGACACCTTCCGTGCCGCGGCCGCCGAGCAACTCCAAACGTGGGGTGACCGCGTCGGTGCCGCCGTTGTGCGCGGGCCCGAGGGCGGCGACCCGGCTGCCGTCGCCTTCGACGCGGTCACGATCGGCACCGAGGCCGACGTCGACACCGTCGTCATCGATACCGCCGGTCGCCTGCACACCAAGGTGGGACTCATGGACGAACTCGGCAAGGTCAAGCGCGTCCTCGAACGGCGCGGCCCGGTGGATGAGGTCCTGCTGGTCCTCGACGCCACCACGGGTCAGAACGGCTTGACCCAGGCCCGCGTCTTCTCCGAGGTGGTCGACGTCAGCGGCATCGTGCTCACCAAGCTCGATGGCACGGCCAAGGGCGGCATCGTCGTCGCCGTCCAGCGCGAACTCGGCGTACCGGTCAAGCTCGTGGGCCTCGGCGAAGGCCCGGACGACCTCGCGCCCTTCGATGCGGCCGAGTTCGTCGACGCCCTCCTGGCGGAGTGACGCGTCACACACATGTAACAAACGCGCGCCGGACGTGACGAACCCGTAACGCGACGGTGCCTCCGGGGAAACCCGCGCTCAGCAGGGTGTGGCTCACACCACCGACCCAAGGAGCGTGGCGAATGGAATCGATGCTTGACACCGGCAACACCGCATGGGTGTTGACGGCAGCGGCCATGGTGCTGCTGATGATCCCCGGACTGGCTTTGTTCTACGGCGGCATGGTCCGCTCGAAGTCTGTCCTCAACATGCTCATGATGGTCATGAGCGCGGCGTTCGTCGTGATGATCCTGTGGGTGCTCTTCGGCTACTCCATGGCCTTCGGCACCGACATCAGCGGCCTCATCGGCGACCCGTTCGAATACATCGGACTCGAAGGCCTCATGGCGGACGATCCGGAGGCCGGACTCCCGGCCATGGCGTTCGTCGGCTTCCAGGCGATGTTCGCGGCACTCACCGTCGGCCTCATCGCCGGTGCGGTGGCTGACCGGACCAAGTTCGGCGCGTGGCTGTTCTTCGGCGCCGTGTGGGCCATCATCGTGTACTTCCCCGTCGCGCACTGGGTATGGAGTGCCGGTGGCTGGATCTTCGAGCTCGGCGTGATCGACTTCGCCGGTGGCACTGCGGTGCACATCAACGCCGGTGCTGCCGCGCTCGCCCTCGCCATCGTCATTGGCCGTCGTGTCGGCTGGCCCAAGACGCCGATGCGGCCGCACAACCTCACCCTGGTCATGTTGGGTGCCGGTCTGCTGTGGTTCGGCTGGTTCGGATTCAACGCGGGTAGCGCCCTGGCGGCCGACAACGCGGCTTCCGTGGTCTTCGTCAACACCTTCGCAGCCACGGCCGCTGCCGCTCTCGCGTGGCTCATCGTGGAAAAGATCCGCGATGGACACGCCACCACACTCGGTGCCGCGTCCGGCATCGTTGCGGGCCTCGTGGCGATCACCCCGGCCTGTGCGTCGGTGAGCCCCATCGGCGCCATCATCATCGGCGTCATCGCTGGTGCGCTGTGTGCCCTGGCCGTGGGCTGGAAGTACAAGCTCGGGTACGACGATTCGCTCGACGTCGTGGGCGTCCACCTCGTGGGCGGACTCGTCGGCACCCTGCTCATCGGCTTCCTCGCCACCGACCTGGCCCCGACGGGTGTCAACGGGCTGCTCTACGGCGGCGGTGCCGAACAACTCGGCAAGCAGGCGATCGGCGCGTTCGCGGTGCTGTTCTACTCGCTCATCATCGCGGCGATCATCGCCCTGATCATCAAGGCGGCGCGCGGCTTCCGGGTCTCGGCCGACGATGAGGTCTCGGGCATCGACCTGGCGGTCCACGCCGAGTCGGGATACGAATTGGGAGACTCAGGTGGCGGCGGACACTTCGCCGGCGTCGGTCAGCGCTCGCTGGAAAGGGAGTAGGACATGAAGTTGGTCACTGCGATCATCAAGCCGTTCAAGCTCGAAGATGTGAAGTCCGCCCTGGAGGGCAAGGGCATCCACGGGCTGACCGTGACCGAGGCCAGTGGGTTCGGTCGCCAACGGGGCCACACCGAGGTCTACCGCGGTGCTGAGTACACCGTCGACCTGGTCCCCAAGGTTCGCGTCGAGGTCGTCGTCGAGGACTCGGACGCCGAGACGGTGGTCGAGGCCATCGTGGGTGCGGCCCGGACGGGCAAGATCGGCGACGGCAAGGTGTGGGTCGTCCCGGTGGACTCGGTGGTTCGGGTCCGCACCGGAGAGAGTGGACCGGACGCCCTGTGAGTTCGGACGCCACCGTGGGTCGCGAGGAGGTGGAGGGCACCGAGGTGTCCTCCACCTCCGCGGCGGCTTATCGGCAGGCACGCGAGGAACTCCTCAGTCGACCCGTGGCCTCGCGCTCGGCGCGGCGCCGGGCGCTGAGTGCGCTGACCGATGACTGGTTGGCTGATGTGTACCGCGCGAGCGGCGCCGAGGAACTCGGCGCGTGCCTGGTGGCGGTGGGCGGCTACGGCCGCCGGGAATTGACGGCCGGCAGCGATCTGGATCTGGTCCTGCTGCTGCCGGACCACCTCGACGCCCACGATTCGCGAATCGAGGAGGTGGGGGAGCAGCTGTGGTACCCCATCTGGGACTCCGGCGTTCGCGTCGACCACAGCGTGCGGACCGTCGGCCAGGCCCGACGGATGGCCGCCCAGGACTTCCGGGTGATCCTCGGTCTGCTGGATCTACGCGTGATCGCCGGACAGCGCGAACTCGGTGAGCGCGCGGCCTCAGCCGTGCTCTCGGATTGGCGCGCCCTCGCGCGCACCCGACTCGATGAACTACGCGACGCATCCCTGGAGCGTCGGCGCACCCAGGGTGAGGTCGCCCACCTGCTCGAGCCCGATCTCAAGGAGGCCTACGGGGGCCTGCGCGACTCGACCGTGCTGCGTGCCGTGGCCGCCTCCTGGGTCACCGACGTACCCCGGGACGGCCTGGACGAGGCCCACGAACGACTGCTCGATGTGCGCGACGCCCTGCACGAGGCGCTTCTCGCAGACGGCCGTCGCCCCAACGACATCCTGCGCACGCAGGATCAGGTGGAGGTCGCTGCGCGCCTTGATCTACGCGACCGCGAAGAACTCTTGCGCGTCGTGAGTGACTCGGCGCGGACGATCGCCTACGCCGCGGACACCACCTGGCGACGCGTTGATCGACTGCTCCGTCAGCGCACGTCGCGCCTTGGTCGGCGTCGCATGCGCAAGCCGGGACCGGAGCGGGTGCCGCTCGCGGATGGCGTGGTCGCCCACGACGGCGAGGTCGTCTTCGCCGCGGATGCGCGTGCCGATCGCGATCCAGTGCTGCTGCTGCGCATGGCGGCGGCGGCCGCGCAGGCGGGTCTCCCGTTGGCCCCGGCCACCGTGTCGCGGTTGGCGCGCGAGGCCGCTCCCATGCCGACCCCCTGGCCCGAGCCGGCGCGCGACGCGCTGGTCTCCCTGCTCGGTGCCGGTGAAGGGCTCGTGCCGGTGTGGGAGGCCATGGACCGGCAGGGGCTCATCACACGCCTGATCCCCGAGTGGGAGGCGGTGCGATCGGCGCCACAGTCGAATCCGGTGCACCTCTATCGCGTCGACCGCCATCTCGTGGAGACGGCGGCACGTGCGTCCGATCAGGTGCGCGACGTGGCGCGGCCCGACCTGCTGTTGGTGGCCGCGCTGCTGCATGACATCGGCAAGGCCCGCGGCGGCGATCACAGTGAGATTGGCGCCGACCTGACCGCCGAGATCGCCCCGCGGTTGGGGTTCGACGAAGCCGAGACACTCACCCTCGTACGACTCGTCCGACATCACCTACTCCTCGCCGACGTCGCGACGCGGCGGGACCTGGACGATCCGGTGACCATCCAGACGGTCGTCGAGGCGGTCGAGGGTCAGCGCTGTCTGGAACTCCTGCGCGGTCTGACCATCGCGGATGCCCACGCGACGGGACCGGGCGCGTGGAGTGAGTGGAAGGCCGCGCTCGTGGACGACCTCGTGCGTCGGACCGCGGCGGTCCTGAGCGGTGACGAACCATCATCGGCGCCGTCCGCGGCCGACCGACATGCGCACCTGTTGGCGGCGACCGGCGTCGACGTGATCATGGAGTCGGGCGCGCCCACTGCGTCGATCATCGTGGCGGCTCCGGATCGCCCCGGCCTCCTGGCGACCATCGCGGGAGTGCTCGCCCTGCACCGCCTCGAGGTGAAGTCGGCGGACACGCAGACGGTGGGCGATCGAGCCGTGACCGCGTGGTCGGTCACGCCGTTCTACGGCGACTTCCCCGCCCTTGATCTACTGCGCTCGGACATCATCCGGGCGCTCGAGGGCGATCTGAATGTCGAGGGCAAACTCGCCGAGCGGCGTCGCGGCCGCCCGGCTCGCCTCGCGCCACCGCGCGTGGACTTCGTCCCAGGGGCGGCATCGGGTGCCGACGTCCTCGAGGTGCGTGCCCACGATGAGCCGGGCCTGCTCAACCTCATCGCGCGGGCGATCAGTCAGGCCGGCGTCACCATCGGCGCGGCCCGCGTGGCCACCCTGGGCTCCGAGGTGGTGGACGCCTTCTACCTCAACCGACCCGATGGGGGCCGGCTGTCGAGCGAGGACCGAGCCCGCGTCGTCGGATGGGTCCTGGACCGTCTCCTCGAGGGGGCGAACGCCTCGACAGACGGGGGGAGCGGGACGGCTTGACCGACCGCTGCGGCGACACCGCATAGGCTGGGGCACCATCCGGAGATTCCGGGAGTCCGTCCACGGGAGTGCATCAGGTGTTCGCTTCGCTGTCCGACCGTCTGTCAGCGACCTTCCGCAATTTGCGCGGCAAGGGTCGTCTGTCCGAGGCCGACATCGACGAGACCGTGCGCGAGATCCGCATTGCCCTGCTCGATGCCGACGTCGCCCTGCCCGTGGTGCGGTCCTTCTGCGCCACGGTCAAGGAGCGCGCTCTCTCCGCGGAGGTCTCCGGCGCCCTCAACCCCGCTCAGCAGGTCGTCAAGATCGTGCACGAGCAATTGGTGGAGATTCTCGGTGGCGAGACGCGGCGGCTGCGCTTCGCCAAGCATCCGCCGACCGTCATCCTGCTCGCTGGCCTCCAGGGTGCGGGCAAGACGACTCTCGCCGGCAAACTCGCCGCCCATCTACGTGAGCAGTCCCATCAGCCGCTTCTCGTCGCCGCTGACCTGCAGCGGCCGAACGCCGTGGACCAACTCCGCATCGTGGGCGAACGCGCGGGTGTGCCGGTGTTCGCGCCCGAGCCCGGCAACGGCGTCGGCGATCCGGTGCGGGTGGCACGCGACGCGGTCGAGCACGCCAAAGTGCATCTGAACGACATCGTCATCGTTGACACCGCGGGTCGACTCGCCATCGACAGCGAACTCATGAACCAACTCCGTGATGTTCGGGACGCGGTTGAGCCCGACGAGGTTCTCCTCGTGGTCGACGCGATGATCGGCCAGGACGCCGTACGCACGGCGGAGGAGTTCGAGGCCGGGGTCGGCTTCGATGGTGTCGTACTCACCAAGCTCGACGG
Organism: uncultured Actinomyces sp.; assembly: GCA_964351035.1. Taxonomy (GTDB): domain Bacteria; phylum Actinomycetota; class Actinomycetes; order S36-B12; family S36-B12; genus Mxb001. The sequence continues at coordinate 12,857 of CAYGMM010000013.1, forward strand.
CGATGCGCGTGGCGGTGCGGCCCTGTCCATCGTCAACGTGACCGGACGGCCCATCCTCTTCGCCTCGACGGGGGAGAAGCTCGAGGACTTCGAGGCGTTCCACCCCGACCGCATGGCGTCGCGCATCCTCGATATGGGCGATGTCATGACGCTCATCGAGCAGGCCGAGCGCGCCTTCGACGCCGAACAGGCCGAGCGCATGGCGGCCAAGGTCTCCAAGGGCGAGGACTTCACCCTGGAGGACTTCCTCGAGCAGATGCAGGCCGTCAAGAAGATGGGCTCGCTGGGCAAGTTGCTCGGCATGCTCCCGGGCATGGGCGACATGAAGGCCCAACTCGACCAACTCGACGAGCGTGAGCTCGATCGAGTCTCGGCGATCATCCAGTCGATGACGCCGGCCGAGCGCAAGGACCCCAAGATCCTCAACGCCTCACGGCGCCAGCGCATCGCGCGCGGCTCGGGCACGGAGGTCAGCGACGTCAACTCGCTGGTCGAACGGTTCGGCGAGGCGCAGAAGATGATGCGCCAGATGCGCGGTGGCAAGGGAATGCCCGGCATGCCGGGGATGCCGGGGATGCCCGGCATGGGGGGTGGCGGCAAGAAGTCCAAGGGCCGCTCGGGGCGGACCCCGGCCAAGGCCAAGAAGGGCCGTAGCGGCAACCCGGCCAAGCGGGCGCAGGAGGAGCAACTCGCGGCTCAGCGGGCGGCCGAGGCTCCGGCCGCCGCCGAGGCCCCGGCCGACTTCGAACTCCCCGACGACGTCAAGAAACTCCTCGGCGGCTAAACCCTCTCGTCTTCCTTGCAGTTGCCGCGATCTTGTGGGCGATTTGCCCACGGTAACCGCAAACAAGACAGGGGATTGGGCGTCTGAGGGAGCTCTCTGGCAGACTATGCGGGCCGTGCCGCCCGTGGGCCCTCTCTCCCATGGCGCAGCACCCGCCGGGAAGACGGCCGCCGCACCCCACGTGGCGCCTGACCCCCACCATCACCACCTCCCCGGGTGGTCGAATCGAATGGAGCAGTGCCGGCCGTGGCCGTCAAGATCAAGTTGAAGCGCGTGGGCAAGATCCACGCCCCGCAGTACCGCGTCATCGTTGCCGACTCGCGCACCAAGCGCGATGGTCGGGCCATCGAGGAGATCGGCATCTACCAGCCGATGCAGAACCCGAGCCTGATCGAGATCGACTCCGATCGCGCTCAGCACTGGCTCAGCGTCGGCGCGCAGCCGACCGAGGCCGTCCTTGTGCTGCTGAAGGTCACCGGTGACTGGCAGAAGTTCAAGGGCCTGCCCGGGGCCGAGGGCACCCTCGAGGTCGCCGCCGCCAAGGAGTCCCGCGTCGCCGCCTACGAGGCAGCCGTGAAGGAAGCCGCGGACGAGCCCAAGACTCCGACGAAGAAGGTCGCTGACAAGGTCGCCGACGCTGCTGTCGCCGAGACGGTGGCCGTCGCTGCGGCCGAAGAGGCCGTTGTCGCTGAGGCCGAGGCTGTCGTTGAGATCGCCGAAGCCAACGCCGGCGAGGTGAGCGCGACCGAGGCTGAGGCCGCTGTTGCCGCCGCCGATGCTGCGGACGAGGTTGCCGACGCCGCGGGCGCCGTTGCCGATGAAGCTGTCGCCGAGGCCGTTGAGGCCGCTGAAGAGGCCGGGGCCTGACGTGCTCGAGGACGCTCTCGGGCACCTGGTGCGGGGCATCGTCGATCACCCTGATGACGTTGCCGTCCGCACCCGCTCGGGCCGCCGTGGTCGATCCCTCGAGGTGCGCGTGCACCCCGACGACATGGGCCGCGTGATCGGGCGATCGGGCCGTACGGCGACCGCACTGCGCACCGTGGTCACGGCGATCTCGCCGGACCGTCACGTGCGGATCGATTTCCTCGACGTCGACGAGCGCTGATCCCCGGTGCGCGTCGTTGTCGCGCGCATCGGCCGTGCGCTAGGGATCAAGGGCGAACTGCTCATTGACGTCCTCACCGATGAGCCCGAGCGCCGCTTGGCGCCGGGGTGCCGTGTCTTGGCGGGCGATCGGGTGCTCGTGATTGCCACCGAACGTGAGCACGGCAAGCGCATCGCCATGCGTTTTGAGGGTGTGGACGATCGAACCTCAGCGGAAGCGTTGACCGGGACGTTGCTCGAGGTGGACCGCGATGATGACGAGCGGCCGGAGGATCCCGAGGAGTTCTACGACGACCAACTCGTCGGGCTCGCCGCTGTGGTCGATGACGTCGTCATTGGCGAGGTCTCCGAGGTCATTCACCTCCCGGCCCAGGATCTTCTCGCCGTCCAGCACATCGACGGCCGCGAGGTCTTGATCCCCTTCGTGGCAGAGATCGTGCCGACGGTTGATCTGGACGCTCGCCGCATCATCGTTGAACCGCCGCCCGGTCTGCTGGACCCTGACGAGGCGTAGGTCCCGTGCGCATCGACATCATCACGATCTTCCCGGCGTACCTCGAACCGCTGTCGCTGTCGCTGGTCGGCAAGGCGCGTGACGAGGGACTGCTCGACGTGCACGTCCACGACCTACGCGAACACACCCACGATCGACACCGAACCGTCGATGACGAGCCGTACGGCGGGGGACCGGGCATGGTCATGCGCCCCGAACCCTGGGGCGAAGCGCTTGACGCGGTACTGGTTGAGCACACCGAACCCACGCTGGTCGTGCCGACACCGAGCGGGACACCGTTCACGCAGGAGATGGCCGTCGACTGGTCCGGTCGATCCGGGCTCATCTTCGCCTGCGGACGGTACGAAGGGATCGACGCCCGGGTGCTCGAGGAGTACGCCGAGCGCGCGGAGGTGCTCCCGGTCTCCCTCGGCGACTATGTGCTTGCCGGGGGAGAGGTTGCCGCCCTGGCGATGATCGAGGCGGTCGCCCGCCTACTGCCCGGTGTCCTCGGCAATGCCGAGAGCGTCGTTGATGACTCCTTCGCACCGGGTGAGATGGCCGGCCTCCTGGAGGGCCCCGTATACACGCGCCCGCCGGTATGGCGAGATCGTGCGGTGCCTCCGGTGCTGCTGTCCGGCGATCACGGCCGGATCGCTGCCTGGCGTCGGGAACAGGCGCTTGCCCGGACTGAGCGGATCCGACCGGACCTCCTCGCGGACGACTGAGGCTCTGTGGAAGCCGAGGCGATTGGCCGCTGAGGGCCTGTCTATGGCAGACTCAGCGGGCTGTTCCCGGCCCTCGTGCCGTGACGGACCCGCCACAGGGGGCCGTCTGCGGAGCAGTCCGGAACTCCGGCCAAGCACCACCTCCCACCCAATGTGGGCGACCTGTGGCGCCGACAGGAAGCGATGATGCACCATGCAGAAGCTCGATGATCTCGATGCCCTTTCGATGAAGTCCGATATCCCGGACTTCCGACCCGGTGACACCGTCAAGGTTCACGTGAAGGTCGTTGAAGGCAACAAGACCCGCGTGCAGGTCTTCCAGGGTGTGGTGATCGGCCGCCAGGGTTCTGGCGTGCGCGAGACCTTCAGCGTCCGCAAGGTGTCCTACGGCACCGGCGTCGAGCGCACCTTCCCATTGCACACGCCCATCGTGGAGAAGATCGAGGTCGTCTCGCGCGGTGATGTGCGCCGCGCGAAGCTCTACTACCTGCGCGGTCTGCGCGGCAAGGCCGCCAAGATCAAGGAGCTGCGCGAGACCACCCCGGTCGAGGGTCAGTAACTTCTGTAGCGCCGCCCCGCTATGAACCCACCCGAGGAATCGCGTGGAACCCCGTCATCGGACAACTCGTCCGACTCTGCGGAGGTGCCCATGGATGCCGTGGTTGATGACGAGCAGAGGTCATCGCGCTCGCGTATCCCGGCCTGGCTGGAATTCCCCCTCCTGATTCTGGGGGCGTTCCTCGTCGCCTTCCTCGTCAAGACCTTCCTCGTCCAGGCGTTCTACATCCCATCGGGCTCGATGGAGGACACGCTGCAGGTGGGCGACCGTGTGCTGGTCAACAAGGTCGTCTACCACGTACGGCCCATTGAGCGAGGCGACATCATCGTCTTCGACGGCACCGGTTCGTTCATCTCCGGGCCCGTGGTCGAACCCGACGTCTCACCCATTGAGCGGGTGACGCGCCTGCTCGGTGACATCGTGGGGCTCGCCCCACCTCGTGACACCGACTTCATCAAGCGCGTCATTGGCGTCGGCGGCGATCGCGTCGTGTGCTGCGATGCTGACGGGCGCATCACGGTCAACGGCGTTCCCCTCGAGGAGCGCGACTACCTCTACCGCAACAACCCGCCGAGCAAGCAAAGCTTCGATGTGCTCGTACCCGAGGGCAAACTGTGGGTTATGGGTGATCATCGCTCCGCCTCGGCGGATTCGCGGGCGCACATGGGTGAGCCCGGCGGCGGGTTCGTACCGGTTGACCATGTCATCGGTCGGGCATTCGCCGTGGTCTGGCCGTTCAGCCAGGCGCAGTTCCTGGAAATCCCCGCAACTTTCGAGCAGCCGGCACTCGTTGATTCGAACCCGTGACGACGACGAGCCCCGGACCGTCATTGCGCGACGGTGACACTCAGCCAATCCCGGTAGTTGCGGCGCCGGAGAGCGCCCCGCGGCGTGCGGGATCGGGCCGACATGCCGCGGCAACACCGAAGAAGGCCTGGCCGGTCCGCATCGTGCGCGAACTTGCGATCGTGGCGGGGTTGGCGCTGCTGGGTCTGGTGCTCATCCGCCTGGTGATCGGCAGTACGACGTACATCCCCAATGATTCGATGACACCGACGTTGGCGGCCGGGCAGCGGGTGCTCGTGACCGCGTACCCACTCACCGGTGGCGTGGGTCACGGCGACGTCGTCATTTTCGAGGACACCGGTGATTGGTACGCCGGCCCGACCGCTGAGCCGTCTCCCGGCATGCAAATCCTCAGCGTGCTCGGCTTCGCCTCACCCGCTCCCGGCAGCCAAGGCATCGGTCGCGTCATCGGGATGTCAGGCGATCGCGTGGAGTGCTGTGACGACTCAGGCCGCATCAAGGTCAACGGGCAGCCACTTGACGAGCCGTTCGTTACTGGCCCGACCGATCAGGTGCCCTTCGACGTTCGCGTACCTGAAGGACGCATCTTCGTCCTTGGTGATGCCCGGTCAACGGCAGTGGATAGCCGCTCCTTCCTTGAGGTTGAGGCCGGCACGGTGTCGCTTGACGACGTCACCGGTCGGGTGCTTTTCAGCGTGTGGCCGCCGACCTTCGTTGACGGGCTGTGACCGCGTCGCGGGTTTCCGCTCCCACGCTGCGCTATGAGCGCGAGCTCCTGCGCTCGTCCGGGATTGCGTCGCTGGCCTGCGCCGACGAGGCGGGTCGAGGTGCGTTGAGCGGCCCGGTGAGCGTCGGTGTAGTGGTGGTCACAACCCAGACCAAGTCGGCACCGCAGGGTGTGCGCGACAGCAAGCTGCTGAGTCAGGAACGACGCGAGGAGTTGGCTCCCAGGATTCGGAGTTGGGCAGCAGCGTGGGCCGTCGGCATGGCATCGGCGGCCGAGATCGACGAGATCGGGATCATCGCCGCGATGCGGCTGGCCGGGCATCGGGCACTCGCGGCCTTGCCGGAGTTGCCCGGCACCGTGCTGCTCGACGGCAACCACGATTACCTCACGCCCGCGGATCAGGCATCGCTCTTCGGCGACGAAGCGGTGCTGATGGACATGCCCCCGGTGGTGACCCGGGTGAAGGCCGATCTGCGCTGCGCTGGCGTGGCGGCGGCGAGCATCCTCGCCAAAACCGCCCGGGATGAGGTGATGACCCGGCTGTCGGCGCATCACCCGGAGTACGGCTGGGCGGTGAACAAGGGTTACTCCGCGCCCGAGCACATGGATGCGTTGCGGCGGCACGGTCCGTCGCCGTACCACCGGGTGTCATGGGCGCTACCGGGTCGGTAGCGCGTGTAACTCTCGCCGAGTGAGCACTCCCGGACCGCGACACGCCGCGAAACGGGTCCGGGATCGCACAATCGGTGACGTGGGTCGCTAGTGGGCGCTGGGCAACTTGCCGTCGAGGCGCTCCAGCATCGCCGCGCTGTAGTCGTTCAGCCCGAGGACGTCGACGGTCTTGCCGTGCCGCTCGTACTTGTAGACGATCGCGTCGAGTGCGGCCACGGTGGAGGCATCCCACACGTGGGCGCCGGATAGGTCGATGACCACCCAGTGGGGATCCTCGACGTACTCGAACGGACCGACGAGGTCGTTGCTGGAGGCGAAGAAGAGTTCCCCGTGCACCTCGTAGGTGACGTGCTCTCCGTCCGGCGCGACCTCTCGGGTCATCGTCACCAGGTGGGCCACTCGACGCGCGAAGAGTACGGAGGCGGTCAGCACGCCGGTGATGACACCGATCGCGAGGTTGTGGGTGAACACCGTGGCGAGAACTGTCGCGACCATGACGATCGTCTCGCTCTTAGGCATGTATCGAATGCCCCTGAGGCTGTGCCAGTCGAAGGTCGAGTAGGACACGATGATCATGACGGCCACGAGTGCGGCCATGGGAATCACCGCGACGATGTCGCCCAGTGACACCACGAGAATGATGAGGAAGACACCGGCGAGGAACGTCGAGAGACGGGTGCGCGCACCACTGACCTTCACGTTGATCATCGTCTGGCCGATCATCGCGCAGCCGCCCATACCGCCGAAGAAGCCGGTGACGATATTGGCGACGCCCTGACCCCAGGACTCGCGCGTCTTGCGCGAGTGGGTGTCGGTGATGTCGTCGACCAACTTGGCCGTCATCAACGACTCCATCAGGCCGACCAGCGCCATCGCGATGGCAAAAGGCGCGATGATGCGCAACGTCTCGAAGTCAAAAGGCACCGCCGGGATTCCGAGGACGGGTAAGCCGCTCGGCAGCTCGCCCTGGTCGCCCACTGTCGGGACATTCCAGCCAAAGGCCACGACCGCGACGGTGAGCAGGACTACGGCGACGAGTGGCGCCGGGACGGCCGTGGTGAGGCGGGGGAGGAGCAGCATGATCGCAATGCCGACGACGACCATCGGATAGACAATCCAGGGCACGTCGATCAGGTAGGGCAGTTGCGCCATGAAGATGAGAATCGCGAGTGCATTGACGAAGCCGACCATGACGCTGCGCGGGATGAAGCGCATCAGTCGGGCGACGCCCGCCAGGGCCAGGAGGATCTGGAAAATCCCGGCAAGGATGACGGCGGCGATGAGGTACTCCAGCCCGTAGTCGCGTGCCAGTGGTGCAACGATCAACGCGATCGCTCCGGTGGCGGCGGAGATCATGGCCGGTCGACCGCCGGTGAAGGCGATGGTGACGGCCATCGTGAACGACGCGAAGAGACCGACACGCGGATCGACGCCCGCGAGGATGGAGAAGGAGATGGCCTCGGGGATCAGTGCAATGGCGACGACGAGGCCAGCGAGGACCTCGGTCTTGAAGACGCGAGGACTGAGCCAGGCAGGGCGGGAAACGGTGGGCAGGGCAAACGACACGGGTCAATCTCCGGTAGGGCGGGAAGGTGTGGACCCGGCGTGATCGTCCTGCGAGGCCTCGTGACAGCACCGTAGTACGGATCACCCACGACTCTGGTCACCAATACCGCCCGCCCCATGCGGTTGTGCGCCATCTCACAGCGAGGTGATCCCCTGCGCCCGCCCGCATGGGTTGTCCACAGATGCGCAATCGGCTCTTGAACGGCACACCCGACGCCTTTGACGCTGACCCCTGCGACGAAGGGAGCAGCATGGGGACCGAGCGAATCGAGCGAGGCAGGTGGGGCGAGGACGTCGCCGCCGAACACCTCACCGGCATGGGTATGGAGATCATCGACCGCAACTGGCGATGCCGTCACGGTGAGATCGACATCGTGGCGCGCGATGGCCAGGACATCGTCATCTGCGAGGTCAAGACGCGCGGATCACAGCGCTTCGGGACTCCGCTATCTGCGGTGACGGCCACCAAGGTGCGACGTCTGCGCATCCTGGCCAGCCGCTGGCTCGCCGCGCACGAGGCCCGGGCCCGCAAGGTCCGCCTCGACGTCGTGGGCATCGTCATCGACGGCGACGGTGTCCCGCTCATCGAGCACCTTCGAGGGGTCGGCTGATGGTCGCGCGGTGTGGCACGGCGGTCATTGTTGGCGTGCAGGCGCACGAGGTCATGGTGGAGGCCGAGGTGGGCACCGGTCTGCCCGGCCTGACACTTGTCGGCCTGGCCGACACGGCGATCCGCGAATCTCGCGACCGGGTACGCGCCGCGATCGAGCACAGCGAACTCGAATGGCCCGATACGCGCGTGACGGTGGCCCTCCTCCCCGCCTCTCTCCGCAAGCGTGGCTCGGCGCTCGATGCCGCGATCGCTGTCGCGATCCTGGCGGCCTCGGACCAACTTCCGGCGAGTGCGAGCGCGGACACATGCGTGCTCGGTGAGTTGGGCTTGGACGGCCGTATCCATCCTGTCCCCGGCGTCGTGGCCACGGCACTGGCCCTGCGGGGCACGGGGCGGCGGCTATTGGTGCCCGTCAGTGAGGTGGACCAGGCCGGACTCGTCCCGGATGTGGACGTCGGCGGCATCCGCAGTCTCGCCCATCTGGTGTCGGTGTTGCGGGGGACCGACCTGCCGGTGACCCCCGGCGAGTCTGGGGAGAGGGAGGCTGCGACGTCGCGGGACGCGGTCGCCGACCTTGCTGACGTGCGCGGCCAGTCCGAGGCGCGTCGAGCACTCGAGGTCGCCGCGGCGGGTGGTCATCACCTCGCGATGATCGGAACACCGGGGGTTGGGAAGACTCTCCTCGCCGAACGCCTCCCCGGGCTCATGCCCCCGCTCGACGACGAAACGGCACTGGAGGTCACCGCCATCTGGTCGGCGGCCGGCATGGCCACGGACAGCCTGCTCCGTGAGGCACCGTTCCAGGCGCCGCATCACACGGCCTCGGCCAGCGCGGTCATCGGTGGGGGACAGGGCGGACGCATCCGCGTAGGCGCCGTCACGTTGGCGCATCGCGGCGTGCTCTTCCTCGACGAGGCTCCGGAGTTCTCCCGCAACGTTCTCGACGCCCTGCGCCAACCGCTCGAGGGTGGACAGGTGCGGCTGGCGCGAGCCGACGCCACCGCCGTCCTGCCTGCGCGGTTCAGTCTGGTGATCGCGGCGAACCCATGCCCGTGCGGCCGTGGCATGGGAGTGGATGCGCGCTGCACATGTACGCCGATGCAGCGGCGGCGCTACGCCACCAAACTCTCCGGGCCGATTCTCGACCGAGTCGACCTCCGTGTGGGCCTCGAGCGACCGCAACTCGCGCAACTCGGCGAACCGGGCGAGCCGACCGAGGCGGTCGCGGCTCGCGTCGCGGCCGCGCGCGAGCGTGCCTTTCGTCGCTGGGCGGCGGCGGGGGTCCCGTGGCGGCAGAACGCCTCCGCACCCGGGCCCTACCTGCGCGCCAAGCAACCACCCGATGACGCGGGAGCCGAGCTTCTGCGCGCGGCCTTCGCGCGGTCGGCGCTGACGATGCGCGGTGCTGATCGGGTGCTGCGTGTGGCGTGGACGCTGGCTGATCTCGACGGATCACCTCAGCCCGGGCCTGACCACGTGGCGGCAGCGATGATCCTTCGTGGCGAGGAGTTGCCATGGGCGGCGTGACCACCGAGCACGATGCTCGCATCCTGCTCGCGACCTGGTTTGAGGCCGCGGATCCGGTGGTTGTCGGACGATTGCGCACGCGCGGTGCGATCGACGTTGTCCAGGCGATCCTTTCCGGCGAGAGTGGCCTGCCTGAACGACGGGGAGTCGCTGCCCGCGTCGTCGAGCGCGACTGGCATGACGCTGCCGCGCGGCTTGAGTCGATTCACACGGCGGCCGACCGGATCGGAGCGCGCTACGTCATCCCCGGCGATCGCGAATGGCCGACCCAGCTCGATGACCTGGGCGACCGCGCGCCACTGGGACTGTGGGTGGCTGGGGCCGGTGATCTTCGATTGCTCGCTCTGCGGTCCATCTCCGTGGTGGGGGCTCGTTCGGCAACGGCGTACGGCGAAGGGCTCGCCCGCGAACTCGGTGCTCACCTGGCCGAGCAGAACTGGCTCACCGTCTCGGGGGGTGCGTTCGGCATCGACGCGGCCGCACATCGCGGCGCCATCGTCGCGGAGGGGACGACCGCCTGCGTCTTGGCCGGGGGAGTGGATGTGCCGTACCCGCGATCGCATGCCGATCTGCTCGGCCGCATCCGCGAGAGCGGGGTTCTCGTGAGCGAAACGCCATTGGGAGGGGCGGCCATGCGACACAGATTCCTCTCCCGCAATCGCATCATCGCGGCGCTGAGCCGAGCCACCGTCATGGTGGAGGCCGCGTTGCGATCCGGTAGTCGCACCACCGCACGGGAGGCCGCCACCCTTCGACGCGTCGTGATGGCCTTCCCCGGTCCGGTCACCTCGCCGATGTCGGCCGGCTGCCACGCGCTGATCCGCGATCAGGGGGCACAGTTGGTGACATCGCCTCAGGAAGTCGTGGCGTTCGTCACCGGAGAGTTGGCCGATGAGCCACGTGATTCGGCGCCGACCCTGGCCTGGCGCGAACAGCGGGTGCTCGACGCGGTGCCGATGCGGCGACCCGCGCCGCTGACCAACATCGCCAAGCTTGCCGGCATGGGGACGAGCGAGGCCATGACCGCGCTCGGAATGCTCGACGCACTCGGACACGTGGAGCGCCGCGGCGACGGATGGGTGCGTCGTGTGGATCAGGGTGGAGGCATGCTCGCCGGGTGAGTCGCTGACCGTGTTGCGGATCGACCGGCGCCACTATGGGGGCATGGCGTACGACGACTGGGACGAGGTGAGTGGGCGATTCGAAGAGCACCTGCGCCTCGAACTCGGCCGCAGCCCCCACACGGTTCGCGCCTATCTTGCTGACCTGGCATCGCTGGCCACTTTTGCCCGCGCCCGGCAGATTACGCAGGTGGCCGACCTGCGACTGGCCACACTGCGCGGCTGGCTCGGCGAGCAGGAGCAGGCCGATCTGGCCCGAGCCACGCTGGCGCGGCGGGCCGCCAGCGCTCGGGCGTTCACCGCGTGGTGCGCGCGGCGCGGCTTGATGGATAGCGACGCGGGTGCCCGGCTGGCCAGCCCGAAGCGTGGCGGACGTCTGCCGGCGGTGCTCAGCGACGACCAGGCGGCGCACATGCTGGCGGACGTTGAGCAGGCCGCGGATGATCCAGTCGGGTGGCGTGATCACGCGATGCTTGAACTCCTCTACGCCACCGGTGTCCGGGTGAGCGAGCTCGTCGGACTGGATCTCGACGATGTCGACGATGGTCGGCGCACCATTCGCGTACTAGGCAAGGGGGGCAAACAACGCACCGTGCCCTTTGGCGTCCCGGCGCAGAAGGCACTTGATCGTTGGCGCAACGCTGGTCGCCCGTCGCTGGCGCGCGCCGACTCGGGTCCGGCGCTCTTCCTCGGCGCCCGGGGTGGGCGGATCGATCCGCGCACGGTCCGCGAGGTCGTGCATCGGGCTGTTGCGGGCGTGCCGGGTGCCCCGGATATCGGCCCGCATGGCCTGCGGCATTCCGCCGCGACTCACGTGCTCGAGGGTGGGGCAGACCTGCGCGCCGTCCAAGAGCTCCTCGGCCACGCGAGTCTGGCGACGACGCAGATCTATACGCATGTGTCGGTCGAGCGGCTCCGCAGCGCGTTCACCCAGGCGCACCCCCGGGCCTAACTCCCGCGCCTATTCCACGCGAGTGCGCAGTTGCGTACCGACAATTCGGGCAGAACCCTTCCGCTACTGCGCACTCGCGGGGAAGTGGGGCGCGGCAAACGGCTTGAGGACGACCGGGCTGCGGAGCAGGCTCAGCGGGTCGCGGTAGGTCCGCCCGCTCTTGAGACCCCAGTGCAAGCCCGACGCATGCCCACCGCCCGCCAGGGTGCCGATCGGGTCGCCAGTGGCGACCACCGCACCCACAGACACTGACGGGCGCACCCCCTCATACGTCGTTCGCCAGCGGCCCGATGGCAGCCCGGCGAGCCCCTCCGGATGCTGGATGCTGATGATCCAGCGGCCTGCGACGGGACGGGCTACGACGACGGTTCCGCGTCCGGCCGCCGTCACCGTCTGTCCGCGAGTGCCGGCGAGGTCGATCCCACGATGTCCGGGGCCGTAGGGGCCTGCTGGCGGGATGAACGGCCGATCGATGGCCGCCGGCTCCAGAGGGAGGACCCAGGCAGGAATCTTCGAAGGGGGCGCGAGAATCGCGCGCGAGTGTTGGTCAGCGGAGGCAGGAGCGGACACCGCGGGCGGCAGCCCGGCGGTCGCTGAGGGGAACAGGAGCGTGGCGGCAAGGATGGCCGCGCTGAGGAAGGTTGTCATCATGCGGCCACCCTGCGGAGGTCATCGCCAGCAGGGAAGGCCCTCCCGGCCACCTGTGGACAAACCACCCCTGTGGATCCCGTAGACTCCTCCACTGGTCCGGGTTCGCCCGGATACATCACGCACCCAGCCCCACCAGGGGCAGGGCCGTCGGTCCCGGCTCGCCGGGATGGCCTGACCGGGTGCTAGGAGTCGCCCACAACCGTGGGTGGCAAGGAACCGACAGCGATCGGCTACGTCCGATCGCGCCCGAGGAGTGCCCCATGGCCGTCGTCACGATGCGCCAGCTGCTGGAGAGCGGTGTCCACTTCGGCCACCAGACCCGCCGCTGGAACCCCAAGATGAAGCGCTTCATCTTCACCGAGCGCAATGGCATCTACATCATTGATCTGCAGCAGTCGCTGTCCTACATCGACCGCGCGTACGAGTTCGTCAAGGAGACCGTCGCCCACGGTGGCACGGTCATGTTCGTGGGCACCAAGAAGCAGGCCCAGGAGCCCATCGCCCAGCAGGCGACCCGCGTCGGCATGCCCTACGTCAACCAGCGTTGGCTCGGCGGCATGCTCACCAACTTCTCGACCGTGCACAAGCGTCTTCAGCGTCTGAAGGAACTCGAGAGCATCGAGGCGGATCCGGCATCGACCGGTCTGACCAAGAAGGAGCTCCTCGTCCTTGACCGTGAGCGCACCAAGCTAGACCGCACGCTCGGTGGCATCCGCGACATGGCCAAGCTCCCCAGTGCCGTGTGGGTCATCGACTCCAACAAGGAGCACATTGCTGTCGGCGAGGCTCGCAAGCTCGGCATCCCGGTCATCTCGATCCTGGACACCAACTGCGACCCCGACGTCATCGACTTCCCGATCCCGGGCAACGACGACGCGATCCGCAGTGTCACCCTCCTGACCCGCGTCATCGCCGACGCCGTGGCCGACGGCTTGATGGCCCGCGCCGGGCGTTCCGTCGAGGGCGAGGCTGCCGAGGCTATTGCCGCCGAGGAACCCCTCGCCGAGTGGGAGACCGAACTCCTCGCTGGCGATGCGGCAGCCGAGACCGTTGAGGTCGTCGAGGTTGTGGAGGCCGCTCCGGAGGCCACTCAGGCCCCGTAGGTCGCCACTGCGCCGTAGCCACATCTGCGCCTTAGCTTCATCTGCCCCGCGCAGCGGATCGCGTCCAACGGCCAGCGATCCGCCGCGCGGGCCACATCCGAACACCACCATCCACGCTCGACTTCAACGCAAGACAGGGAAGGTCATGTCCAACATCACGGCAGCCGACGTCAAGAAGCTTCGCGACCTCACGGGCGCGGGCATGATGGAGTGCAAGAAGGCCCTTGAAGAGTCCGGTGGCGACCTGGACAAGGCCGTCGAGGCCCTGCGCATCACCGGCGCGGCCAAGGCCGCCAAGCGCGGCGCGGAGCGCACGGCCAGCAACGGTCTGGTCGTCGCCCAGGAGAACGCCATGGTCGAGCTCCTGTGCGAGACCGACTTCGTCGCCAAGAACGAGGACTTCCAGTCGCTGGCCGGCACGATCGTTGCCACCGCAGCGTCACTGCAGATCGGCGACGTCGAGACGCTGCTCGAGACCACCATGACCGACGGTCGCACCGTGAGCGGCGCGATCGGGGAGCTCGCCGGCATCATCGGCGAGAAGCTTGAGCTCGGTCGCGTGGCGCTGCTCCAGGCCCCAGTCGCGACGTACATGCACAAGCGTTCCTCGGACCTGCCCGCGCAGGTCGGCGTGATGATCTCCTACACCGGCAACGAGGACGACGCCCGCAACGTCGCCATGCAGGTCGCCGCCATGCGTCCGACCTACGTCTCCCAGGATCAGGTGCCCGCCGACATCGTCGAGAACGAGCGCCGTATCGCCGAGGCGACGGCCAAGGAGGAGGGCAAGCCCGAGGCCGCCCTGCCCAAGATCGTCGAGGGTCGGCTGCAGGGCTTCTTCAAGGACACGGTCCTGCTCGATCAGCCATCCGTGCTCGACAACAAGAAGTCGGTCGGCCAGGTCCTCAAGGACGCTGGCACCACGGTGACCGCGTTCGCGCGCTTCGAGGTCGGCCAGTAATTCGAGGTCGGCCGGGCCTGATGTCCGGTCGGCCAAGCCCAACCTGCCGGTCTGACCGATCCTCGGCGACTGGGTCGGTTGGACCGATACGGTCGGGGGGAGTCCCCGCGGCGGTATCACCACCTGCCCGGGCTGACGGGAGGAGCACAGATGCCTGATCGTGGCGGCGTGGTCCAGCCCTCGCTTGAGGGCACGATCGAGACGTGGCCGGAGGCTCCCGAGGGCGGTTGGAACACCGTCCTGCTCAAGCTCTCCGGTGAGGCGTTCGCCGGCGACGGCGAACTCGGGGTCGACCCCGATGTCGTGCAGTCCATCGCCCGGCAAATCGCCAGCATCGTGCGTTCGGGCACCGAGGTAGCCGTGGTCATCGGCGGCGGCAACTACTTCCGTGGTGCCGAGTTGTCGCAGCGGGGCATGGACCGAGCCCGGGCGGACTACATGGGCATGCTTGGCACGGTGATGAACTGCCTTGCCCTGCAGGACTTCCTGGAGAAACAGGGTGTCGACACCCGTGTGCAGACGGCGATCACGATGGGGCAGGTCGCCGAGGCCTACATCCCGCGACGGGCCATGCGTCACCTTGAGAAGGGCCGCGTGGTCATTTTTGGAGCGGGCCTCGGCGCACCATATTTCTCGACCGACAGCACGGCGGCGCAACGCGCGCTTGAGATCGGTGCCGAGATCGTGCTCATGGCCAAGGCCGTGGATGGCATCTACGACTCCGATCCGCGCACCAATCCCGACGCGGTGCGCTTTGAGCGTCTGTCGTACGACGAGGTGCTGGCACGGGACCTCAAGGTCGCCGATGCCACCGCGATCAGTCTGTGCCGCGACAACAATCTGCCGATCCTGGTCTTCGATCTCATGGTCGAAGGCAACATCGCGCGCGCGGTGCGGGGTGAGAGGATCGGAACCCTGGTCACCAAGGCCACGAACGACGACGAAGTGCAGGAGGCACAGAAGTGAGCGAGCAGGTCGACGAGATCCTCATGGAAGCCGAGGAGAAGATGGAGAAGGCCGTCGAGGTCGCTCGTGAGGACTTCACCTCCATCCGCACCGGGCGTGCGAATCCCGGCATGTTCAACAAGGTCATGGTCGACTATTACGGCACACTCACCCCGGTGAACCAGCTCGCGTCGTTCGCCTCGCCCGAGGCACGCATGATGATCGTGACGCCGTACGACAAGGGCTCGCTCGCCGCGATCGAGAAGGCCATCCGTGACTCCGACCTCGGCGTCAACCCCACGAACGACGGCAACATCATCCGCGTCGTGCTCCCCTCGTTGACCGAGGAGCGCCGCAAGGAGTACATCAAGGTGGCGCGCCACAAGGCCGAAGAGGCGCGCGTCTCGGTGCGCAATATTCGTCGTCACGCCAAGGACTCGATGGAGAAGCTGGTCAAGGAGCACGAGGTCGGTGAGGACGAGGTCAAGCGGGCCGAGAAGCAGCTCGAGGACCTCACCCACAAGACCGTCGAGCACGTTGATGAGATCCTCAAGCACAAGGAAGCCGAACTCCTCGAGGTCTAGGACGTGACCTCCAACACGAGCGAGCCGGCACCCTCCGCCGGGCGGGCCGGACGGAACCTGCCTGCGGCTATCGCCTCGGGCGTGGTTCTGGGCGCGCTCGTGATCGTCAGCCTGATCTGGGTCAAGTGGCTGTTCGGCATCCTCGCCGGCGCTGCCCTGCTCATCGCGCTCGGTGAACTCATCGGTGCCTTCGCCAGCCGTGACATCCGAGTCGCCCGGACGCCGGTGTACGCCGGCACGGTGGCAGCGATGGCGACGGCGTACATCTGGGGCTCTCAGGCACTTCTCGTCACGATCGGTGCCGCTGTCGTGGCGGTGCTGATCTGGCGGATCAGGCGAGGCGCGGACGGCTACGTGCGCGATGCGTCCGCCAGCATCTTCCTGCTCGCCTACATCGGTCTCATGGGCGGTTTTGCCATGCTCATGCTGGCCGAATCTGACGGCCCGTGGCGCATCGT
>CAYGMM010000014.1:0-11740 GCA_964351035.1 uncultured Actinomyces sp.
CGCTGTTCGAGACGGCGTACCCGCTGGTGCGTGGCAGACGTCGACAAGCCCACCTCACGGCCGAGCTCGGCGTAGGAGAGCCGGCCGTCGCGCGCGAGCAGCGTCACGATGCGCCGGTCAATCTCGTCGTCCACACCCGAAGGCTGCCATAGGGGCTGCCATAGGGGCTGCCCGGACGGGACTAGTTGCCCGGACGGGACTAAAGGTCACGGTGCGGTAACAACGTGCGCGGCGCGGCCGTCTCAGGAGTAACACGGGCAACGGGTTTGGCACCATAGAGACGTGGCCGGACGTCATGCCCAATCGGGCCGGACGGGGGGATCGCTGCGCTTGGCCGCGGTGATCTCCGCTGTCGTCGTGCTCGCGGTCCTCGTCGCCGGAGCCGGGGCCTTCGTCGGATTGGCCAGTCCGTTCACCGAGTCCACCGCAGTGGCGTCCACCGTCTCTCCCTCGCCGACGCCGCGCACGGTGACCGCCGAGCCGGTCTCTCCGGCCCAGGAGGTGGAGCCGGATCTGCCGCCGGTGTGGGAGTCCCATGAGCTCGGTGCCGAGCCGGTGCGCCTAAATACTCCCGATATTGACGTCCTCGATTGGGACGGCGATCCCGCCTACGTCACCGATGTCTATCCCAATGAGGCCAAGGGCCTGTACGGCGTGGGCATCATCATTCGGATCCAGTTCGGCTACGACGTCCCCGATGAGCAGAAGGCGCTGCTCGAGCAGGCTGCCGTCGTCGAGACGAGCAAGCCGATTGGTCTCGCAGCGTGGAGCTGGCCGGATGATCGCACGATGGCTTTCCGTCCTGCCGAATTCTGGCCGGCGTACATGGACGTCAAGGTGAAGTTCAGTTGGGTGGAGCACAACCTCGCCACCATCGATCCGCTTGTGAAGTTTCGCATCGGTCGGTCGCAGACCTTCGAGATGAACTCGAACAAACTCGTCGGCAAGGTCAAGCGCGATGGAGTCACCATTCGCAAGGTCCCGGTATCCCTCGGCAAGCCCGGCTGGGAGACCACCTCGGGCATCAAGGCGATCCTGGAGCGCTACGAGGTCAAGCGGATGGTCAACCCCGGACCGCTCGAGCCCTATGACGTGATGGTCCCTTACGCGCTGCGCACGACACCGAGTGGTGAATACCTGCACGCGGCGCCGTGGAACCTCTACAACCTCGGTTACGCCTCCACCTCACACGGCTGCACCAACATGTCGATGGAGGACGCCATCTGGTTCTACGAGCGGGCGTTCGAAGGCGATCCGGTCATCCAGGAGACCACCGGTCCGGCGGTCGACTGGACCGAGGGCCCCGGCGCCATGTGGAACTTCGACTGGGCTGAGTGGACCGACCGCAGTTTCGCCCTTCCGTAGGCACCCCCGGGTCGTGTAGTCGACCGCAGACCCCGTCGCTCACGCAGTCAGCGACGTGCGGCATGATCGATCCCCGCGTTCTTGAGGGGAGTCATCGTGGGGGAAGGCCGTCAGCGTGAGCTCGATGCCGAGCGCGCTGTAGTGGCACACCTTTATGACCGACTCGACACACTGCGCGAGCGCACGCGGGCCGATCTACGTCGCTCACAACGCGAGCAGACGGCGGGGACCCCGGCGGCCCTCACCGAGCAGGATGCCTTCGTCCGCCTCTATACCGATCGCCTCGCCGCACTCGATGCTGCCGAGACGCGACTGTGCTTCGGTCGGCTCGATCTGGCCGGTGACGGCCAGCGCTACATCGGCCGGCTCGGACTGGCCGATGACGATCAACTGCCGATGCTCACCGACTGGCGTGCACCCGCGGCCGAACCGTTCTACCAGGCCACCGCCGCCGACCCCCGCGGCGTCGTACGCCGTCGTCACATCGTGACGTCCGGGCGCGAAGTCACCGCGCTCGAGGATGACGTCCTTGACCTCGGGGCCCTGGCCGATGGAGTAGGCGGGGTGACCGCTGAGGACGTGCAGGGTGGCGGCGTACTCATGGCCGCACTGGCCGCACGCCGTACCGGTCGAATGCACGACATCGTCGCGACGATGCAGGCTGAGCAGGACGCGATCGTGCGGTCGCCGCTGGATGACATCCTCGTCGTGGAGGGTGGTCCCGGCTGTGGCAAGACGGTCGTCGCCCTCCATCGTGCGGCGTACCTGCTCTACACGTACCGCGAAAAGCTTGGACGCTCCGGTGTCCTCATTGTCGGGCCCAACCGGATCTTCCTGCACTACATCGGCCAGGTCCTCCCCGCGCTGGGTGAGACGGCCGCGGTCCTGCGCACGGCCGGTCAGCTCTACCCCGGTATCGATGCGCGCGCCTGGGAGCCGGACCAGGTCGCCGAGGTGAAGGGGCGCAAGGCGATGGCCGACGTCATCAGCCGCGCCGTGCGCGCCCGGCAGCGCATCCCCGATTCGCCACGCTCCTTGGACGTCGGTGGCATCACACTGACAATGACCCCGTCGATGGTGCAGTCCGCGCGGGATCGCGCGCGCGCGTCACGTCGCCCGCACAATGTCGCCCGTCGGACCTTCGCCCTCACGTTGCTCGATGCACTCGCCGAGCAACTCGCCGAGGCCATGCACGTGGATCTCGCCGACCACCGCGAAGCTCTCATC
The DNA here is from genome assembly GCA_964351035.1 of uncultured Actinomyces sp. Classification (GTDB taxonomy): domain Bacteria; phylum Actinomycetota; class Actinomycetes; order S36-B12; family S36-B12; genus Mxb001. Next base: position 2,593 of record CAYGMM010000014.1, read on the forward strand.
GCTGATCTGCGGGATGCACCGGATGTGCGACGCGAGGTCAACCTGGCCTGGATGCCGATCACGCCCGAGCAACTGCTGACCGACCTGTGGGCAGATCAGCAGCGACTGGCGCAGGCCGCCCCGCAGATGAGTGCCGAGGATCGCGCGCTGCTGCAGCGTGACCGCGGCGCTGCCTGGACTCCGGCCGACGTGCCCCTCCTCGATGAGGCGGCCGAATGCCTCGGCGTCGATGACGAGGCCGACCGCCGCTCCCAGGCCCGGGCCGATGCTGATCGGCGCGCCGAACTCGAATACGCGCAGTCGGTCTTGGAGATGACGGGGACGCGCGGTGTCTCGGCTGATCAACTCATCGATCGGTACGCCGGCCCGGGTGAGGTGCTCTCCGTGGCCGAACGCGCCGGAATGGACCGCGAGTGGGTGTTCGGCCACGTTGTCGTCGACGAGGCGCAGGAACTGTCGCCCATGATGTGGCGCGTCCTGGCGCGCCGGTGCCCGTCGTTGTCGATGACGGTGGTCGGGGATCTCGATCAGGTGGCGACCCGCGCTGGCGCACGTTCGTGGGAGCAGGCCCTGCGTGACGTCACCGCATCACGTCATCGCACCAAGCCGCGTTGGCGCGTGGAGCAACTCACCGTCAACTACCGCACGCCCCGGCCGATCATGGAGTTGGCGCGCGAGGCGCTGCGGATCGCCGGTCGCGAGCCGGCACCGCTGGAATCAATTCGGGACGGCGAGGCGCCCCGCATCGTGGCCCTCGACGAGATCGCCGAGGTCGCGGCGCTGGTCCGGGAGGCGACGCTTGAGCCGGACTTTGGCCGCATCGCGGTCATCACGGCACCGTCGCAGCAGGACCGAATCGAGAAGGCCGTGATCGATGCGTGTCCGCCGGGGACGGTGGGGCACGGCGACGACCGACTCGATGCCGACGTGTCGGTGCTCACCGTGCGGCAGGCCAAGGGCCTGGAGTTCGACATCGTCTTTGTCGTCGAACCCGATCTCATCGATGCCGAGGGCGCGCAGCGGGGCACCGATCTCTACGTCGCGCTGACACGTGCGACCCGATTGCTGACCGTGGCCTACAGCGGCATGCCGCCCCGGTCGCTGGGGATGATCGGCTAGACGCGGATCGCGTCGAGCACACACGATCCCGTGCTGACGATGGCGGAGAAGCCGTCCTCCTCGGGGAGGAAGTTCGTCACGACACCGTCGTTGAGGACCATCGCGTAACGCCGCGAACGGATCCCCATGCCGCCGCGCGAGGCGTCGACGTCCATACCGATCGCGCGCGTGAAGTCAGCATTGCCGTCTGCGGCCATGACGATCTCGTCGCCAATCCCCTCGGCCTGAGCCCACGCCGCCATGACGAAGGGGTCATTGACCGACAGGCACACGATCTTGTCGACGCCGGCCTCGGCCAGGTCGGCCGCGGTCTCGACGTACGACGGCAGGTGGACGGTGGAGCAGGTGGGGGTGAAGGCGCCGGGCACAGCGAAGAGGACCACGCGGCCGCGGCCGAGGAGTTCGGCGCTGTTCGTCGGGGTGGGGCCGCTTTCGGCCACGATGAGCAGGGATGTGTCGGGGATGCGATCTCCCACGGCGATCATGGTCATCACTCGATTCCGTCATGGGCCGGTCCGCGGCCGCGCAATAGGGCGATAGCAACGATGACACCGATCGCGGAAACCGCAATCGAGGGCCACATCGCCACCCCGACAGCCTGATCGAACACCGTCACGATGATCTCGCGGGCATTGTCCGGAATGGTCGGGGCGACGTCCTCGAGGCGAACTCCCCCGGTGATCACCGACATGATCGTCGTAATCTGATCCGAGGTCAGTTGTGCGACAGCGAACACATCACTGAGTTGGTGGCGAGCGTCGGACTGGAATACGGCGGTTCCCACGGCCACGCCGAGCGAGCCGCCGATCATGGATGACGCCTTGAAGACGCCGGACACGACGCCTTCACCCGCCTCACCGGGATCCTCGACCGCGGTGACCGCGCAGGGAGTGATCTGCAGGCCGATACCGACGCCGATGAGGATGAAGGGGGCCAGGAGTTCGGTATAGCTGCCACCGAGGTCGAGCAGGAGGATTGCGGCGACGGCGAGCAGCGCCATGCCCACCGCCGTGGGCATGGCCGCACCGAAGCGTCGGCCGAGCCAGTTGCCGAGTGGATTGACGATGAGGATCGGGATTGTCGCGGGGAGCATGAGAAGCCCGGCCTCGAGCGGGCCGTAGTTCTCGACCACCTGTAGGTACAGCGCCATGAAGAACACGACCCCGCCGAAGACGAAGTTGGCGATGAGGTTGGCCGTTACCGCTCCGTTGAAGCGGCGCTTGCGGAAGATGGACAGCACCACGATCGGGTGTGCCACACGGCGTTCGATGATGATGAAAAGCCCCATGAGGATCACGCTTGCAGCGAGTGTGGCCCCGGTCTGCCAGAGCGGGACCTCGTCGGCGAAGACGAGGGCAAGGGATAGCAGGAAGATGCTGCCCACCAGAGTAATGACGCCGCCGTAATCGATACTGCGGGCCGCCGTATCGTCGCGGGTCTCCGGAGTCGCCCACCAGGTAAGGGCGAGGGCCGCGACCCCAATCGGGATGTTGATCCAGAAGATCCAGCGCCAGTTGAGCGACTCCACGATGATGCCGCCGACCAGCGGCCCGAAGGCTTGCGCACCCCAGCACACAGCAATCCAGGCGGCGATGGCCGTGTCACGCTGCTTGCCGGTGAAGACGACGGCGATGGTCGACAGGGCAGTCGGCAAGATGGCAGCCGCCCCGACACCTTCGATGACGCGGCCGAGGATGAGGAGTCCTGGGCCACTGGCGATGCCGGCGACGATGGATCCGACGATGACCAGGCCCGTACCGATGCCAAAGACGAGGCGTCGGCCGAAGATGTCGCCCACGCGTCCGCCGACGATGATGAGCGCGCCGGCCAGGAAGTAGCCGTTGACCGCCCACTGCATCGTGTCCATCGAGCCGCCGAGTTCGCGAGCGATGGTGGGCAGGGCGATCGAGATATCGCTGGCGGTGACCCATACGAGTGCGGTGACAAGGCACAGACCGACGAGGGACCACCAGCGTCGGTCGGTGGTCGCTTGAAGGGAGCCGGGCATAGACATGGTGCGAAGGCTACGGCCCTGCTGGGCGAATTGAGCCGCAACGCGCGGATGTCGCGGCTCGTGGGTCACCATGGGGGCATGTCCAAAGCCGCGGTCGCCATGGTCATGGGCGTCGCCAGCGTGTGCGTGGTCGTGGTGGGCTGGCTGATCTGGGGATCCTGGACGTCATCGGACTCCACAGCCATCGATGACCTGCCCACGGTGGAAGAGGTCGTCGTGGCCCAGGCCCACCGACACGGCATCGAGCTGCCCGAACTCACCGACGCCGACCGTGCGCGCCTGGCGCAGGAGCCGAGCGCGGCCTCCACGCTGAGCCCGTATGAGCAGGTGGCCGGGCAGTTGCGGGCGGTCCGTGACGCGGCGGGACCGGCCGAGGCACTCGACATCCTCGCGGAGGTCGCCGCACTGAGCGAGGAGGTCGCCGTGGACTGCCCGCGGCTGTACGCCGAGATCGCGGGTGACGAGGTTGGACTCCCCGATGTCAATCAGGTGTGCCCGACGACTGCTCCGTGATGGCACATGCGAGGATCCTCGCGTGTCCAGCACTACCCGCGTCGTCATCATCGGGGCCGGGTTCGCCGGCCTGGAAGCCGCCAAGATCCTGCGCAGCACACCGGGCATCGACGTCACCCTGGTCGATCGGCACCCGTACCAACTCTTCAGCCCGCTGCTCTACCAGGTGGCGACCGGTGGATTGCCCGAAGATGACATCGCCTACCCGGTACGTGCGGCGATCCCCGGCATCACCTTCGTTCGCGGTGAGGTGGTCCGCGTTGATCCGCGCAAGCACCAGGTCCTGCTGTTCGACGGCCAGCGGCTGGAGTACGACCAACTCGTGATCGCCACGGGCAGCGTCGGGACGACGTTCGGCATCCCCGGGGTGGCAGACCATGCCCTGCAGATGAAGAACATCGCCCAGGCGCGCGGGATCAAGCAGCGCCTACTGACCAACTACGAGGAGGTTCAGGAGGGACGGCTACCCCGCGAGGCCCTGCGGGTGGTCGTCGTCGGCGGGGGCCCGACCGGTGTCGAGGTGAGCGGAGCCGTTGCCGAACTCCAGCGCGGCATGGCCCGGGAGTATCCGCAGATCGCCCGCTACGCGGGGGTGACCCTCGTCGAGGCCGGCCCACGACTCCTGCCGTCGTTCACACCGGAGTCGAGCGAGCATGCGCGCGAGGAACTTCAGGAGTTGGGCGTTACCGTCAAACTCGATTGCGCGGTAGATCGCATGTACGAGCGCGATGTGCATCTGAAGTCCGGGGAGATCCTGCATGCGGGCACGGTCATCTGGTCCGCAGGAGTAGCCGCACCGGAGTTGTGGTCCGATCTCGCCGCGACCGGTCCATCGCGCCGGGTGCTCGTCGATGAGTTCCTCAAGGTGCCGGGAGTCCCCGATGTCTGGGTGGTAGGTGACACGGCGGCCTTCAGCGCCGACGGGAGCGTCCTGCCGATGATCGCCCCGGTGGCGATGCAGCAGGGCCGGCACGTCGCCCGCAATATCGCGGCTCAGGCGCAGGGGCGTTTGCTCTCCCCGTTCGCCTACACGGACAAGGGGCAGATGGCCACCATCGGTCGTCGTCGGGCCGTCGTCGAGACCCCTGGCGGCAAGCGACTGCACGGCACCGCGGCCTGGCTGGCCTGGTTGGGACTGCACGTCGCCTACCTCGCCGGTGGCCGCAATCGAGCCAGCGTGCTCGCGGACTGGGGTTGGAACTACCTGACCTGGGGCGGCGGACCCCGTCGCGCCGTCATCGACTGAGTCCACTCCCCACCGGCCCGCGAGCCGTTGAGTGCTGACCCCTACAGTCTCCCGGTGACCCTCTGGCAGCGCATCGTTCCGTCGCGCACCATCCCGCGCACGCGATGGCGCGTCGAGGGCTCTCGTTGGCGCACCGGGCCAACCACCTTCCTCATCCTCGTCCTCGGCCTCTGGCTTTTCGGTACGGGCGAGGCCATGCTCGTCGATGCCACCCTCGGCAATGCGCCGTGGACCGTCTTCGCGCAGGGCTTATCGCTGCGCACCGGCCTCGCGATCGGTGTCGCAACGTTCCTCACCAGCGTCGCCGTCCTCCTCATGTGGATCCCCCTGCGGGAGCGACCCGGTCTCGGCACGGTGGCGAACGCCGTCGTCATCGCCACGGCGCTGCAGGTGATGATCGGCGTTCTGCCGAATCCGGAGGGGCTCGGCTGGCGCGTGGCGCAGGTGTTGCTCGGCATCGCCCTGGTCGGCGTGGGCAGCGGTCTGTACCTGACCACCAATCTCGGGCCTGGTCCGCGCGATGGCCTGATGACGGGCATCCATCTGCGCAGCGGGGTGGCCGTCACGCCCGTGCGCCTGGGCATCGAGGTGTGCGTCCTGGCCGTCGGCTGGCTTCTGGGCGGGACCGTCGGCGTCGGCACCCTGCTCTTCGCGGTGCTCATCGGACCGTCGGTGGGTTATGGCCTGCGTCTTGTCGGGTGGCTCGCGAGGGCGAAGACCGAGGTCGTCGAGGACGACGTGCACCCCGAGCTCGAGGCATAGCCCGAATCCTCGAGGCCGAGCCCGGATCGCCCGCCTCCTACTGCTGGGTGATCTCCACGACGACGCCCAGAGCTTCGCTCGCGCCGCCGGCATAGATGCCCTTGAGCGGAGGGACGTCGGCATAGTCGCGACCGCGCGCCACCGTGACATGGGCGGGACCGACCAGCCGGTTGTTCGTCGGATCGACGCTGTGCCAGTCGCCATCCCAGTACTCGACCCAGGCATGGCTCTCGCCCATGACGGTCTGCCCGGGTGCCTCATCGACCGAGTGCAGGTAGCCGCTCACATAGCGGGCCGGGATGCACAGGCTGCGGAGCAGCGACAGCGTGACGTGCGTGAAGTCCTGGCAGACGCCGTGACCGGCCAGCCACGCCTCGCCGGCGGTTGTGTAGACCGACGTCGCGCCGGGTGAGTACGTCAGGTGCTGTTCGACCGCATCGACCAGGCGCAGTGCCGCGTCCCGCGGAGTCGCCTCCCGTCGCAATTGCCCGACGAGGGCCCCTCGGGCGTCGTCATCGATCTGGAGGTCGACGTAGCGCGTGGGCACGAGGTACTCGCCCCAGCGGTCCTGGACGTCCGGCGCGAGGACCGCCTCCCAGGAGACGGATTTGTCGATCTCCCGTGACGCTGGTGTGTCCACGGTGCTTTCCGCGACAACCTCGAGCTGCTCATGCATCTCGTGTACGTCGAAGGACTCCACATGGGCACCCCAGTAGTCGACGTACGACGACACCGCGGCGTTGGGCACGACATGCAGTGAGTGAGCGATGAGGTACTGACCCTCGCGGCTCTCCGGAGTCATGCGGACCTCGTTGAAGCTGGCCTCCACGGGACCGGCGTAGCGGTAGCCGGTGCTGTGCCGGATGTGCAGGCGGCGACCACCACCGGGCTCGACAACGGGACCCATCAGTGGCTCCACACCACGGTGCCGGACTGGCGGAAGAACGATGCGTCGGCCGTGTCCGAAGCGACCATCGCCGAGACGCGAGCCTCCTCGGCGAGGTGATCCACGACCTCCGGTGTCGGGTGTACGGCGAATTCGAGTCGGGAGCGGAGCATGCCGACCTCGCGCAGGAGCGGGGTGCCACCACCGGCGCCGAGGCTCAGCAGCTGGCGCACGGCATCCTCCGCCTCCATCGCGCTGCGTCGCATGGAGCGCGGGAAGTCACGGTCGAGGACGAGGAACTCGCGCACCCCGTCACCGTCAACCGCGCCGTGTCGCAGATACGCCGAGTGCGCGGCCGCCGAGCGAAGAGTGGCGACCGGTCCGGTCTCCGGCCAGAAGCGGTCGTGCTGCACGGCAAGGAGTCGCGCGGTCATGTCGATGCGCTCCAATGAACGACCGAGCACGAAGAACTGGTAGGACTCATCACGTGGCATGGCCCACGCGATCACGCCGTGTACGACGAGAAGCCGTTCGACGACGCGATGCAGGGCCGCGCCCGGGCTATCCATGAGAGCCAACCCGCGTACGACCGACAGATGGGCGGCGTTCAGCGCCTCGAAGACCTCCGTGGGCAGGACGTCGCGGACGGCGCGCGCATTCTCTCGAGCGGCGGCGACCGCGCCGGCCACCGTCGATGATCGTCCGGCTTCGCCGGTGACCTGACGAACGAGCGCGGATCCGGTCGTCACGTCGGCACCGGGCAGCGACAGCGCATCGAGCAGCAACTGGCAGGCGACGGGTTCGGGGACGCTCGACTCCTCGACCATGAGTTGGTGGTGCTCGGCGAGGAGCCGGGCGGTCGCGTGTGCGCGCTCGACGTAGCGGCCGATCCAGAAGAACGACTCGGCGATACGGCTCAGCATGGCGTCACCGGCCCGCTTTGCTGCTGCTGCCGCTCCTGCTGCTGCAGCCTCTCGTCATGCGTACGGGGGGCCTCGCTCCGCGCGGGAAGGTCGGCGTCGACGGCGACGCGCGGGACGGGTCGGGGTCGCGGTCGGTGGTCCGGTGCACCGGTGTCGAGGACCCAGGTGTCCTTGGAGCCACCGCCCTGGCTGGAGTTGACCACCAGGCTTCCCGACGGGAGCGCGACGCGGGTGAGGCCACCGGGCAGGACGTAGATCTCATTGCCGTCGTTGACGGCGAAGGGACGTAGATCGACGTGACGTGGCTCGATGACGCCGCCATCGACGACGGTGGGGCAGGTGGAGAAGGTGACCACCGGCTGGGCGATCCAGCCGCGTGGGTCGGCGTCGACGGCGGCCTTCGTCGCCTCAATGTCTTTCTCGGATGCCGACGGACCCATGAGCAGTCCGTACCCGCCGGAGGCATCACTCGGCTTGACGACCATCGTCTCGATGCGGTCGAAGACCCACGCGCGTAGGTCGGCATCGGCGAGGTCATAGGTGTCGACGTTCGGCAGGATCGGCTCAGCGCCGAGGTAGTACTCGATCAGAGCCGGGATGTAGGGGTAGATCGCCTTGTCGTCGGCGACACCGTTGCCCACGGCGTTGGCGATGGTGACGTTGCCCGCGCGGGCTGCATTGAGGATGCCGGGAATACCGAGGACGCTGTCGGGGCGCAGGTGCACCGGGTCGAGGAAGTCATCGTCGATACGTCGATAGATCACATCCACCTGGCGCGGCCCCAGCGTCGTGCGCATCCACACCCGGTCGTCACGGCAATACAGATCGCGACCTTCGACGAGCTCAACACCCATATGCCGGGCGAGGAAGGCGTGCTCGTAGTGCGCGGAGTTGTGCACGCCCGGCGTCAGAACCACCACGACGGGGTCACTCACCGGTGCGGCCAGACGCAGCGCCTCTTCCAAACGTTCCGGGTACTCCGCCACCGGTCGCACAACGTGACCGGCGAAGACCTCGGGCAGGACGTGCGCGAGGGTGCGCCGGTTCTGCAGCACGTACGAGACACCGGAGGGGTTGCGCAGGTTGTCCTCAAGCACCCGAAACTGCCCGGCTTCGTCGCGGATCAGGTCGATCCCGGAGACGTGGATGCGTACGCCATTGGGCGGGTTGATCCCCCATGCCTGACGATGGAAGTGGGTGGAGGTCGTGACCAGTCGCCGCGGCACGATGTTGTCGGCGAGCACCTGGCCCGCTCCGTAGACATCGGCGAGGAAGGTCTCGAGCGCCTGAATGCGCTGCACCACGCCAGCCTCGATGGTGGCCCACTCCGGCGGGGTGATGACGCGGGGGATGAGATCCATGGGGAGGGGGCGCTCACGCTCACCGAGGGTGAAGGTGATGCCGTTGCGGTCGAGGTAGGCGTCGCGCAGTCGGGCCCGATCGTGCAGTTCCTCGGTGGTCATTCCGGACAGAACGCGGTGTAGTTCGTCCTGGCGATCACGGGGGACCCCACCGCTGTACATCTCGTCGTACGGCGTCACCCCGGTCACGGTCGTCACGGGGTAGGTCTAGCACCTACGTGTTACGTGTGTGTGTCACACGGGCGAATCGACCACGCCGATCCCAGACTCGACGAGGCTGCCGAGGTAGAGCCGCCCCTGATGCTCGCGAACCCCGGTGACGTA
>CAYGMM010000014.1:11840-28761 GCA_964351035.1 uncultured Actinomyces sp.
TTGGCGAAGTCGAGACCCTCGAGGAGGACGTCGATAGTGCCGTCGGGATTGAATCGCAGCAGTCGACCCGTGCCGGTGTGCGCGATGAGGTCGCCCTTGAACTCGTCGATGCCGAAGACAAGGGAGGAGTCGCTGAAGTAGATGCATCCATCGGCCGCGATGTCGCAGTTGTTGGTGAAGCGCATGGGGACGCCGTTGATCGCGGAGACCAGGACGGTGATGTCGCCGCTCGTCGTATCCACCTGGAGCAGTCCGCGATGGGCGTCGCACACGATGATCGAGCCGTCCGGATGCACCTCGATGCCGAGCGGTCGACCACCGGTCTGCGCGAAGCGCTCGACATGGCGGCCGTCGGGGGAGACGCGTAGGAGGTAACCCTCCCTGGTGCCGGTGTAGAGGTGACCGTCATCAGCGACGGCAACGTCCTCGGCCCCGGCTCCGGGCACGGGGAGCACCTCGACGTGGGCGAGCGCCTCGTTGGCGGCGAACGGGCCGCGCAGACCGGCGTCGGTCGGGGGATTCCAGTGGCGCGGGGTCAGCGGCGTTCGGCTCATGGCACCACCTTGCCACGACCTACTCGAAGGCCGCGGTGAACTGGCTCTCGTAAAGGTCCCGGTAGGCCCCGCCCGCCTCGATGAGTTCCTCGTGCGAACCCTGCTCGACGATCCGGCCGTTCTCCATCACCAGGATGAGATCGGCATCACGAATGGTCGAGAGCCGATGGGCGATGACGAAGCTGGTCCGGCCGCGGCGCAACTCCGCCATGGCGCGCTGCAGCAGCACTTCGGTGCGGGTGTCCACCGAACTCGTTGCCTCGTCGAGGATCAGGATTGCCGGGTCAGCGAGGAACGCTCGGGCGATGGTGAGCAGCTGTCGCTCGCCCGCACTGATGTTGGCGCCCTGCTCGGCGAGTTGGGTCTGGAAGCCCTCGGGAAGGGTCTGGATGAAGTGCTCGGCGAACGACGCGCGAGCCGCGCGATGTACGTCGTCCTCGGTCGGATCGGCGGCGCCGTACGCGATGTTGTCGTAGACGGTGCCCTCGAAGAGCCAGGTGTCCTGCAGCACCATGCCGAAGCAGGAGCGCACGTCCTCGCGCGTGACGTCTCGAGTGTCCACACCATCGATAAGGATGCGGCCACTATCGATGTCGTAGAAGCGCATGAGCAGATTGACCAGGGTGGTCTTGCCCGCTCCGGTGGGACCGACGATCGCGACGGTCTGACCCGGGTCGGCGTGGAAGGTGAGGTCCTGGATCAGCGGCTTGTCCGGGACGTAACGGAAGTCGACGTGCTCGAAGTCGACGCGGCGGGCCGGAGCCGGGATCGTCTTTGGGTCGCGGGGCTCGGGCTCCTGCTCGGGCTCGTCGAGGAGTGCGAAGACCCGCTCGGCGGAGGCGGCACCGGATTGCAGGAGGTTGGTCACGCTCGCGATCTGCGTGATCGGCATAGTGAACTGGCGCGAGTACTGGATGAAGGCCTGCACGTCGCCGAGCGACATCTGCCCGCTGGCCACGCGCAGCCCGCCGAAGACCGCGATGGCGACGTAGTTGAGGTTGGCGATGAACATCGAAGCGGGCTGGATCATGCCCGAGATGAACTGGGCGCGGTAACTCGCCTGGTACATCCGCTCGTTCGACTCCTCAAAGGTCTCGTACGCGCGGTCGCGGTAACCGAAGACGCGCACGATCTCGTGGCCGGTGTAGGTCTCCTCCACCGTGGAGTTCAACGCGCCGGTCCACTTCCACTGGTTCACGAAGTGGGGCTTGGATCGGCGCGCGATGAGCATGGTCGCGCCGAGGGTTGCTGGCACAGTGAGGATGGAGATGATCGCGAGGAGTGGACTGATCCACACCATCATGGCGAGGACGCCGATCACCGTGAGTACGGCGGTGATGAACTGTGTCAGCGTCTGCTGGAGCGTCATCGTGATGTTGTCGATGTCGTTGGTGACGCGGCTGAGCAGATCGCCGCGGGGGGTGGAGTCGAAGTAGCGCAGTGGCAGCCGGCCGAGTTTGGCGTCGACATCCTCACGCAGGCGGTACATCGTGCGTTGCGTGACACCGGCCATGAGGTAGTTCTGCGCCCACGACAGCAGTGAACCGAGCGCGTAGACCACGACAGCGAGTGCCAACCAGCGGCCGAGCAGGGCGAAGTCCACACCCTGGCCGGGGGTGAGCGTCAAGGAGGCGACGAGCTCGGCAAGCTGGCCCTGACCGGATTGCTGCAGTTGGGCGACCGCCTGCTCTTGCGTCGTCCCTGCTGGAAGTTGCTGCGAGAAGATGCCGTCGAAGATGACGTTGGTCGCGTTGCCGAGGATCTTCGGCCCGAGCACCATGAGGAAGACGCTGAGAGAGCCGAGGGCGAGGACGATGAGCACGATGCCTCGCTCAGGTGCGAGCAGTGTGAGCAGGCGCCGGATCGATGCCTTGAAGTCGTGCGCCTTCTCCATCGACGGGGCCATGCCCATACCCGGGCCGCCACCACCACCGAAGGGCCCGCGACGAGCCGGCATGATCTCGGGCTTCTGTGCGCTCATCGCACACCCGCCTGGGCCTGGGAGTCCACGATCTGGCGGTAGGTCTCGCACTGCTCGAGAAGCTCGTCGTGTGTGCCTACACCGACGACACGGCCGTAGTCGAGCACGATGATCTGATCGGCGCCGGTGATGGTGCTGACGCGCTGGGCCACCACGATCACCGTTGCGTCGCCCATCGAACGAGCGAGTGCCGCCCGAAGACGCGCGTCGGTGGTGTAGTCCAGTGCGGAGAAACTGTCGTCGAAGACGTAGATCTCCGGTCGGCGTACCACGGCGCGAGCGATGGCAAGGCGCTGGCGCTGGCCACCGGAGAAGTTCGCGCCGCCCTGATCGACGGGTGCCTCGAGGCCCTCGGGCAAAGCCCGTACGAAGTCAGCGGCCTGGGCGATCTCGAGCGCGGCCCAGATCTCTTCGTCCGTGGCCTGCGCTGCGCCGAGGCGCATATTGCTCGCGATGGTGCCACTGAAGAGGAAGGCCTTCTGCGGGACCAGGCCGAAGTGTCGCCACAGATCCTCCTGGGGGATGACGCGTACGTCGACGCCGCCGACGGTGACGCGTCCGGCGGTGACATCGGCAAGGCGCGGGAGGAGATTGATGAGGGTGGTCTTGCCCGATCCGGTGCCGCCGACGATGGCCGTGGTGGTGCCGGGGGTGAAGGCGACGTTGATGCCTTTGAGGACGGGTTGCTCGGCCCCCGGGTAGGCGAACGCGGCGTCCTCCACACGGACGATCCCGGGTGGCTCGGTGAACGCGGGGGTCGGACCGGTCGGCTCGAGGAGGGCGGGCTCGGTGTCGAGCACCTCCATGATGCGATCCGATGATGCCGCCGCACGGGGGACCATCATCAAGGTCATCACGGCCATCATGACCGAGAAGAGAATCTGCAGGATGTACGCGAGGAACGCGGTGAGGTTGCCGATGGGCATGCTGCCGTCGGCGATCAGGTGACCGCCGAACCACAGGACCGCGACCGACGACAGATTCATGATCAGCATGAGGAGCGGAAGGACCAGGGCGAACAGCCGCGTCACCTTGAGCGCCGTGCGTGTGAGGTCGTCGTTCGCGTCCTCGAAGCGCAACTCCTCAGAGCGGGTCCGGTTGAATGCGCGAATCACGCGAATACCGGTGAGGTTCTCCCGCAGGACCTGATTGACCCGGTCGATCTTGGCCTGCATGGAGCGGAAGAGCGGAATGGCTCGGCCGACCATGGCCCCGATGACGATGAGCATGAGCGGCACGACAACGAGGAGCAGCAGTGAGAGTTGGACGTTTTCGCGGATGGCCATGATGATGGCGCCGATGGCCATGACGGGAGCCAGCACCATCATGGTGAGGCCCACCAGGATGAGCATCTGGACCTGCTGCACGTCGTTCGTGTTGCGCGTAATCAGTGAGGGAACGCCGAGTTCGTTCATCTGGGCGAGTGACAGCGACTCCACGCGACGGAACAGATCTGAGCGGAGGCTACGGCCCACGCGCATCGCCGTCCGCGCGCTGAAGTAGACGGCGATGATTGAGGAGATGCCCAGAGCGACCGATACGGCGAGCATGATGCCGCCCGTACGGATGATGTAGCCGATGTCCCCGGTGATGACGCCGTCGTTGATGATGTCGGCGTTGAGGCTGGGCAGCAGCAGGTTTGCCAGTGCCTGGATGAGCAGAAGTCCGGCGATCAGGACCAGGACTCCGCGATGCGGAGCCAGGTAGGTCCGGAGCAGTCCTGTCACACCTGAGGGTAGCGCGCGGGCGCTACCGGATTAGGCGGCGATGCGACGGAACGGCAGCGACTCGCGACGGCCGGAGATGGGCGTCGGGGTGACCGGGGTGGTGAGTCCGAGCAGTTCGTAGGGGCGCAGGCCCATGCGACCGAACCAGGTCCCGGACAGGGTCACCGGTGTGCGCTCAGCGGGGGTCGAGCCGAACACGATTCCTCCTTGTGCCGGCGATGGGTGGGGCCGGCGCTTGTTAGATATTCCACGGGGATGTTGCGCCCCGATGTCCTCCATGCTGCCGCCCGGTGTCCGCGGCCTGAAACAAGGCGTCAGAGTTCGTGAGCCTGATCACAAGCGTGTCCTACCGTGGGATCGTGCTCTCGTCCGTCCATCGGCTGGTCCCAGGGTGGGAGACCCTGCGGCACTACGACCGCGGCCACCTGCGGGGCGACGTCATCGGCGGCGTCACGCTCGTTGCCTACCTGGTGCCCCAGGTGATGGCGTACACATCACTCGCCGGACTGCCGCCGCAGATCGGACTGTGGGCCGTCGTCGTTGCCATGGTCGTTTACGCCGTCTTCGGGACGTCGCGTCTGCTGTCCGTCGGTCCGGAATCGACGACCGCGCTCCTCACGGCGGCCACGCTCGCCCCCTTGGCGGGTGGCGATCCGGTGCGCTACGCATCCCTGGCCGCCCTCCTGGCCCTGATGGTCGGGGTGTTGGCCCTGATCGCTTGGGCGGTCCGGGCCGGTGTCATCGCCGATCTGCTGTCGCGCCCGGTGCTGGTGGGCTACATGGCCGGCATTGCGGTGATCATGGTCATCAGCCAGGTCGAGCGGCTCACCGGTGTCGACACTGCGGGCGACACCCTCATCCAGCAGGTCACCTCCTGGGCCAGCACCGACTGGTCGGTCATCAATATCCCGGACGCGACCCTCGGTGTGGCGGTGGCGCTCCTACTGTTGATCCTGGCGCCGCGCCTGCCGCGCATCCCCGTCGTCCTCATCGTGGTGTTGCTGGCAGCGGGGGTCACCGTCGTGCTCGCGAACGTCGGTATCGAGATCACGACCATCGGCCGTGTGCCATCCGATCTGCCGAGTCTCGGCTGGTCCGGGCTGAGTCTGACCGACGTGCGTTCCCTGATTCTCCCGGCACTCGGCGTTCTGGTGGTGGCCTACGCCGACAACATGTTGACCGCACGTGCGTTCAGCCGACACAACGGTCACCGGATCGACAACAACCAGGAACTCCTCGCGCTCGGACTCACCAATGTCGCGGTATCGGCGGTGCGGGGATACCCGGTGAGTTCGAGTGCGAGCCGCGTCGCGGTGGCCGAGGCTGCTGGCGCGCGGACACAGTTGCACACACTCGTGGCGTCAGCCGGTGTGATCGGCATCCTGCTGGTCTTCAGCGGTGTGCTCGCAGCATTCCCGGTGGCTGCACTCGGTGGCGTCGTCATCTACGCCGCCACGCGACTGGTCGAACTTGGTGAGTTCCGGCGGCTCTTCCGCTTCCGACTGCGCGAATTCCTGCTGGCCGTCTCGGCGACGCTCGGCGTGCTTCTCGTCGACGTTCTCTACGGCATCCTCATCGCGGTGGGCCTCTCGGTCATCGATCTGCTGCTGCGGGTGGCGCGCCCACACGCCGCCGTCCTCGGTCAACCGGCCGGGGTGCCCGGCTGGCACGACATCGGCGACTACCCGCAGGCCAAGCAGGTCGCCGGACTCGTCGTCTTCCGGTACGACTCGCCACTCTTCTTCGCCGATGCCGAGGACTTCCAGCGGCGTGCCTGGCAGGCGGTCCAGGAGTCCGAGCCTGCGGCGCGCTGGTTGCTCCTCAACGTCGAGGGCATCATCGAAGTCGACCTCACCGGCCTGGACGCCCTGGCCGCTCTCGTGGACCGCTGCCATCGGCACGGTGTGGTGGTCGCCGTCGTCCGGGCCAAGTCCGAGCTGGTGGTCGAGATGCAGCGCCACGGCGTCGCGGCCACCATCGGCCAGGACCACTTCTATCCGACCCTGCCCACGGCGGTCGCGGCCTATGAGGACTGGGTGCGCGAACATCCCCATGGGGGTCGGGCCAATGGGGGTCGGACCGATGGGGACTCTGAGAGCATGGGCCCATGATCACCAGTGACGGCTCGATTTGGGACTTCATCGTCGTCCTGTTCTTCATCTTCCTGGTGTCGCTCTTCATGGGCTGGCTCGCTGGCCGGATCCTCGACGTGCGCCGCGGACGCATCCGTTCCCTCGCGGCTGGAATCGCCGGATTCGTCGGCGGCGCCGTGCTGCTCGCCGTGCAGATCCAGGGCAATGTCGAACTCGACGTCGAGAACGACCCGTTGGTCACCCTTCAGTTGGGCATCGGCTGGGTGATCTACGCGCTCATCGTCTCGCTCGTGGTCAGCCTCATCATCGACGCGATGCTGCGACCTCGTCACGGTCGCCGTCGCCGGCGTCCCCTGGCCGCCCTGCGCATCCGAATCGAGGTCACGCGGCGCCTGCTGCAGATCACGCGGGCGGCCCGCCACAACGGGCTCATCGGAAGGCGGTTGGCCTCGCGCGCCGAACTTGTGTCGCCCGAGACGGCGCACGGCGTCCGCGAAACAATTGAGGAAGCCGGCGGCATGCTGGTGAAGTTCGGCCAGATCGCCTCGACGCGTGATGACCTGCTGCCGGCCACCTTCATCGACGAGTTGAGCGAGTTGCGCACGTCGGTCCCGGGCTTGCCGCCGGAGGTGGTGCGCTCCGTCGTGGAGTCCGAACTGCGCATGCCGATCAATGAGGTCTTCAGCGAGTTCGACGATCGACCGCTGGCCGCGGCGTCCATCGGAGTGACGCACCGTGCCACCCTCCTCGACGGTCGTCGCGTCATCGTGAAGGTGCAGCGACCCGGAATCGAGCAGAGCGTCGACATTGACGGCCGTGTCCTGATCTGGGCCGCCCGCAAGGTTGAACGACGTTCGGATCAGGCACGCCGCATGGGTGTCGTACGCATTGCCCAGGAGCTCGTGGCGGGGATCCGGGATGAATTGGACTTCACGCGCGAGGCGTCGAACAACGCCCTGATGCGCGCAGCCCGCGCGGACGATGTGGGGGTTGCCTTCCCCGAGATCTACCGAGATCTGACGACGCAGCGATTGCTGGTCATGGACGAGGTGGTGGGTGAACCGGTATCGGATGCGCCCGCGGTCAACGCCACCGGAGTGCCGCGCGTTCAATTGGCCAACAACCTCATGGACTCCTTCCTCGCGCAGATACTGAGCGATGGGGTCTATCACGCGGACCCGCACCCGGGAAATGTCCTGATCGACCGCGAGGGCACGCTGTGGTTCATCGACTTCGGCTCGGTCGGCATGATCGATCCGGTCACGCTCGAAGGTCTGCAGCAGATGGCCATCGGCTTCACGATGCGCGATCCGTCGATCCTGGCGCGCGCCGTACGTCGTATCGCCGGGCATGAGGGCGAGAGTCTGGATATTTCCAGTCTCGAGTTCGACATCGGTGTTGTCCTCACCAACGTGCAGGGTGGGGGCTTCGATCCGGCGGCGATCACGCAGATCATCCGGGTGCTCAACCGGCACGGTGTGGGTGCACCACCTGCGCTGACTCTCCTGGCGCGGGCGATCCTGACGCTGGACGGGACGCTGCGCTCAGTCGATCCGACCTTCCGCATGGGCCCGGCGGCGCAAGCACGAATGGGTCGGATCGTGCAGGAGTCCGAGCTCAATCCGCGCGATCAGATCACCAAGGAACTCGTCCGCGCCCTGCCGGCACTGCGGTCGATGCCGCAGCTGACGGAGGACCTTGCGTTGCAGGCACGATCGGGCCGCTTCACCATGCGGGTCGATCGCTTCGAGGGCCCCGATGGCAAGCGCATGGAGCGCTGGGTCAATCAGGTGCTCTTCACCGTGATCGGAGTGATCGGTCTGCTCGGCTCAGGTCTGCTGCTCATCGCGGCTGGCATGGAGGGCAATGACACGGTGGCCAATCCGATGCGCATCATCGGATTCGCCGGGCTCTTCCTTGCGGCGGCGATGATGATGCGGGTGGTGGCGCAGATCCTCGCCGACCGAGACGACGACAACCCCTTCTAACCCCCGTGCCGTTTCTCCCGCTTAGCGGGACAAATGGTCGACGGCGGCAAGCGGTGGGCGATTATCGACCATTTCTCCCACGGTGCCGGCGTGAGTTCAGCGTGTGCCCACGGCAAGAAGTCGTTCGAGGTCACCGTGCACTTCCAGGCCTGCGCTGGTGGCGACGGTGTCGACGACCACACGACCGCTCGGCGCCGTCACGCGCACCTGCACCGTCGCGTCCAGCGTCTCCTCCACTCGTTCATGCATGCGCGTCCGGATCGGCGCGTGGAGGAGGCCGCCGCGCGTGCGCTCGGCCGACATCTCCAGCAGGCCCGACGGACCGGAGAGACTCCACCGGACGTGTGACTCGTCAATCTGCAGTCGGTGTTCGCGCGACCCGTTGTACGTCGACCAGGCATGCACGCGGTCATGGATCCGCAGGCCCACGATGAAGCCGCGGAACGACGAGCGCAGCCACGGGATGATCGCCACCGACGCGATGAGTGAGGCGTCCGGCTCACCGGCGAGGTGATTGGAGTGCAGCCACACGTAGCCGGCAGGGAAGGCACGCCCCCAGTCCTTCTCGATGTACCCCCGGCCGCCGACGAAATCCTGCGCGACTCCGTCGGCGACGAGTACGCCGTCCAGGCCGTGACCGAAGGAGACGATGCCGTGATAGCACTCCATCAGCGGGGCCCAGGCATACGGCCCCATGATCCCCGGGCGTCGCCACGTCACCGGCCACGGCTCAAACGGTGTGGTGAACGCGATGTCGCCGCTGACCCCGGGCAGGTCCACGTGCAGTCCGGACCGGTTGAACGTGTTGGGCCCCACGCGGACGTCGAAATCGTCGGCAGACGCGGTGAACTCACTCACCTCATACCGGTGATACCAGGATCGACCGGTCGCTCCGTCCAAGACCTGGACGAAGGCCTCGTCGGTAATCGTGTCGCCATCGCGCCCACGGAAGACCCCGGGGATGAAGGCCCATCGGGCGTCCTGTCGCGCGTCAACGGCCTTGACGTACCAGCCCTCGAAGAAGTCCTTTTCTACGCCGTGGCCGTGGAAGGCCTCAGGTCGGCGGATTCCGCGGACGTAGGCGAGCGGGCTGCGCATCAGCTGACCAATCGGTAGTCGAGCAATCGGGCCGGACTAGACCACGCCATAGAGGCGGTCGCCGGCATCGCCGAGGCCCGGAACGATGTAGCCCTTGTCGTTCAGGCACTCGTCCACGGCCGCGGTCACGACGGTGACATCCACGGGTCGGTCGGCGTACGCCTGCTCGAGTCGCTCGAGTCCTTCGGGGGCCGCCAGCAGGCAGATGGCGGTGACATCGCTGGCGCCCCGCTCGAGGAGCAGGTCGATTGCGGCCACGAGGGTGCCACCGGTGGCAAGCATCGGATCGAGGACGAAGACCTGCCGGCCCTCGAGACCGTGCGGGATCCGATCGGCGTACGTCGAGGCCACCAGGGAGGTCTCGTCACGGACCATGCCGAGGAAGCCCACCTCCGCGGTCGGCATCAGCCGCGTCATGCCCTCGAGCATGCCGAGGCCGGCGCGCAGGATGGGGACGACGAGAGGTCGGGGGCGGGCAATGTGAACGCCGGTCGTCGGGGCGACGGGCGTCGTGATGTCGACGGGGACGACGCGCAGGTCGCGGGTGGCCTCGTAAGCGAGCAGCGTCACGAGCTCTTCGACGAGCTGTCGGAAGGTCGACGACTCCGTGGTGTCCTCGCGCAGGGTGGTGAGTTTGTGGGCTACGAGCGGGTGATCGACGACGAGTGTGCGCATCTGGGCAGCGTATCGGTCCAATCCACTCTCGCGGACGGTCCCGGTCGTGTCACCATTCGTAGGACGGGGCGTGAGCGAGGGAGGTGGCAGTGGACGACGAGGTCGGCATCGATATCGCTGTTGCAGCATGGAGCGAGAACGGCCGTTGGTCTCTCGCGCCGCTGCCCCCGAAAGCCAACGAGTCCATGGATGTCCTTGTCGGCACCCTTCGCCAACTCGTCGCCGATCGCGGGGCAGTGGGGATTCTGCTCGCCGTGGAGGACTTCTTCCTCGCGGTACGCGTCATGCCGGAGGGATCCGCTCGACTGCTCCTCTCCGACGTGGGTGCCGCCCTCGACTGGCCGATTGCCGAGGCCGCCGTCGACATGATCGGCGCCGATATGCCTGATGACGAGAGCGATGAGATTGAGCCGGTAGGCGACATCGGCCTGCTGAGCGACATGGGGATGCCCATCACCGAGATGGAACTCATCCTCGACGATCCCGACCTCTACCCCGATGAGCAGGTCGCAGCCATCGCGGCCCGCCTCGGCTTTGGTGATCAGTTCGCCGAGTTGCTCGACGCCCTCGATCGCTAGTCCGGTGCAGTTCCGATCGGCAGATGTCGCTGCCATGCGACAGGCCCTTGAGTATGCGCGGCAGGCGTTGTTGACCGAGTCCGACGACGTACCCGTGGGCGCGGTGCTGCTAGGTCCCGCCGGTGAGGTAGTCGCCGTATCGACGAATCGCCGCGAGCAACTCACGGACCCGACCGCCCATGCCGAGGTCATGGTGCTCCGCGAGGCAGCCGTGGCACTCGGCGACACGCACCTCACCGGCTGCACGCTCGTGGTGACCCTGGAGCCTTGCCCCATGTGTGCGGGGGCTGCTGCACTGGCGAGGGTTGATCGGGTCGTCTTCGGAGCTTGGAATCCCGATTACGGTGCCGCCGGATCCACCTGGGATGTCCTTCGCGACCGCAGGCTCAGCCACCGGCCTGAGGTAGTGGGAGGGGTGTTGGCCGACGAGTGCGGTCAGGTGGTCAAGGACTTCTTCGCCCGACGCCGGTGAGGCGCCGTCGCCACGCGCTGTGTAACCTCTTCGGCGGTGGCGTGTCCGAGCGGCCAAAGGAGCACGCCTCGAAAGCGTGTGTGGGGGCAACTCCACCGTGGGTTCAAATCCCACCGCCACCGCCAATGGACTGTGGGTTGTCCCAAAGGGGTAACCCACAGTCCATCTTTGTTGCACTTTGTTGCGCGGGATTTGGGAGGAGTCGGGGCACCGACCGCCAAGTCCAATGTGCGCGGGGTACGGGGCAGTGGAAGCGTGGGGTCATGATCGTGGCTCGCCTGGCCCTGGCCGCCGTACTCCTTGTCGCCGGAATTGGCCATTTCGTGGCCGCCGACGAATTTCTCGCCCAGGTACCGCCGTGGATGCCGGCGCCACAGGCTGTGGTGGCGGTGTCCGGAGTGGTGGAGTTGGGGCTCGGCTTGGCCCTCATCCTGACTCGACAGCGCCACCTGCCGGTGGTCGGTTGGATTGTGGCGGCCTTCTTCGTGGTCATCTTCCCCGGCAACATCTGGCAGTTCATCGAGGGACGTAGCGCGTTTGGTCTTGACTCAGATGCCGCTCGATTTGTGCGCCTGTTCATGCAGCCGGTCCTCGTGGTGTGGGCCCTGTGGTCGACCGGTGCGTGGGCAGCCTGGCGAGGTCGCTCTAATAGTGCGCAGAACACCTGACCCTTGTGACCATGGAGCGCCCGCTGTGAATCTCACCGACTTCGACGCACTGAGCTTTGACTGCTACGGCACGCTTATTGACTGGGAGGCCGGCATTGCGGCCGGGCTGCGCCCGTGGGCCGAGGCACATGGTCTGACGATGAGCGATGAGGAGTTGCTCACGGCGTACTCGAAGCATGAAGCGCGCGCGGAGGAGGAGCATCCTGCGGATGTCTATCCCCTCATCCTGGCTCGCGCGATGCGGGATCTCGGAGCGGAATTGGGCGTCCCGGTGACCGATGCCGAGGCGGAGCGCTTTGGTGCATCCGTGCCGGACTGGCCGGCCTTCCCTGATTCGGCAGAAGCACTCGCCCGGCTCGCCGAGCGCTACAAGCTCATCATCTTGTCCAACGTCGATCGCGAGTCCTTCGCGGGTTCCAACAAGCGGCTCGGCGTGACGTTCACCAGCATCATCACCGCGCAGGACGTCGGCTCGTATAAGCCCTCGCCACGCAACTTTGATGCGCTGGCCGCAGAGGTCGAGCGCCTGGGGATCGGTGAGGGCAAACTGCTGCACGTCGCCCAGAGCCTCTTCCACGACCATGTGCCCGCGAAGTCCGCGGGCCTGCCAACGGTCTGGATCAATCGTCGGCACGACAATCCCGGTTGGGGTGCCACGCCCGAGCCTCCGGCATCCGTCACTCCCGACTGGATCTTCACGTCCATGGCGGCCTTCGCCGATGCCGTCGACGCCGAGGCCGGCTGATTCCGACTTAGACCACCGTTGTGGATGGTTCTTGTGTGACAGTCAAGGACCAACGTGCCTTAAGAGGCGCATGTGACAGAGTCGTGACCTTTCTGTTATCTTCCCATGCCTATGTGGGACCAGCACCCGGCAGATGAGGATCGACTGCGCCATCGTGTCGCCCGACTCGAGGCACGAGAGCGCCGTCAGCGCCAGATGTCCGAGCAGCGCAAGCGGCGTCTTGCCGTCACCGTGACCACCGCGCTCGCCGTCGTCGCGGCCGCCCTGGTGACCCCGATCGTCCTGCGCTCTGGTGATGCCGGAGCTGTCAGTTCGGAGGCTCCCGTCGTGGGAGCCGATCCCGCCGGGACGCTCACCGACCGTCTCGAGCAGGAGATCGGTGCATCGCCCAGCGAGTCGACCACACCGGCATCCGACGCGCCAAGCCCGGTGGCCACCGCGTCCAGCGCGGCGAAGGAGACCAAGGCCAAGTCCAAGGCCGACGATGAGGCGGCCGCCCCCAGTGAGGAATCTTCCGCGGAAGATTCGAGCCTCGCCGCCGAGCAACTCCCGGTGGTGAGCGAGGGTGACTACGGCGACGTCGTCGCGATCGTGCAGCGCATGCTGGACGTCGAGCCCACGGGCTACTTCGGGCCCAAGACCCACAAGGCCGTCGTTGAGTACCAGGAGTCCGTCGGCCTGCCCGCGACCGGCCAGGTGGCGACCTTCACCTGGGCGACCCTCGGCAACGAGACCGTGGATGAGGCGCTGACGGCTGCGGCTACTCCTGATGGCTACGTCGACGGTGAGCCGGCGGAGATCCAGGAGACCCCGGCCGAGCAGCCGAAGAAGACGCAGACCGCCCGGGCCGCGTCGACCAACGCCGAACCACCGGTGCTGGAGCAGACCGATAGCGGCGAGTCCGTTGCGGTGATCCAGCGCGCGCTGGGTGTGCAGCCCGCGACCGGCTACTTCGGTCCCAAGACCGACAAGGCCGTACGCCAGTTCCAGGCCGACAACGGCATCCCGACCACCGGTGTCATCGCGACGTACACGTGGGCGGCGCTCGGCGCTGACCTGGCGGCGAAGACCGCTGCTGCGCACGAGGCCTACGGCACGGTCTTCGGTCCGGGTGTCAAGGACAGCGGTAAGAACAAGAACTCCGGGGGCAACTCCGGCGGCAGTTCGTCCGGCAATAGCGGCGGTGGCGGCAACGGTGGGGGCGGCAACTCCTCCGGCGGTGCGGGTGGCAACGGCAAGGGCCTGTTCTGCCCGGTCGCCAACTTCTACTACGGCGACGGGCTCGGCGCGGCGCGCCCCGGCGGTCGCTCGCATGCGGGCCTCGATCTCATGGGCTCGCGCGGTGAGCCGATCTACGCGATCGACTCCGGCACCGTGACGCGCTCGGGCTACCAGAGCAACGGCGCGATGATCCTGGACATCACCGGATCGCGCGGCATGTACTTCTACGGACACTTCGACAAGATCCTGGTCGGCTACGGCGACTCGGTGAAGGCCGGTCAACTCATCGGCTACATGGGCGACACGGGTTCACCGGGTGCGGTGCACCTGCACCTCGAGGTCCGCCCCAACGGCTGGTCCGGTGGATACGAGGATCCGGTCCCGCTGATCAAGTCCCTCTGCGGCTGAAGGTATTAGGTCCCGAAGGGGGTGAGGTTGCCCTGGTCGATGGGGGTCTCAGTCGTCGCCAGCACGTAACTGATGTAGATCCAGACGACGACCCCGAGCGCCGCGGACAGGATCAGCCAGAATCGCGCGCGGTTGGAGTTCGTCCGAGCGTCCTCCACGTCACCCTTGGCCATCGCCGAGTTGGACTTGATCGAGAAGATCAACGCGGGGATCGCCAGCGGCCACGCACAGCACAGCAGGGCGATGATCGACGGGATCAGGTAGTTGACGATCCGTGGGCCGTCACCGGTCGGCTGATTGGACGCCCCCATCCATGCGGGCGGCTGCCCGGGACCGGGAGGTGGACCGGGCGGCGCCGGCGGGGGCGCCATGTCCGGCCGCGGCCGGGTCTCCTTGGTCCAGGATTCGCCCGTCCAATAGCGCTGCAGATGGTCGGTGAACGGGTCGTTGTACCACCCTTCGGGCATGGGCGGGGGAGTCGTCACGGGATCAGCGTAGGTGACCGGTTAGCTGAAGAGCGCGCTGTATCCATTGAGGGCCGGCTGGCCGCCCAAGTGCGCAAACAGCACCGTCGAGCCCGGATCGATCTCGCGGGACTCGACCATGTGCAGCATGGCGGCCATGGACTTCCCTTCGTAGACCGGATCGGTGATCATCCCCTCGAGTCGAGCTGCCCGCTTCATCGCCGCGATAGTCGTCTCGTCCGGAATTCCATAGATGCCCGCGTGGAAGCGCTCATCGAGTTCAACGTCATCCAGGGTGATCTCGCGCTGCAGGCCGATGCGGGCCGCGGTGTCGGCGGCGATGCGCGCCACCTGCTCCCGGGTCTCGACCGGCTTGGCCGATCCGTCGATGCCGAGGACGCGACGCGGGCGCGCACCCTCCTGCTCGAGTACGGCGAAGCCGGCGATCATGCCCGCCTGCGTCGAGCCGGTCACGGAGTTGACGAAGATCGTGTCGAAGAAGACGCCGAGCTCGGCCTCCTGCTCGGCCAACTCGTAGGCCCAGCGCGCAAATCCCATGCCACCAAGCGGATGGTCCGAGGCTCCAGCCGGGATCGCATAGGGCTTGCCGCCGGAAGCCTCGATCTCGGCGATCGCCTGCTCCCAGCTTTCCTTGAAGCCGATACCGAAGTCGGCTTTGACGAGGCGTACGTCGGCACCGGCCAAACGGCTCAGCAAGATATTGCCGACCTTGTCGTAGACCGCGTCGGGCCAGTCAACCCAGCTCTCCTGGATGAGAACGCACTTGAGGCCTACGCGCGCAGCGACGGCGGCGACCTGGCGGGTGTGGTTGGACTGAACGCCGCCGATCGAGACCAGGGTGTCGCAACCCTGCGCCAGGGCGTCGGCGACCAGGTACTCCAACTTGCGCGTCTTGTTGCCACCGAACGCGATACCGCTGTTGCAGTCCTCGCGCTTGGCCCACACCGATGCTCCCCCCAGTTCGGCGGTCATGCGCTCCAACGGGTGGACCGGGGACGGTCCGAACAGGAGCGGGTAGGTGGGGTAGTCGGCCAGGGTTGGCATGGTCACCTTTCGTCGGGCGGACGTGATGTCCCGACCCTATCGGCGTCGCCGAGTCGCCGATCAGCCCTGCCGCGTACGCCGCCCTGCTCTAGATTCGCGACATGGCGGTGACGATCGCGGGGGAGACAGTCCTGTGGCCTGACGCACATCCGGGCCGAGGCTGGGTGCGTGTCGAAGACGGACTGATCACCGAGGTGGGCGAGGGCCGATCCGATGACCCGATGGCGGTGACGACCGAGGTCGTTGCCCCTGGTTTCATCGACATCCACTGCCACGGTGGCGGGCGGGGCGAGTTCACCTCCGCTGATGATGAGCAGATCGAGCGGGCCATCGCCACGCATCGCCGACACGGTACGACGACGATGAACGCCAGCCTGGTCTCGGCGACGTACGACGATCTTGAACGCCAGATCCGCGCGCTCATTCCCCACGTCGACGAGGGCTCACTCCACGGCATTCATCTCGAGGGCCCGTGGATATCCGAGCACTACTGCGGGGCGCACGATCCGACGACGCTGCGCGCGCCCGATCCGGACGAGGTCGCGAGGATTCTTGACGTCGGTGAGGGGCGCATTGCGATGGTGACGATCGCCCCGGAACTGCCTGGCGCCGTGGAGTCGATCCGGCGGATCGTGGCGGCTGGCTCCATCGCGGCGATCGGGCACACGGGTGCCGACGCGGATGTGACGCGGACGGCAATAGATGCTGGGGCGTCCGTGGCGACGCACCTGTTCAACGCCATGCCGCCGC
Source organism: uncultured Actinomyces sp. (assembly GCA_964351035.1). Taxonomy (GTDB): domain Bacteria; phylum Actinomycetota; class Actinomycetes; order S36-B12; family S36-B12; genus Mxb001. The sequence goes on from CAYGMM010000014.1 coordinate 28,328, forward strand.
TACTGCATCGTGCTGCTGGGCCGGTGGGGGCGCTGCTCTCGGATGACCGGGTGTGGCCGGAGATCATCGCTGACGGCATCCATGTCGAACCCGACGTCGTTGACCTGGCCCTCGCGGCTGCGGAGGGACGCGGCGTACTCATCACCGATGCGATGGCGGCGGCCGGTGCCGCCGATGGCGACTACCGGATCGGCAATCTCGAGGTGCAGGTGCGTGACGGGGTGGCTCGCCTGGCCGGTAATGGCTCACTCGCGGGCAGCACGCTCACCATGGACCGGGCCCTGCGACGTACGGTGCGGTTGGCCGGTCGACCTCTCGCCAGCGCAGTCATAGCGGCTTCGACGACGCCGGCGGCCGTGCTCGGGCTGACCGATCGCGGATCACTTGCGGTGGGCCAGCGTGCCGGTGTGGTCGTGCTGGATGACGACCTGCAG
>CAYGMM010000015.1:0-10207 GCA_964351035.1 uncultured Actinomyces sp.
TGGTCGATAACCGCCCCCGACGCCGCCCTATCGACCATTTGTCCCGCTAAGCGGGAGAAACGGCTCCGGACATGTCAACGGCGCATCCTTGTGGGATGCGCCGGACGTGGAGCTGAGGGGACTCGAACCCCTGACCCCCTCCATGCCATGGAGGTGCGCTACCAGCTGCGCTACAGCCCCGCCGGGCCGGTGATCGGCCCACGAGCCCGGTAAGCATACCCCCTCAACGATCGTCGGCCGGCCACACCCCATCCACCGGGATCGGCTCGGGCAACGAGCCCGCGTTGTACTCCTGCAGGCGCCACGGCGGACCCGGTGGGCCGTTCTCCAACAGCACCGACCACGCGCAATTGGTGAGCACTCCCAGGGAGGCCCAGTGCTCAGGAGGCAGCCCCATGAGTTGCCCCATCGCCGCTCGAGCCGCACCGCCATGGGTCACGACGACCAGCAACCCATCCTCCGGTACGCCGTCCACTGCTTCACTAATTGCCGCAGCCGTGCGTAGGGCAACCTCGTGGCGCGTCTCACCGGTGATGCCGGTGCGCAGATAGGGATCGGCCGGCCACCGCTCAAGTTCCTCGCCGTACGCCGCCTTGATCTCGTCGCGGGTCATGCCCTCCCAGTGGCCGGCGTAGGTCTCTCGCAGGCGCTCGTCGAGTTCAACGGCCAGCCCGGTCAACTCTCCCAGCGGCGCCGCCGTCTGCTGGGTCCTCAGCAAATCAGAACTCACGATGCGAGACGGTGCCATGCTCGCGAGCATGGCCGCTGCCCGTCGCGCCTGACGTCGACCCTGCTCGTCCAACTCGATATCGCTCTGCCCCTGGAAGCGGTGCTCGGCGTTCCAGTGGGTTCGGCCGTGACGCCAGATGGCAATGCGGCGCATCAGCGCTCAGTGTCGATGTCGAGCGCGATCTCCGGGCAGTCCTTCCACAGACGCTCAAGGGCGTAGTGCACCCGCTCCTCGGCCATCTGCACGTGCACCACAATGTCGCCGTAGTCCAGCAGCACCCAGTGCCCTTCCTTCTCCCCCTCACGACGCAGCGGCTTGGCCTTGAAGGTCAGTAGGCGCTCCTCGATCGCGTCGACGATGGCACGCACCTGCCGGTCGTTGGCACCGGTGCACAACAGGAAGACATCGGTGATGACGAGTTGCTCGCTCACATCAATGGCGACGATGTCGGTGGCCAACTTGTCGGCAGCAGCCTCCGCTGCCGCTTGGGCCATCTGCACTACCTCGGGTGCTGCGGGCACGGTGTACCAACCTTCCAACTCGTTGCCTGAGGCATCACCTTGTCACATCCGGCTCAGCGATGGCGTCGGGGAATAGTTCGGCGACGAGGGCCGGCGCTTCCGGGGCTAAAACCGAGGCCGGGCGCATCCCCGAGCGAACCATCACGACAGGGAGAACGGCGTACCGCGCGTCGCCGAAGTTGACATCCCACCGCACCTGAAGCAGGAAGGGGACGAGCTCTTCGGTGGGCACCGTCGACTGCGCGAGCGATCCAAGGCTGGTGAGAAGTTGGCGCATGCGCTCGGCGTTGCGGGGCAGCCCCTCCAGCGCCAGCCGCAGGACCTGCTGCACGCGAGCGAGGCGCGTGGTCTCGCCCTCCCCCGGCAGTCGGAGTACGGCGTAGTCGGCCGCGGCGAGACCGTCCATCTTGACCCACCCGGGTCCGAGGACGCGGGTCTGATCGGCCTCGCCGATCTCGGGCAACAACACCGCACGGGGCAGTTCGATCCAGACGCCATCGACAGCGTCGATGAGTCCGGCAAAGGCCAGCCGGTCCAGCGACAGCGCGGCGTCGATGCGAATCCCGACCGTCGACTCCACCCCCTTGACGGCAGCGAGCGTGTCGGGTGAATCGGGAGTCATTCCGAGTGTCATCGTGTCGTCCTCGACACCCACGAGGAGGCTCGCCGGGATCGCCATCAGCGTCGTCGCGTCCGGCTCCTGTTCGATCCCGAGCACGAAGTTGCCGAGCGCGTAGTTCTCGCGATCGAGTATCTGGAGGAGGAGCGTCCGCTCCGTCGGTCGAGTCGACGTGGGCGATGGTGTGGGCGTGGGATCGCCACCCTCGCCGAGGACGAGCGACAGCGCACCGAAGCCGAGGACAACGGCGAGCGCACCGATGATGACGATGAGCACCCGACGCGGGATGCTCACGGTGATTCCCGATACAACTCCCGCTTGAGCAGATAACTCTCGACGCCAGGGCTCACCAAGTAGGAGACCGGGGCGCCTTGGGCCACGCGCGCGCGCACATCACTGGAGGAGATAGACAGGGCGGGAATCTCCAGCAGGGAGATCCGCCCGGGTGCAAGGCCTGGGTCGACCAGGGCGTGACCGGGTCGGGTGACACCGATGAGGTGCGCGAGACGAAGAACCTCGTCGGTGTCGCGCCAACTGAGGATGTCGGCCAGCGCATCGGCGCCGGTGATGAAGTAGAACTCTTGATCGCCCAACTCGGACTGCAGGTCGCGCAACGTGTCCACCGTGTACGTCGGACCGGGACGATCAACGTCAACGCGCGAGACTCGGAAGCGCGGGTCAGCGGCCGTGGCAATGACGGTCATCAGATAGCGGTCCTCGGCCGGGGCCACTGAACGGTGTGACTTCTGCCAGGGCTGGCCGGTGGGGACGAAGACCACCTCGTCGAGTTCGAACCTGTGCGCGACCTCGGAGGCGGCCACGAGGTGACCAAGGTGGATCGGGTCGAAGGTGCCGCCCATCACCCCGATGCGCATCGAAGGAGGCGTCCGATCACCAATCGACGTCGATCATCAAGGTGATGATCAGCAGGCCCACCAGCACCGCAAGAGCCACACCGCCGAAGACGTATGGGGAGACGGTCGCGCCGTGCTCGGCCATGCCGGACTCTTCACTGGCCACGATGGCGGCGGCGAGCATGCTCATGGATCCTCCTCGTCGATGCTGGGCTCAGCCTAGCGGGTGTGGCCGTCGCCGGTCACGACGTACGTCGTGGTCGTGAGTTCGGCCAGTCCCATGGGGCCGCGGGCATGGAGCTTCTGCGTGGAAATACCGATCTCGGCGCCGAATCCGAACTCACCACCATCGGTGAACCGCGTAGAGGCGTTGACCATGACGGCCGCCGAGTCCACCCCGGCGACGAATTGGCGGATGGCGGTCTGGGAATCGCTCACGATCGCCTCGGTGTGACCGGAGGACCAGCGCCGGATGTGGTCCAGTGCGGCGTCTACCGAAGGCACCACACCGGCGGCAATGTCGAGGGAGTAGTACTCCGCCGCCCAATCCTCGTCTGTGACCGGTGCGTACGACGCACCCGAGGCCTCGGCATATCCGCACATCACCTCGTCGCCGTGCACCGTGACCTGCACCTCACGCAAGGCGTCCATGAGGGCCGGGAGGAACCGATCGGCGATGGCCTCATGCACAAGAAGGGTCTCGGCGGCGTTGCACACGCTGACGCGCTGCGCCTTGGCGTTGACGACGATGCGTACTGCCTTGTCGATATCCGCATCGGCATCGACGTAAACATGGCAGTTGCCCACGCCGGTCTCGATGACCGGCACCGTTGACCCTTCGACGACACTGCGGATGAGCCCCTCACCACCGCGCGGGATGAGGACGTCAACGAGGCCGCGCGCGGTCATCAGGTGCTTCACGGATTCATGCGAGGTGCCCGGGACCAACTGCACCGCATCAGCGGGGAGTCCGGACGTCACCAGCGCTTCGCGCAGCACGTCCACGAGCACCTCGTTGGTGGACTGGGCCGACGACGAACCACGAAGCAGCGCCGCATTGCCGCTCTTCAGGCACAGACCGGCGGCGTCCACGGTGACGTTGGGTCGGGCCTCATAGATGATGCCGACGACGCCGAGCGGCACCCGGATCTGGCGCACCTGCAGACCATTGGGCAGCGTGTAGCCACGCACCACATCGCCGACGGGGTCGGGCAGTTCAGCGACGTCCTCAAGTGCCGCAGCAATCGCCTCAAGACGCGATTCGTCCAGGGTGAGCCGGTCCACCAGGCCGGCGGCGGTCCCCGCCTCCCGAGCCCGGTCAACGTCCTGGCGGTTGATGGCCACGATCCGATCGGCGTTGGCGCGCAGGGCCGTAGCGCAGGCCCGGAGCGCCGCATCCTTCTCGTCGCGGGTCAGCGAGCGCAGCGTCGTACCGGCAACGCGGGCACGACGCGCACAGTCCACGATGGCGTCACGGTCGTCCGACATGGGCACCAGGCTACGCGGGGATCATTACAGGGGGGTGACGCCGCCCGCGGCGATGAGCCCCGGGCCACTCCCCACGTGACGCCCGCGGCGATGGAAGGTCTCGCGGTCGATGACCTCCACTCCGACGACGGTCCAGTCCGGAAGGCCCGCGGTGCCGCGGTGCTCCTCCCACAGGTCCAGGGCCAGGTCGATCACGGTACGGGCGTCCGGGCCCTCCTCCCAGTAGCGCACCTCGGCTCGATCGGCCGCATAGCGACCGGACAGCAGGAAGGGGTGTTCGTGGGCGAGACGCTCCAGACCTTCCCGGATCGCACTCTCGGCAACGTCATCGCCTGCGACCGTCACGGTCACGAACCACACGGGTGGGGCAGGGCTGATGTCCGGTGTGGTCATCGCCGCTCCCTTCGGCTAGGCCTGCTGGCTGCCTCGGTCCAAGACGATGAGGTCGTCACGGTGAACGACCTCCCGCTCGTACGCCGGTCCACGCTCTCGCGCGAGGTCCCGGGTCGAGCGACCGAGCAGCTCGGGCAGTTCCGCTGAGTCAAAGTTGACCAGTCCGCGGGCGATCGTGTGGCCGTTTTCGTCAATGAGGTCCACCGGATCTCCTGCCGTGAACGAACCGTCGACCTTCGTGACACCCGCGGGGAGGAGGGATAACCGCCGCCTGATCACCGCATCCACAGCCCCAGGATCGAGGGTCAATCGCCCCTGGGGAGTGCTCGCATGACCCAGCCAGAGAAGCCTGGTGGGGGTACGGCGTCCGGCCGGCACGAAAACGGTGCCGGTCGGCTCGCCCGCGAGGGCGGCCGTGGCGTTGGCCGCCTGGGCCAGGACCACCGGAATACCCGCGGCCGTCGCAATACGCGCAGCCTCGACCTTGGTCGTCATTCCGCCGAGTCCGACGCCGGAACCGACACCGCCGATGACGATGGCTTCGAGATCGGACATGTCACGGACCTCGGACACGAGTCGGGTGCCACTGTCTCCCGGCGGTCCATCAAAGAGCCCCTCGACGTCCGAGAGCAGGACGAGCGCGTCCGCGCGCACCAGGTGCGCCACCAGCGCCGCCAACCGGTCGTTGTCACCGAACCGGATCTCATCCGTGGCAACGGTGTCATTCTCGTTCACGATCGGGATCACACCCATGTCGAGCAGGCGCTCCAAGGTGCGCTGGGCATTGCGGTAGTGGGACCGGCGCATCGTGTCATCCGCCGTGAGGAGGACCTGACCAACGGTGAGACCCCGCTCGGCGAAGGCGAGCGAGTAGCGCGCCAGCAGCAGGCCCTGCCCGACACTCGCCGAGGCTTGTTGAGTGGCCAGATCACGCGGCCGCCGAGTCAACCCCAGGTGCGGGAAGCCCGTCGCGATCGCGCCACTCGACACCAGGATGACCTGGGTTCCGCGCCCGGCCCGCTCCGCGAGGGCGCCAACGAGGTCAACCACGCGAGCCTCGTCAATCCCGCCACCGGGACGCGTGAGGGATGACGAGCCGACCTTCACCACCACTCGTCGCGCCTGTGCCACTGATCGCCGGGCTGCAGCCGGGCTCACCAGTCCTCCAACCGACGATCGGTACCGCGCGGTCCGCGAGCAGCGATGTCACCCGCCCCAATGGTGGGCTCCCAGTCGAAGATCACCGCGTCATCGCCCGGCCCGATGACGACCGTGCTTCCCGGTGTGGCACCGGCCTTGACCAGTTCGTCCTCGACGCCGAGGCGAGCGAGTCGATCGGCGAGATAGCCGACAGCCTCTTCATTGCTGAAGTCGGTCTGCCGCACCCACCGCTCGGGGCGCGGGCCCGTGACCCGGTAGATCGGTTCGCCGGTCTCCGGCGAGTTCTGCAACCGCACCTCGAACTCGGCATCGTCAACGGCCTTCGGACGCACGACGATGCGCGGCGCGACGATGACCTCCTGGGCAGCCCGGTGCTCCGCCACGAGCGCGGCCATAGCGAAGGACAGCGCCCGCAGACCTTCATGGCTGACCGCGGAGACCTCGTACGCCGGCAGCCCGCGCTCGGCAAGCAGCGGCGCCACCATGTCCGCCACGACCTTGCCGTCCGGCAGGTCGACCTTGTTCAGGGCCACCAGGCGCGGCCGATCCTCCAGGCCCCCGTAGGCGGCGAGTTCGGCCTCGATGATGTCGAGGTCGGCCAACGGCTCGCGTTCGGTCTCCAGGGATGCGCAGTCGATGACGTGCACGATGACCGAGCAACGCTCGATGTGGCGCAAGAACTCCAGGCCGAGGCCCCGGCCCTCACTCGCACCAGGGATGAGGCCGGGCACATCGGCGATCGTGTAGGTCACATCGCCCGCCGTCACGACGCCGAGATTCGGCACGAGCGTGGTGAAGGGATAGTCGGCGATCTTCGGTCGAGCCTCGGACAGGGCGGCGATGAGACTGGACTTGCCAGCACTCGGATACCCCACGAGGGCCACATCGGCGACGGACTTCAGCTCCAATACGACATCGCGGTGCTCTCCCGGTTCGCCGTACAGGGCGAAGCCAGGCGCTTTGCGGCGCTGAGACGCGAGGGCGGCGTTGCCGAGACCCCCGCGGCCTCCCTGCGCCACCACGAACGAGGTCCCGGGACCGGTGAGGTCCGCGAGCACATCACCACCAGCTGTGGTGACGACCGTGCCGTCCGGCACGGGCAGGATCACGTCGTCGCCGTTGCCACCGTTGCGATGAGAGCCCTGACCCGGCTTGCCGTTGGCCGCGCGATGGTGCGGGCGGTGATGGAAGGCGATGAGGGTGGTGACGTTGGGATCAACGGTGAGGATGATGTCGCCACCACGTCCACCGTTGCCCCCATCAGGGCCACCGAGAGGCTTGAACTTCTCCCGATGGACGGAGGCACAACCATGCCCGCCGTCACCAGCGACGGCGTGAAGATCTACGCGATCAACGAAGGAGGTCATGGCGGCCCACTGACCGCTACGACTCAGGCGTCGGCGACGACGTTGACGACGCGGCGACCGCGGAAGGTGCCGAACTCGACGCGCCCCTCACTGAGCGCGAAGAGGGTGTCGTCCTTGCCGCGCCCGACGTTGGAGCCGGGGTGGAAGTGCGTGCCACGCTGGCGCACGATGATCTCACCAGCGCCGACGAGCTGGCCGCCGAAGCGCTTGACGCCGAGACGCTGTGCGTTGGAGTCGCGACCGTTCCTGGTGCTCGATGCACCCTTCTTATGAGCCATGACTCACGCCTTCGTCTCGATAGCGGTCACCTTGACGCGGGTGAGGTCCTGACGGTGCCCCTGGCGACGGCGGTAACCGGTCTTGTTCTTGTAGCGGAGGATGCGGATCTTCGGGCCACGCTCGTGCGCCACGACCTCGGCGGTGACCGAGACGCCGGCGAGCTTGGCCGGGTCAGCGGTCACGGCGCCGTCGTCGACGATCATGAGGGCGGGAAGGTTCACGGTGGCGCCAGGCTCGGCCTGGACGCGGTCCATGACGACGGTGTCGCCGACAGCGACCTTCTCCTGCCGGCCTCCGGCGCGAACGATGGCGTACACGTGGTGCTCCTTGGGCTATCCGACCCTGGGGGCCGGGCGATTCGGGCGCATCGGCGCCGACGGGCAAGGTTACCTGATGAGGGCGGCTCGGGGCCAATCCGGGGGCTGGGGCCTGAATGGGGCCCCCTTGTCCTCCATGACCGCCCCAGTGATTGTGCGCTGAGAATGCCGATTTCCTGCACTCTCAGCGCACAATTCGTGCCAGGTGCGATGGAACGAGCGAAAGGTCAGTCCTCGGCCGGATCCGATGCCAGTTCTTCGACCTCGGCCTCGGCGGTCTCCACCACCGGGGCTTCATCGACGAGTTCGGCCTCCACGATCTCGGCATCCTCCGCAGCCGCAGCCTTGGCGATCACGTCGGCCGGATCGACACCCTTGCCCTTGCGCTTGCCGGCCTTCGCGATGGCTGGCTTGCCGCCACCCTCGTTGCCGCCGTCGTCGGGCAGGTGCAGGGACACGTGGTGGCCGCGGCCGCCACACGACTCGCAGGTCGTGGAGAAGATCTCCAGCAGGCCGCCGCCGATGCGCTTGCGCGTCATCTGCACCAGTCCGAGCGAGGTGACCTCCGCCACCTGATGCTTGGTGCGGTCCCGGCCCAGACACTCCACGAGGCGCCGCAGCACAAGGTCGCGATTGCTCTCCAGCACCATGTCGATGAAGTCGATGACGATGATGCCGCCGATGTCGCGAAGGCGGAGTTGCCGCACGATTTCTTCAGCTGCCTCGAGGTTGTTCTTGGTCACGGTCTCCTCGAGGTTGCCGCCCTGACCGACGAACTTGCCGGTGTTGACGTCGACGACGGTCATGGCCTCGGTGCGATCGATCACCAGTGAACCGCCCGACGGGAGCCACACCTTGCGATCAAGCGCCTTGGTCAGTTGCTCGTCGACGCGGTACTCGGCGAAGACATCCTTGGTCCCGGTCCACGACTCGACCCGATCGAGCAGATCCGGTGCCACTGACCCGACGTAGTCACGAACCGTCGACTGAGCCTCACCACCGGCCACCACGAGCTTGGCGAAGTCTTCATTGAAGATGTCGCGGATGACCTTCACCGCGAGATCAGGCTCCGAACTCAGCAGCGCGGGCGGCGTCGCTGACTTCACCTTCTTCTCGATGTCCTCCCACTGCGCCTGCAGGCGAGTGATGTCGCGGGTGAGTTCCTCCTCGCTTGCGCCCTCGGCCGCCGTGCGCACGATGACGCCGGCTCCCTCGGGCATGACCTTCTTCAAGATCGACTTCAGGCGCGACCGCTCGGTGTCGGGCAGCTTGCGGCTGATCCCCGTCATGGAGCCGTCGGGCACGTAGACCAGGTAGCGACCCGGTAGCGAGACCTGGCTGGTCAGGCGGGCGCCCTTTTGCCCCACCGGGTCCTTGGTGACCTGAACGAGGACCGAGTCACCAGACTTCAGCGCCATCTCGATGCGGCGCGGCTGGCCTTCGAGTCCGGCAGCGTCCCAGTTGACCTCGCCGGCGTACAGCACCGCGTTGCGGCCACGGCCGATATCGACGAACGCGGCCTCCATCGAGGGCAGGACGTTCTGGACGCGGCCAAGGTAGACGTTGCCCACCATCGAGGACGAGGTCCCGCGATCGACGTAGTGCTCGACGAGAACACCGTCTTCGAGTACGGCGATCTGCGTACGGTCGCCCGCTTGGCGCACGACCATGACTCGGTCCACGGACTCGCGGCGGGCGAGGAACTCGGCCTCGGTGAGGATCGGTGCGCGGCGACGGCCAGCATCGCGGCCCTCCCGGCGGCGCTGTCGCTTCGCTTCAAGACGCGCCGAACCCTTGAGCGCCGTGGCCTCCTCCGAACGCGAACTCTTGGGTTCGCGCACGTGGACGGTCGTGCGCTCCGGATCGTCCGGATCCACTCCGGCGTCCTGACCACGACGGCGACGACGTCGACGACGGCGCGAGGAACTGCTCCCCGACTCATCCCCCGCATCCTCAGCAGTGTCGGCGGCATCGTCGGATTCCTCGGCCTCGGTGTCTGACGTCGATTCGGCGACCTGCTCCCCCGATCCGCCCGAACCGCGTCGTCCGCGGCCACCACGACGACGACGTCGACGGGACGAACCCGAGCTCGCCGACTCACCGTCGGCTTCTGCGGATGACTCCGACCCCGACGCCTCCGCGGGAGCCTCGGCGGCCACCTCGCTCGGCTCCGCAGCCTTCTTCGACGATCGGCGGGAGCGGGTGGACTTCTCCGCCTTCTGTGGGGCGCCCTCGTCGGGCGCCTGGAACAGCGGTGCGGTCGCCGCCGGAGCGGCCTTCATCTCCGCGGGCTTGTCCTCGGCTGAGTTGCCCTTAGCCGGGGCCGGGGCGTCATCCGCCTTCTTCGCCGTCTTCTTGGCCGTGGACTTACGCGCCGTGGCCTTCTTGGCCGGCTTGCCCTCGGCCGAGTTGCCCTCGACCGAGGCCGGGGCGTCATCCGCCTTCTTCGCCGTCTTCTTGGCCGTGGACTTACGCGCC
>CAYGMM010000015.1:10307-27886 GCA_964351035.1 uncultured Actinomyces sp.
CTTGGCCGTGGACTTACGCGCCGTGGCCTTCTTGGCCGGCTTGCCCTCGGCCGAGGCTGACGCAGTCGTTGCTTCGCTCACCGCACTGGGTGGCCCTGCGGGGCGAGTCGCGGCTTTGCGCGGGGTACGTCGTACGGGGGTTGTGGAGCCCGTGGGCTCATCGTTCGTGTCGACCATGCGGTCTGTCGTCCTCTCCCGGTCCCGGGCGCCTCAGCGCCGCACAGGACCTCGTGTCATCCGACGATCGCCCGGGGGCTCTCACCGGCTCGCCCGGTTGCCCGGGTCGAGAAAGTCTCAGTTCGCCTCGCGGTCTGCGGCGAGCGGATCACCGATCACTACGTCTTCGGTGGCTCCGCCCTCGGCGAGCGGTCCCTGCTGCTCGCGGGTTACCTGGGGTGGCGGTTGCTGCCACCCGTCGGCCACCGGAGCGGGGGCCACGCTGCGCAGGGCTGCGAGGACATCGTCTGGTCGAACGGCGGGGGTCGCCTGCCGAAGGACCACGGTCAGTATCGCACAGCCATCGGCCCCATCCGTCGCAGGAGCCACGCGCGCCTCGAGAAGGGCAGCGCGCACGTCGAATGTGCGAACGCCGTTCTTGGTGAGTCGCTCCACGAGGCACTCGGGGCGGCTCAATAACTCAGCGACCGGGCCGGCGACCTCGGCAGGCGTGAGTCCCGGGAGCACGATGCGCCAGCGGCTGGCCTGGAGCCGAGCGGCAAAGTCGGAGGTGCGGACCTCAACGACATCGACGATGTCCAAGCCAGGCGGAAGGGCCGCGTCGATGGCCGCGCGGAGCTCGTCGGCCTTGCACTCCCGCGCGACGCCGATCTCGAGGTACTCGGCCTCACTCGCCGTGCCGGTGGGAGCAGCGTTGGCGTAGGAAATCTTGGGGTGCGGGCTAAAGCCCGCGCTGTAGGCCATGGGCACGCCGGCGCGACGCAGGGCACGTTCGAAGGCACGCTGAAAATCGCGATGACTGGCAAAACGCAGGCGGCCGCGCTTGGCATACCGAAGCCGAAAGCGTTGGACCGGTGCAACGTAATCGCGAGGTGGCTTGCGGCTCACGCGAGTGCGCTCACGCGAATCTCCGGCAGGCCGAGGTCGGTCGGCCCCACCTGGATCTCGGTGCCCAGTTGATCGCAGACGCCGCAGTCTGAGCAGGGATGCCAGCGGCAGTCCTCGACGCCCACCTCTTCGATGGCGTCCTGCCAGTCCTCCCACAGCCACTCTCGATCAAGTCCGGAATCCAAGTGGTCCCACGGCAGCACCTCGGCATGCTGGCGTTCGCGCGTGGTGAACCAGTCGAGATCGACCGGCTCGTCCGCCAACGCGTCGGACGCCGCCTGAGCCCAGCGATCGAAATCGAAGTGCTCACTCCACCCGTCAAAGCGGGCCCCCCGCTCCCACGCCGTGCGGATGATGCGGCCCACTCGGCGATCACCCCGGGAGAGCAAGCCCTCGATGATGCCGGGCTTGCCATCGTGATACCGGAATCCGATGGACTTGCCATATTCGCGATCGGTCCGGATCGCATCACGCAGTTTGGCGAGTCGGGCGTCGGTCGACTCATGGTCGAGTTGAGCTGCCCACTGGAACGGCGTATGCGGCTTGGGGACAAAACCACCGATCGAGACGGTGCACCGGATATCTCGGCGGCCGCTGACCTCGCGGCCCACGCGGATGACCTCGCGCGCCAGGCGAGCGATTTGGAGGACGTCCTCGTCGGTCTCTGTGGGCAACCCGCACATGAAGTAGAGCTTGACCTGTCGCCAACCGGCGCCGTACGCCGTCGCGACCGTGCGGATGAGGTCGTCCTCGGTGACCTGCTTGTTGATCACGCGACGCATCCGCTCGCTGCCACCCTCGGGGGCGAAGGTGAGGCCGCTGCGCCGTCCATTGCGCGACAGCTCGTTCGCGAGGTCAATGTTGAACGCATCGACGCGAGTGCTCGGCAGTGACAGCGACGTCTGCGAGCCCTCGTAGCAGTCGGCCAGGTAGGTCGTGACCTCAGCGATCTCGGAGTGATCGGCACTCGACAGACTGAGCAGACCTACCTCCTCATAGCCGGTCGCGGCGAGCCCACGGTCCACCATTTCGGCGATGCCGACCTTGCTGCGCTCGCGCACCGGTCGCGTGATCATGCCGGCCTGGCAGAAGCGGCAGCCGCGCGTACAGCCGCGGAAGATCTCCACGCTCATGCGCTCGTGCACGGTCTCGGCCAGGGGGACGAGCGGGGCTTTGGGATAGGGCCACTCATCGAGGTCCATCACGGTGTGCTTGGCCACCCGCCACGGGATACCCGAACGCGCGGGCACCACACGACGGATACGGCCATCATCGAGGTACTCGACGTCGTAGAACGCCGGCACATAGGCGACCCCGGAAGCGGCGATGTCCGCGAGGAGTTGATCGCGACCGCCGGGCTGGCCGGCGGACTTCCACGCCCGGACGATCTCGGAGATGCGCAGGACCGCCTCCTCGCCGTCGCCAAGGACCGCAGCGTCGATGAAGTCCGCGATCGGTTCGGGGTTGAAAGCCGCATGACCGCCGGCGACGACCAGCGGATGACCGTCGGTGCGGTCGCGCGCCAGGATCGGAATACCGGCCAGATCGAGGGCCGTGAGCATGTTGGTGTAGCCGAGTTCGGTCGAGAAGGACAGGCCGAACACATCGAACGCGCCCACGGGTCGATGGGAATCGACGGTGAACTGAGGGACACCGTGCTCACGCATCAGCGCCTCGAGGTCAGGCCACACGGCGTACGTGCGTTCGGCGAGCACGCCGTCGGCCTCATTGAGGACCTCGTAGAGGATCTGAACGCCCTGGTTGGGGGCCCCGACCTCGTAGGCATCGGGATACATCAGCGCCCACCGCACGTCCGCGTCGTCCCAGTCGGCGACGACGGCGTTGACCTCACCACCGACGTACTGAATGGGCTTTTGGACGCGGGGCAGAAGCGTCTCGAGAGCAGGGAACACCGACTCGGGGGACATGGCGAAGAGAATACCGACTCCCTTGACTATGACCGGGTGTGTATTCGGACGTTTTCGATCAGGCCCAGGGCTATCCAGGAGGCGAACATCGACGTGCCGCCATAGGACACAAAGGGCAGCGGCACACCGGTGATGGGCATGATGCCGAGATTCATTCCGATGTTCTCGAAGGTCTGGAAGGCCAGCCAGGCGACGACGCCGGCTGCCACGAGCCGGCCGTAGAGCTCCTGGGCCGCAAGCGCAACATGCATGCCTCTCCACAGCACGATGCTCAGCAGCACGATCGCCAGAGCCGCACCGACGAATCCGACCTCCTCGCCGATGACCGTGAAGATGAAGTCGCTCTCGTTGACCGGCACGAAGTTGCCCTGCGTCTGCGGCCCCTGGAACAGACCTCTCCCCCAGAGCTCTCCCCCACCGATGGCGATGCGGGCCTGCGTCGCGTTGTACGCCGCGGTGGACGCGGCATCATCGGGATTGACGAACGACGTCAATCGCGCGATCTGATAGTCCTTGACGAAGCCGAGCTGCCAGGCGACAACAGCCGCCGTGGCCCCACCGACCAAGAGCCCCGCGACCCATCTGGTGCGCGCACCCGACACCGCCACCATGGTGACCACGATCGTGCACATGATGAGGACGGTGCCGGTGTCGTTCTGCAGCAGCACCAAGCCGATGGGAATCGCTGCCAGCAGCAGGGCGAGGGCCACATCTCGGTCGCGTGGCTCGGTTTCGGCGTCACGCTTCTCCGCGAGCACCACCGCCAGGATCAGGACGATGGCCACCTTGGCGAACTCCGATGGCTGCATCGTGAAGCCGCCGGGAAGTTTGATCCACGCGCGCGCGCCCGCAATGGTCGCACCGAGGGGCGTATAGACGAGCAGGATGCCGAAGATCGCGAGCCCGTAGAAAACCGGTGAGTACGCGCGGAGTAGTCGGTAGTCCAACCTCGAGATGATGAACGCGAGGACGAGGCCGATGACGATGTTGATGATGTGCCGGTTCAAGAAGTACTGCGGATCGTCGCCGGCGAGATCAGAACGGCTGGCCGACCACACGAAGACCGAACTACCAATGCTCAAGGTGAGCGCGGCAATGAGGAGCCACCAGTCGAGGCGGCGCCAGTATGACTGACGCTCCTGCTGACGGGCGCCGATGAAGCGCTGCGCATCGGCCGTGCTCATTCGGTGTTCCCGGTGTCGGTGGGCGGTTGATCGTCGGCGGGGGCGTCGGTCTCCGGAACGATCGGGATCCCGTCAGGGCGCACGATCGGCAGCGTGTTCGATGGCTCACCACCGACGAGCACACTCTGCGCCGGGTCAATAACGCCATCCACGACACCGAAGAGCGCTTCGTAGATCGTGCGCACGCTCGGCCCGACCGTCACCGAACCGGTGCCACCTTGCGTCACCATGATGATCACGGCGTACCGCGGATTGTCGGCAGGGGCAAAGCTGGCGTACCACGCGGTCGTGGACTTGTCGCCGAAGACCTGGGCCGATCCGGTCTTGGAAGCGATCGGGATCTCATCAAGCGGGAATCCCTCGAAGGGGATCTTTCCCGTGCCGTCGAAGGTGACGCCGGAGAGCGACGCACGCAGGAACTCAAAGGTGCCTTCGGGAGCCTGCACCTCACCGCGGACGACCGGATCGAACTGCCGAACGACCTCACCGCCGCTGGTCACAATCGCCTTCGCCACCTGGGGCTGATAGACGGTCCCGTCATTGGCGATCGCGGCATACGCCATCGCCAACTGCAGCGGAGTGATGGACGTATCGCCCTGACCGATCGAGGCGTTGATCGCATCACCGTTGCGCCAGCGGAAACCGTCGAGGCAGTTCTCCTTGGCGAGTGCGGTGTAGTACTCGGCGAGTCGGGGATTTTCCTTGCGTAGATCGGCAAAGCCTTCCTTCGCATCCGCGCACCACGTCTCACGTCGCTGCTCCCAGACCGCCAACTTCTCCTCGCGGCCGGACACCAGACCGGCTGCCTCATTGGGCAGGTCAATCCCCGTACGCCGCCCGAGCGCGAACGAGTCGGCGGCATCGGCGATGGGGTCCGGCGCACCGTCCGGCGCATAGAGACCACCGGACTTCAGCCACATCTCATCGGCCATGCGATAGAAGACCGTGTTGCACGACACCTCGAGGGCGCGCTCCAACGTGATGGGGCCATAGGCGGAGGACTCGAAGTTGCGGAAGCGCTGCGACCCGACGGTGTAGTCACCGGGGCAGTCATACGTGCCGTAGAGGTCATAGCCCTCTCGCGCCGCGGCAACCGTCGTCACGACCTTGTAGGTCGAGCCCGGGGGGAAGGTGCCCTGGATGACGTTGGACGACAGGGCCTGGTCGGCCAGCAACTTGTCGTAATCGGCGTTGGAGATGCCACCCACCCACAGGCTCGGGTCATACGTCGGGTAGCTCGCCATGGCGAGCACGGCTCCGTTCGTGACGTCGATGACGACGCCGGCGGCACTGTCCGCGATTTCACCTGCTTCGCGCGAGCGGAGCACGGCGTCCTCAAGTGCGGTCTCCACCACGGCCTGCAGATGAGCGTCGATGTTGGTGACGACGTAGTTGCCCGCGACCGGGTCGGACTCGCTCACCGTCCCGGTGACTCGACCCACCTGATCGACCGCAAGAGCGGTGATCCCCGGGATACCTCGCAGTTCGGCGTCGTACTGCGCCTCGAGGCCATTGCGGCCGACAAGATCGCGCGAACGCAGTCGCGCCGGATCTTGCGAGTCGCCCTGCGCATCCAACTGCTCCTGTGTCACCGGGCCGACGTAGCCGAGGACATGGGCGAGGTTGGCCTCGAACGGCGAGGGGTACTCGCGCACCGCCTCGAGTTGCGCGGTCACACCAGGGAATTCCGATCGACGCTCCATGATCTTCAGCGCCGTCTCGGTCGGTACGTCCTTGGCCACCGGCACGGGCTGGTAGGGCGAGCCGTCCCAGCAGACGGGCAGCGGAGGGGCGCCTTCGGAGCCGCACGGCAAGAGTCGCTCGGACAGGGAATTGGCGGTGACACCGAGGGTGTCCGCAAGTTGCTCGAGGATGGCGGCCCCGTCATCCTCCTCTCGGGCGAGGACGGATCGATCGACGGAAACCACCAGGGATGTGCGGTTGGCGACCAGGGGGCGGCCTCGCTGATCGAGGATGAGCCCACGAACCGCCGGTGTCACGACCTCGCGCGTGGAGTTGCTGGCCGCCTGGGCGGCGTACTCGTCGCCGACGACGATCTGGAGGTAGAACAGGCGCGCGAGCAGCGTGCTGATGAGCGACACGATGAGCACCCCGAGGACCACGAGGCGGATATTGGAGCGATCGCTCACCACGCCTCCTTGATCCATCTGCCCGATCGGGGTGCCCCGGAATCGGGCACGCCAAGGAGATCCCTGCGGGACCGTCCGCCCATAACGGTACGACGACGGGCGTCCCGAGTCCCCCCAGACGCGGTACTCAGTGTCCGATTATCGGGAGAACGCCTCGGGGACCAGACGCCGCGCAAGCCGCTGGATCAGCGGCACGAGAAGGACGGCGAGGAAGGCGGCGTAGAGACCGGCCGTGATCGTGAGCCCCGGCACCTCACCCCACTGAGTACGCGGGTTGCCTAGCAGCCCACCCAGAACGGCGCCAGCAACGACCGCCAGCGCACCTGCGGCCGCGGTTCCACCCACACTCACCACGAGCGGGCGGTCGTTGGGGTCGCCGAGGCGACCGAGGGCATAGCCCACCACGGTCAAGACCAGGGCGCCGATCCCCAGCGTTCCGGCTGCCGGGGGCGCCACATCGAGCAGCAGTCCACCGACGAAGCCGCACACCGCGCCGGTGGTCGGACCGAAGGCAAATGCGAGCGCCGCGACCGTCACCAGCACCAGCGGTGGGGTCGCGCCGGGGAAGGGCAGGGGCGCAAGGAGGGTGACTTCCAAGATGACGGCGAGGAGTAGCAGGACAAGGCACAGCAGTACACGGCGCACGACCATTACGGCACCGCCGTCTCATCCGGGACGACCGTTTCGTCAGTGGTCGTCGTGCCATCAGTGGTCGTCGTGCCATCAGTGGCCGTGGTGTCGTCCTGGCTCGGCGTAGGCGTCGGCATGGGTAGGGGCTCGCGAGGCGCCCGCTCATCAACGCGCAAAACGACCCCGACGATGTCCAGCCTGGACACGTCGACATACGGCTGCACGAGCGCCGAGCGAGTCAATTGACCTTCGGTGCCACGCATCTCGATGACGGTACCGATCGGGATTCCCGGCGCATACGGCCGATCAGCCTCCGATCCGAAGGACACGACGACATCGCCGACATCCACGACCGCGAGCGGGTCGAGCAATTGCATTTGCAGCGCGTCTTGCCGTCCACTTCCGGACACGATGCCGATCTGCGACGTGCCGGCCAAGCGAGCCCCCACGGAGGATGTGGCGTCCACCACGAGCAGCACGGTGGCGGTCGTCGGAGTGACCGAGATGGTTCGCCCCACGAGGCCTGCACCGCTGATCACCGACATCTGCGGCTCGACCCCGTCGCGACTCCCGGCATCGATGGTGACCGTCCAGGCGAAGCCCTGAGCAGGACCCACAGCGATCACCTGCGCGGGGACAGTCTCGTAGCCGTTGTTGCCCACCAGCCCGAGCAGCGCGTCGAGCTCGGCGACCCGTGCCTTGTCGTTTGCCACGACATCGAGTTCGGCTCGCAGCCGAGCGTTCTCCGCCTCCAGGTCGGCGATCTGAGCATCCTTCTCCCCGAGACTCCCGAGGGAATCTCCGAAGGAGAGCAGGGGGCCGAAGATCGCCCCGGAGACCCGCTCCAGCGGTGCCATGACCGCAGCTCCGGCCGATCGGATGAACGCCGTGGGGCCGGAGGAACTGCCGCGCAGATCGATGATCACCAAGGTGATGGAGACGAGCACGAGGACCGCGAGCACGATGCGCGTCGTGCGACTCTCACGCATGGACGAGCCGGGCTAGTGACGAGGCTCGGAGATGAGGACCTGCTGGAGCGCCTCGAACTCCTCCACGCACTTGCCTGATCCCATGGCCACACAGTCGAGCGGATCCTCGGCAACGACGATCGGCATACCTGTCTCGTGCCGAAGTCGCTCGTCAAGGCCCTGCAGCAGCGCGCCACCACCGGTGAGCACGATGCCGCGATCCATGATGTCGCCGGAGAGCTCCGGCGGTGTGCGGTCAAGCGTGGTCTTGACGACGTCGACGATCGCATTCACCGGCTCATCAATCGCCCGGCGAATCTCTTCTGCCGTCACGACCACGGTGCGCGGAAGGCCGCTCACCAGGTCGCGTCCGCGAATCTCGGCATGGGGCTCGTCAGGCATCGGAAATGCCGAGCCGATCGCGACCTTGATCTCCTCGGCCGTGCGCTCGCCGAGCAGCAGCGAGTACTCCTTCTTGACGTACTGAATGATCGCGTTGTCGAGTTCGTCACCGCCGACACGGATCGAGATCGACGTCACGATGCCGCCAAGCGAGATGACCGCGACCTCGGTCGTACCGCCACCGATGTCGACGACCATGTTGCCGGTGGGTTCGTGCACGGGCATGTTGGCACCGATGGCCGCCGCCATCGGCTCCTCAATGATGTAAACCTTGCGAGCGCCTGCGGCGTACCCGGCATCCTTCACCGCACGCTGCTCCACACCGGTGATGCCGGACGGAACGCAGATGACCAGCCGCGGCTTAGCAAGGTGACGGCGGCGATGCACCTTTTGGATGAAGTAGCGCAGCATGCGCTCGGTGGTGTCGAAGTCCGCGATGACACCGTCCTTGAGGGGACGGATGGCGACGATGTTGCCCGGTGTGCGGCCGATCATCTTCTTGGCGTCGGCCCCCACGGCGAGGATCCCGCCGGTGTTCTGATTGATCGCCACCACCGAGGGCTCATTGAGCACGATGCCGCGGCCGCGGACGTAGACCAGGGTGTTCGCGGTTCCCAGGTCCACGGCCATATCGCGGCCAACAAAGGACATCGTGTTGGACAACGGCGGGCCTTTCTGGGTGGCGAAACGTCACATCCAGTGTGACGCAAGGGAAACATGGTACGGCCTGGGGGCCGATTGACCCAACTCCCTGAGGGAATCAGGCCTCGCCCACACGCTGCGCCCTGGCCACTTCAAGACTGCGCAGGGCGGCCTCAAGGCGCTGCGCGGTCGCCAAATCGCAGGGCAGGTCGTAGGCCGCGGTCACCACCGCGCCCAGGTCTGCCCGGTAGTCATGCCCCCTGCTCTCGAAGAGTCCGGGGCGCACGTGCGTGGCGAACAGCGTGTCCACGAGGACCTGGACCCAGGTGATCCCGGGCGACCACAGCATGCCCTCGGGGACGTTGCGCCCGCGCGGCTCCTGGGCGAGCCACTCCGGGCGCCGGTAGGCCACATCCGGGGCGAAGCGCACGACCGGATCGCCGTCATGTTCGAGGAACCACACACGGGGCCGAGGGTGCGGCAGTTCGGCTGGGATCTGCTCAGGGCGATCCACCGTGATTGATTCGCCAGCGACAGCAGCGTGGAAAGCAACCGACTCAGCGCCACCGGGCGTCCCCACCCACAGCGCAGCGGAGACACCGAAGGTGTCGAGGTCCGCGGTACCGCGCGAGACTGCCGCCTCCTGCACACGCGCGCCGAGACTCTCGCCGTAGAGCAGCAGTTGCGGCCTCGTGGTGCGCTCGGCTAGGTCGGCGGTGATTCCCTCGATGAGCAAGCGCTGAGTCTCCGCGGCCATCGCCACGCGATCCAGCGACAGGAAGGACGGCAGCAATCCGTAGCCGACCGCCACCGCGGCACAGTCTCCACCGGTCAGGATCTCCAAGACATCAACCGGTGTGGAGTTGGCGTAGCCACTTCCCGCGGGAGCGCCGATGAGCAGGTAACGACGATCGTAGGCACCCGTGCGGCGCAATTCCGCGAGTGCAAGTTCGACGCGCTCACGCGGTGTGGGTGCGGAATCGAATCCAACGAATACGCGAACGCCGGTGGCCGTGGGAGCACGACCAGTGACCTCTTCGATCACCTCAGCCGGAACCGAACTGTGCAGGAAGCGCGCGCCCTCGCGACCCACGGTGCCGAACGGCACGACCGAACCAGGACCACCGCTCAATTCGACGGCGCTCGGTGGCTGGGCGACCCCTTCTTCGATTTCACGCCCGGCAGGGGTGAGCCGTGCGCGTGCGAGAGACAAACCCCCGCGCACCGCCGCGACACCCGCAGCCGAGCCCGCCGTGGCAATCGCCATTCGGCGCACGCGTACCGAGGGCGGTGGGGTGGAGCCCCGTAGCCCGGCGGCTCCCGCGACGACGTAGGTCGTGCCCGCGGCCACGACCGTGAGCGAGCCGACGACCGCGGGGCGGATGCGGCCGGGCCACGACATCAGCGTCGGACGCGATGCGGCGTAGGCACCGGCTGCCCCGGCACCCGCGGCGAGCGCGAGGCGCATCAGACTGCGCGGGCGCATCGATCAGACCAGGTCGGGGAAGAACAGTGCGATCTCGCGGGCCGAGGACTCCGGGGAGTCCGACCCGTGCGTGACGTTGAACTGGGTCTCGGTGGCCAGGTCACCGCGAATCGTGCCGGGGGCGGCGTTGGCCGGATTGGTCGCGCCCATCATGGTGCGCCACGACGAGATCGCCTCGGGACCCTCGATCACGGCGGCCACCAGGGGCCCACCGGTGATGAAGGCGACCAGGTCACCGAAGAACGGCTTGTCCTTGTGCTCGGCGTAGTGCGCCTCGGCAACCTCGGTCGGGACGGTGCGCAGATCGAGGGCGACGACCGCGAAGCCCTTGCGCTCAATGCGACCGATCACCTCACCGATCAGTCCACGGGCCACGCCGTCGGGCTTGATGAGGACGAGGGTGCGCTCGCTCACGGTGTCTCCTGTCGTTGAAACGTCGAAGGCGCAGCCTATCCGGCGGCCGCGTCCGGATCCGAACCACCGTCGACCTGACGACCGAGCTTGATCGCCACGCCCCACAGGACGGCAAAAGTGCCGCCGACGATGAACATTGCCGGCGCGAGTACCCCCGTGGCAACAACCAAGACCTGCAGGATCCAACCGACCGGAATCGCCCAGGGGCGCGTGACGTAGCGCGCCAGGACGATGAGGGCCAGAGCCAGGATGACCCCCGCCGTGATCCCCACGGCTGGCGGGACGTTAATCGTGCCGACCACCACGACAACGGGGATCGCCAGGATGACGACGATCGCCTCGAGCGCCAAGACGGATGCGCCGAGGACTCTCATGCGCGACCCCGCAGGAGAAGGGCCCGCGCCTCACCGGCCGTCACGACCGATCCGGTGACGATGACTCCCGACGCGGCGTAGGTGTCGGCCTCCTCCGCCAACCGAATCCCCGCATCGAGAGCCGCAGCCAGGTGCCGCTCGACAATGACGCGCTCGGGGCCGAAGATCTGGACGGCGACCGCGGCGAGATCGTCGACGGGCAATGCTCGTGGTGATGCGTTCTGCGTGATGACGACCTCGTCGAGAACCGGTTCGAGGCTGCGGAGCAATCCGCGCGCATCCTTGTCCGCAAGGACGGCGACCACACCCACCACGTGGGTGAAGGCGAAGGCCTCCCCCAGCGCCTGGGCGAGTGCTGTGGCGCCGGCGGGATTGTGGGCGGCGTCGACAAGCACGGTCGGACCGCGTCGAACCACCTCAAGCCGACCCGGCGACGTGACTTCGGCGAAGCCATCACGCACGACATCACCATCGAGGGCCGTGGCTCCTCCCCCGACGAAAGCCTCGACCGCGGCAAGAGCTACGGCGGCATTCTCCGCCTGGTGCTTGCCGAACAGCGGCACGAACACGTCCTCATAGACACCGGCAAGACCCTGCAGTGTGAGAAGTTGACCACCCACCGCGATCGACCGGTCAGCCACGGCGAAGGACGCGCCCTCCCATGCGGCGGGCACACCCACCTCGGCAATCCGTGCAGCCAGCACAGGAGCGGCCTCTTCGTCCTGCTCGGCAATGACGGCGAACGAACCGGGCTTGATGATCCCCGCCTTCTCCCCCGCAATTTGCTCGATGGTGTCACCGAGCAACTCCGCGTGATCCATGTCGACCCGCGTGACGACAGCGACCTGCGGTTCGCACACCGACGTGGCATCCCAACTGCCACCGAGTCCCACCTCCACGACGGCAACATCCACCGGGGCATCGGCGAAAGCCGCGAAGGCGATCGCCGTCATGGTCTCGAAGAAGGTGACCGGCGTACCCCCCTCGGCGTCTACTCGGGCATCGACTGCCGCGATGAAGGGGGCTACATCGCCAGCGGCCTGCACGAAGTCCTCGGCGGAGATCAATTCCCCATCGATCTCGATGCGCTCGCGCATGTCCGCGAGATGGGGACTGGTGTAGAGGCCGGTGCGCAGGCCTAGGGCGCGCAGCAGACTCGCGATCATCCGCGCCGTGGAGGACTTGCCGTTGGTGCCGGCCACCTGGATGACCGGGTAGGCGCGCTGCGGTTCGCCGAGCAGGTCCATGACCGCAGTGATGCGGGTCAGGGAGGGCTCAATGGCGTTCTCCGGCCACCTCCCGAGTAGTTCCTCGGTGAGGAGCGCATAGTCGCTGCGCGCCACCGCTTCGGTCTCGTCTGCCTCCGCCACGGCCGCCACCCTAGTCGCCTCCTAGGATGGGCGCCCATGAGCGCTCGCCTTCCCGACAAGCCCACCATCGACGGCATCGAACAGCGGTGGGTAGGCGTATGGGAGGACGACGGCACCTATCGGTTCGACCGGACCCGCCCACGCGACGAGGTCTATTCGATCGACACCCCGCCACCGACCGTGAGCGGATCGCTGCACGTCGGACACGTGTTCTCCTACACGCACACCGACTGCATCGCTCGGTTCAAGCGGATGCGCGGCTACACCGTCTTCTATCCGATGGGATGGGATGACAACGGTCTGCCCACCGAGCGACGCGTCCAGAACTACTTCGGCGTCCGCTGTGAGCCCTCGCTGCACTACGACGCTGACTTCACCCCGCCGGAGAACCCCGACCCCAAGAAGCAGGTACCGATCTCGCGGCGCAACTTCGTCGAGTTGTGCGAGCAGTTGACGGTCGAGGACGAGAAGGCGTTCGAGGAACTCTGGCGACGACTGGGCCTGTCGATCGACTGGACGCAGACGTACCAGACCATTGATGCGAACGCACGCGCCGTCTCGCAGCGCGCATTCCTGCTCAACCTTGCGCGCGGTGAGGCCTACCAGGCAGAGGCGCCGACCCTGTGGGATGTCACCTTCCGTACGGCGGTCGCGCAGGCCGAGCTAGAGGATCGCGAGCGCCCCGGTGCGTACCACCGCATCGGATTCCCCAGGACCGACGGGGGCGAACCGGTCTACATCGAGACGACCCGTCCCGAACTCATCCCGGCATGCGTCGCGCTCGTCGCGCACCCCGACGACGAGCGCTACCAACCGCTCTTCGGCACCACGGTGCGCTCGCCGCTCTTCGGTGTCGAGGTGCCCGTGGTGGCGCACGGACTGGCCGATCCGGAGAAGGGCTCCGGCATCGCCATGATCTGCACCTTCGGCGACCTCACCGACGTCACCTGGTGGCGCGAGTTGCAGTTGCCCACGCGCCCCATCATCGGCTGGGACGGACGCATCCTCGCCGAGACGCCCGCCTGGATCGACTCCGAGTCCGGTCAGACTGCGT
The DNA here is from genome assembly GCA_964351035.1 of uncultured Actinomyces sp. Lineage (GTDB taxonomy): Bacteria > Actinomycetota > Actinomycetes > S36-B12 > S36-B12 > Mxb001. The sequence goes on from CAYGMM010000015.1 coordinate 23,975, forward strand.
ACGCCGCCATGGCCGGCAAGACCGCCTTCTCCGCGAAGGAAGCGATCGTGGAGATGCTGCGCGAGAGCGGTGACATGGTCGGGGAGCCACGCGAGATCACCCACGCGGTGAAGTTCTTCGAAAAGGGTGAGCGGCCGCTCGAGATCGTCACCACTCGCCAGTGGTACCTCACCAACGGCGGACGCGGGCAGGACTTGCGGGCCGAACTGCTGGAGCGTGGTGCTGAGCTGAACTGGCACCCCGCTCACATGCAGGTGCGCTACGACAACTGGGTCGAGGGCCTGAACGGGGACTGGTTGGTGTCTCGCCAGCGATTCTTCGGCGTTCCGATCCCGTTGTGGTACCCCCTCGACGCAGACGGCAATCCGAACTACGACGCGCCCATCACCCCGGACGACGCGGACCTGCCCATCGATCCGAGCGCGGAAGCCCCGCGCGGCTACACCGAGGATCAGCGCGGCAAGCCGGGCGGCTTCGTGGGCGATCCCGATGTCATGGACACCTGGGCGACGTCGTCCCTGAGCCCGCAGATTGCCGGTGGCTGGAGCCGTGACGAGGACCTGTGGTCTCGCGTCTTCCCGATGGACCTTCGCCCCCAGGCACACGAGATCATTCGCACCTGGCTCTTCTCGACGGTGGTGCGCAGTCATCTGGAATTCGACCGACTCCCCTGGAGCGATGCCGCGATCAGCGGTTGGATCCTCGACCCGGACCGCAAGAAGATGAGCAAGTCCAAGGGCAATGTCGTCACTCCCATGGGACTGCTCGACGAGCACGGGTCTGATGCCGTGCGCTATTGGGCGGCCAGTGGCCGACCCGGCACGGACACGGCGTTCGATGTCGGCCAGATGAAGATCGGTCGTCGGCTCGCCATCAAGATCCTCAACGCATCCAAGTTCGTACTCGGCTTCGATCCCGTCGCCGACGCCTCCGCCGTGACGGCGCCGCTTGATCGCGCGATGCTGGCGGAGTTGGCCGAGACCGTGCGCCAGGCGACAGAGGCGTTCGAGCAGTACAACTACACGCGGGCGCTTGAGTTGGCCGAGACCTTCTTCTGGTCGTTCACCGACGACCACGTCGAACTCGTCAAGGAGCGTGCGTACGGCGGTCAGGGACCGGAGGCGGCCGCGTCAGCGAAGGCTGCGCTGGCCATCGCGCTGGACGTCCAGCTACGTCTCTTCGCGCCGTTCCTGCCCTTTGTCACCGAAGAGGTCTGGTCGTGGTGGCAGGACGGTTCGGTGCATCGCCAGTCCTGGCCGTCGGCCGACGAGTTGTCGCTCGTCGCAGCCGACGGAGATCGGCGCACCGTGGCCGATCTGGCCATCGCGCTGTCCGGCGTTCGCAAGGCCAAGAGCGAGGCCAAGGTGTCGATGCGCGCAGATGTATCCAACACTGTGGTCCGGGGACCCGCGGACGCATTGACGCGGATCGAGACGGCAGCGGCCGATCTCACGGCGGCCGGTCGCATCGCAGAGTTGACGTTCGAGCCCAACGACGGACCCATCGAGGTCACCGTCGCTCTGGCCTAGACCTTCGTTGAGTGGCGAGTTGTTGACGCTTTTCGCGCGGAAAACCGTCAACAACTCGCCACTCAACTGCAGTGGGTGACTACTTGCGGGCGTTGTGGCGCACGCTCCACTCGGCGGCGGCCGCCTCGTAGTCGCCGTCCACCTCGCCCAACTCCCACACACGCGCGAATCCCTCGAGCGGGTCCTCGACCGTCATCTCCACCACGCGGGGGCGGCCGGCGAGGAATGCTCGGACATTCGCCGTCACGGTGTCGACGTATGTCGCCGCCACCTCGGCCCACTCGTCATCGGAGTACGGGTCACGTCTGGAGATGATGCCGAAACCGAAGGCGCGCAGGATGGAGATGCGACCACGATGCCGCTCGCGGAAACTGTCGATCACCGCGTCGCGATCACGGGTGAGATGGACGTAGACCGGGTCGTCACCAAACCGCTCCCCCAGCGACCCCAACATCCAGGTCAGGCGGTTATCCGCCTCTGCGTGCCAGTCGGGGTAGTCCAACCGCGCCGGCCCCAGGAGGGCAGCGCGCGATTCGTGGCCGCTCGTGTAATTGCTGCCGTGCTCGAGCGCACGAGTGAACGTCGTGGTGCCAGATCGGCCGGTGCCCAGGCAGAAGATCCGCATGCGGACTAGGCGGACTCTTTGCGCGCGCGGCGCTTCGGCGTCTCCACCTCGATCGGCACCAGCGTCGGCAGAACGTTGTCGCGCACCGTCTCCTCGGTCACGACGACGCGGGCAACATCGGTCCGGCTCGGTACGTCGTACATGACGTTGAGCAGGACCTCTTCGAGAATGGCCCGCAAACCACGCGCACCAGTGCCGCGCTTGAGTGCCTGGTCGGCCACCTCATCGAGCGCGCCATCGGTGAACTCCAACTCGATGTTGTCGAGTTCGAACAACCGTTGGTACTGCTTGACGAGCGCATTGCGCGGCTCGGTCAGCACCTGCACCAGAGCCGGGCGATCGAGTGACGTGACCGAGGTGAAGACCGGCAAACGCCCGATGAACTCCGGGATCATGCCGAACTTCAGCATGTCCTCGGGCATCACGTGGCTGAAGATGTCGTCAGCGTGTGCCTCGGCCGGAGCCTCGCCATCGGCGTGGGAGACCAGATCGAAGGTGAAGCCGACCCGCTTCTTGCCGATGCGCTGCTCAATGATCGAGTCCAAGCCAGCAAACGCCCCACCGACGATGAAGAGCACGTTGGTGGTGTCGATCTGGATGAACTCCTGGTGCGGGTGCTTGCGACCGCCCTGCGGCGGCACCGAGGCCTGCGTGCCCTCGAGGATCTTCAGCAGCGCCTGCTGCACGCCCTCGCCGGAGACGTCGCGGGTGATCGACGGGTTCTCGCTCTTGCGGGCGACCTTGTCGATCTCGTCGATGTAGATGATGCCCGTCTCGGCGCGCTTGACGTCGTAGTCGGCCGCCTGGATGAGTTTGAGCAGGATGTTCTCGACATCCTCGCCCACGTAGCCCGCCTCCGTGAGCGCGGTGGCGTCGGCGATGGCGAACGGCACGTTGAGCATCCGCGCCAGCGTCTGCGCGAGCAGCGTCTTGCCCGACCCGGTGGGACCGAGCAGAAGGATGTTGGACTTGGCCAACTCGACCGAGTCGTCGCGGCCGCGGGTGTTGGCTCCTGCCTGCACCCGCTTGTAGTGGTTGTAGACCGCCACCGATAGGGCCTTCTTGGCGACTTCCTGGCCGATGACGTAGTTGTCGAGGAACTCGTAGATCTCACGTGGCTTGGGGAGCTCATCGAAGGGAACGTCGCTGGTCTCGCTCAGTTCTTCCTCGATGATCTCGTTGCACAGGTCGATGCACTCATCACAGATGTAGACGCCGGGGCCGGCAATCAACTTCTTGACCTGCTTTTGGCTCTTGCCGCAGAAGGAGCACTTGAGCAGGTCTCCCCCGTCGCCGATTCGAGCCACGTCGCACTCCCTTGAACTGGTCGGACCATCGGCCGACCGAACGATCTCGTCCCTGAGGACCGACGGTACCCCGAGCCGGCCGCTGAGGGGCGGGATTGGCGCCCCGGCGCGTTCAGCCGTGAGCGCAACCGGCTTGGTGTCCCCGACTAGGAGGTCGCGAGCACCTTGCGGGAGGCGATGACCTGGTCGATGATCCCGTACTCCTTCGCCGCGTCAGCGGTGAGGATGCGGTCGCGCTCGATCTCTTTCTCGATCTGCTCCTTGTCGCGACCGGTGTGCAGAGACAGGATGGTTTCCATCTCATCGCGCATGCGCAGGATCTCGTTGGCCTGGATCTCGACGTCGGAGGCCTGGCCGCCGCCCTCGGTGTAGGGCTGGTGGATGAGGATGCGGGCATGCGGCAGCGCGAATCGCTTGCCGGGCGTGCCGGCAGCGAGCAGGACGGCTGCCG
>CAYGMM010000016.1:0-18457 GCA_964351035.1 uncultured Actinomyces sp.
CACCGATGATCGGACCGAGCGCGACCGCGGCCCCCGCAACCGCAGCCCAGATTCCGATCGCCTGCGCGCGTTCCCGCGGGTCGGTGAAGACCTGAGCGAGGATCGACAGCGTCGAGGGCATGATGAAGGCGCCACCGATACCCATGACAGCGCGCCAGAAGATGAGTTGGTTGGCATCCGTGGCGAAGCCCGCCAAGAGCGAACCAACCCCAAAGATGATCAGGCCGAGCACCAGCGCCTTGCGACGGCCGAAGCGAGCGCCGAGGGTGCCGGCCAGCAGGAGCGAGCCTGCGAAGAGCACCGAGTACGCGTCGACCACCCACTGCAACTCAGCCGTGCTCGCCTTGAGGTCCTCCTGGAGTGAGGGCAGGGCCACATTGACGATCGTGTTGTCGAGAGAGATCAGCGCGAGCGCGCCGGACAGCACGACAAGTACCCACCATCGCCGCGGATCCTGTGCTGCCACGGGATGAGCCTATGCGCCGGGACGGCGAAAGGAGATACGGATACGCTGCGCCCCGACACAACAACAGGGAGCGATCGATGGGTGAACTGACCAGGCTCTTCGTCTCCGAAGACGCCTCGCTGCAGCGTGAGCTGATCTCACTGCTGGCCATCTTGGCGGTGGCCGCCTTCACCCCGCTTGTCGTCGGACTGTTGCGGATCAAGGTTGCCGAGGTCGTGATCCTCATCGGCTTCGGGGTGATCCTCGGGCCATTCGCCCTGAATGTCATCCAGGTAGACGGTTCGATCGAACTGCTCTCCGAACTCGGTCTGGGCTTCCTGTTCTTCCTCGCCGGTCTCGAGCTCTCCCCCTCCTCGATCCGCGGCCAGTCCGGCCGCCTCGCCTTCAGCGGCTGGGCCGTCTCGCTCGCCCTCGCGATGTTTGCGGCGTTCCTCCTTGAGCGCACCGGGGAGATCCAGGACTTCATGGGCTTCGCGATCGTGCTCACCAGCACCGCACTGGGCACCCTGCTGCCGTCGCTCCGCGACGCTGGCGAGCTCAAGACGCCGTTCGGCAACTTCTTCATGGGGGCAGGAGCCTGGGGCGAGTTCGGTCCCGTGCTCGCGATCGCCATCCTGCTCAGCACGCGATCGTCATGGGCGGCAATCCTGCTCCTGATCGCCTTCGCCGTGATTGCCTTCGTCGTCTCCAAGATCCCCGGTCGCTTCTCCACCTCCCGCACGCGCGAAGTCCTCGAGCACGGTTATCACTCGTCATCGCAGACCGGAGTGCGGCTGACCGTCCTGCTCATCGTCTTCCTGCTCGCCATCGCGGGTGGCTTCGGCTTTGATGCGGTCCTCGGTGCTTTCACCGCGGGCGTCATCATGCGGCAGTACCTGCCCGAAGGCGTCGAGACCGAGTTGCAGCGCCGAGTTGAGGCAATCGCGTTCGGCATCTTCATCCCGATCTTCTTCATCGTGTCCGGGACCGGCATCGACATCCTGGCGATCATCGCCAACCCGTGGCCGATGCTCGCGGTGTTCGTGATGCTGCTGCTCGTGCGTGGCCTCCCGCAATTCTTCCTCTACCGCAAGGCGATACCGGACACCCGTGAGCGCACACGCTTCATGTTCCTCGTCGCCACGGGTCTGCCCATCATCGTCGCGGTGACAACCGTCGAGGTGGCGGCTGGACACATGACGCCGAACGACGCTTCCGAACTCGTCGCGGCAGGCGCACTCTCCGTGCTCGTGTTCCCGCTCGTTGCCATGATGCTCAGGCGCAAGAGGCCCGAGCAGGGGGCTCCGGTCGAGGTCGAGCAGGGCAGTTAGGCGCGCAGGGCAGCCACGGCGTACAGCGCGATGCCGGCGGCCACCGCGGCGTTGAGTGACTCGGCCGCCGAGTCCATGGGGATCGACACGCGGTAGTCGCATGCTTCGCCGACAAGGCGGCTGAGCCCGCGGCCCTCACCACCCACAACGATGACGAGAGGGTCGCGCGCCACGTCGGCACTGAGCGCCGTGAGCTCAAGATCGCCATCGGCGGCGAGGCCGATGACCGTGCAGCCCGCCTTCGCGTAGGACTGAAGCGCGCGTGTGAGGTTCGTCGCCCGGGCCACGGGCACATTCGCCAGGGTCCCGGCACTGGCCTTCCACGCCGATCCCGTCACTCCCGCGGCGCGGCGTTCGGGGATGAGGACGCCCTGGGCACCAAAAGCGGCGGCCGAACGTACGACGGCACCGAGATTGCGCGGGTCGGTCACACCGTCAAGCGCCACCAGCAAGGGGGCGGTGCCGCTGTCGATAGCGCGGGCCAGTAGGTCGGCGGGATCGAGATAGTCATAGGCCGGCACCGTGAGCAACAGGCCCTGATGGACGGCCCCACCAGACATGCGATCGAGTTCGGGGCGCGGGACCTCCATGAGCGGCAGGCCCCGGTCGGTGGCCAGCGTGAGTGCCTCGCGCACCCGCTCGTCGGTGTCGACGAACTGCTGCACGTACAGCGCGGATGCGGGGACATCGGCACGCAGCGCCTCAACGACCGGGTTGCGACCGACGAGGACCTCCCGACCATCGGCGCGCCTGCCACCACGCGGAGCCTGTCGCGCTGCCGACTTCTCCGCTGCGCGGGCGCGCCGCGCTGCCGGATGCTTGGCGCGATCCTTCGCCTTGGGCGTCGGGCCCTTGCCCTGGAGGCCCTTGCGTCGCTGACCGCCCGAACCGACGGTCGCCCCCTTCTTGCTCCCGGGGTTGCGCATGGCTCCCTTGCGCTGGGAATTGCCGGCCATCAGGCCTCCTCTGCCAGGGACCAGCGTGGTCCGGACGGGGTGTCCTCAACAACGACGCCGGAAGCGGCCAGGCCATCGCGCAAGGCGTCGGCCACCGCGAAGTCCTTGCGCTCGCGTGCCGCCTGCCGCTGCGCAAGCACGACGTCGACGAGCGGGCCCAACGCGCGACGCGCGGCGCCATCGTCGCCACCTTCGCGCCACTGATCGGAGAACGGATTGAGGCCGAGCACGTCGGTCATCGCCACCACGGCGTCGAACGCCGTACGCGCAGCCGCGGCATCACCGGCCGCGAGCGCGGCGTTGCCCTCGCGCACCGTGTCGTGGATCACGGCGAGCGCCTGCGGCACCCCGAGATCGTCGTTCATGGCGGCGACGAAAGTCTCCGGCAGCGCGGCGAGCGGATCCGGATCGCCCAGCTCCTGGGCAGCGCGTCGGCAGAAGCCCTCGATACGCCGGTACGCCGAGGCTGCCTCCGCCATAGCCTCGTCGGAGAACTCCAGCATCGACCGGTAGTGCGCCGACCCCAGGTAGTAGCGGAGTTCGACCGGCCGCACGCGCTGCACGACCTCGGAGACGAGGAGGGAGTTGCCCAGCGACTTGCTCATCTTCTCGCCGGAGGTGGTCACCCACGCGTTGTGCATCCAGTAGTGGGCGAACTCCCCGCCCGCGGCCTTGGACTGGGCGATCTCGTTCTCGTGATGCGGGAAGAGCAGGTCGATCCCGCCACCGTGGATGTCGAACGCCGACCCCAGGTAGCGATCGGCCATCGCCGAGCACTCCAGGTGCCAGCCGGGACGCCCGGGACCCCAGGGCGTGTTCCAGAAAGGCTCACCGGGCTTAGCCGACTTCCACAGCGCGAAGTCGCGCTGATCGTGCTTGGTCGCGAGATCGGAGTCCGCCGCCGGCTGCATGTCATCGAGTCGCTGACCGCTGAGTTCGCCGTAGTCCGCGAAGGATCGAACATCGAAGTAGACATCGCCGCCTGCGGCATAGGCGTGGCCGGTGTCGATCAGGCGCTGCATCAACTCGACCATCTCCGGCACGTGACCGGTCGCCCGCGGCTCGTAGGTCGGCGGCAGGCATCCAAGGACGTCGTAGGCCCAGGTGAAGGCACGCTCATTGCGCATCGCCACCTGCCAGAAGGGCACGCCCTCGTCGGCGCCGCGCGCGATGATCTTGTCGTCGATATCGGTGACGTTGCGCACGAAGGTCACGTCGTAGCCCGAACGCTCGAGCCAACGACGCAGGATGTCGAAGACCAGACCGGATCGGATGTGGCCGACATGCGGTGGCGCCTGCACGGTGGCGCCACACAGGTAGATCGACACCCGGCCCGGATCAATGGGGGTGAAGTCCCGCACCTCGCGGGCAGCGGTGTCGTAAATGCGCAGTGCCACCGGATAAGACTAGTGGGCGCGCAACCGTCACCGACCCACGTGCTCTACGGAAGGCGCGCGACGACCTTGTCGGGGGTCACCCGGCAGACGATGCGGACGTTGTCGGTCCCGTCGTCGCCCACATAGCGCGGGGTGCCGTTGTAGTGCTGATTCAGGCGGTCGATCAGCTCGCGGCCGCCCTCCTCGGTCATCGTGACGGTGCCGCGCACCTCGACGTAGGTGTAGGGCGCATCGCGCGGGTAGACCAGGAGCGAGACACGAGGATCGCGCTCCATGTTGAGGGTCTTGCGCCGGCCCTTGATGGTCGAGAAGAGCAGATCGTTGCCGTCACGCTCGACCCAGACGACAGTCTGCTGGGGGAATCCATTGGGATTCGTGGTCGCGATAACAGCGAACTCGGGGGCGTCGAGGATGGCGTAGGCCTCGGGCGGGATGGTGGCGGTCATGCCCCCGAAGGTACCGCCTGCACGATGGCCGTGGCGATGGCGGCCAGTCCTTCGCCGCGACCGGTGAAGCCGAGAGCGTCCGTGGTCGTGCCGGAGACCGTGACGACCGCACCCGCGGCGGCACCGAGCACCTGCTCAACCTCAGCGCGGCGGGTGCCGATTCGGGGACGCACGCCGATCACCTGGATGGCGATGTTGCCGATGGACCAGCCGGCGGCACGTACACGGGACGCGGTCTCACCGAGCAGCGTGACACCGGCGGCACCGGCCCACTGCGGGTCCGCGGTGCCGAACTGACTGCCTAGGTCGCCGAGGCCGGCCGCGCTCAGCAGAGCGTCGCAGGCCGCGTGGGCGGCCACATCCGCGTCGGAGTGCCCGGCAAGGCCATCGCCCTCCCACAGCAGACCGCCCACCCACAGGGGTCGACCTGCCTCGAAGGCGTGGACGTCGAAGCCGATGCCAACGCGGGGCAGGTCAGCCGACCCCATCGGAGGCCCTCCGCTTGGCCAGGACCGCCTCGGCCAGCACCAGGTCGAGCGGTCGCGTGATCTTGAACGCCTCCTCGGCACCGGCCACGGTGACCACGGCAACACCCTGTCCCTCCACCAGGCCGGCATCGTCGGTCGCATCGGCCCCATCGCTGGCCGCGTGGGCCTGCTGGAGAACCTCGCGGCGGAATCCCTGGGGGGTCTGGACGGCGCGGAGGACTCCACGATCCAGGGTGCGCAGAACATCACCCTGCCCGTCGACCTCCTTGATGGTGTCGACGACCGAGAGCACCGGGATGACCGCGTCGGCACCGCCACGCACGGCCCCCACGACTCGATCGACAACCTCGGGTGGGACCAACGGACGCGCCGCATCGTGGACGAGGACGACATCGACGTCGGGAGGCAGCGCCAGCAGGGCTCGCGCCACGGAGTCCTGGCGAGTTTCGCCCCCGGCGACGACGACAAGTTGGGCATCGTGCTCGATACCGGAGAGCACCCCGCGAGTCACATCGATCGCGTCCTCCGGGGCCGCGACGACGACCATGTCGACACCGCGGGCAGCCGCGACCGCGCGGACGGCGTGCAGAAGGATCGGCTGACCGGCGAGCGACCGGAGGGCCTTGGGGGCGCCTGGGCCGAGGCGTTCACCGCGGCCCGCCGCCGGCACGATGACGGCGGTTCGGGCAGGACGCATAGCGACTCCCCGTGGGCTAGGTCAGGATGCGAGGACCTCATCGAGGATGGCCTCAGCCTTGTCCTCGTTGGTCTTCTCGGCCAGGGCAAGTTCACTGACGAGAATCTGGCGGGCCTTGGCGAGCATGCGCTTCTCTCCGGCCGACAGGCCGCGCTCGCGCTCACGACGCCACAGATCACGCACGACTTCAGCCACCTTGATGACGTCGCCCGAGGCGAGCTTCTCCAGGTTGGCCTTGTAGCGGCGCGACCAGTTGGTCGGCTCCTCCGTGTACGGCTGGCGCAGCACCTCAAACACGCGGTCGAGGCCCTCGGCGTTCACGACATCGCGAACACCGACCAGGTCGACGTTGTCTGCCGGCACTCGCACCGTGAGATCGCCTTGGGCGACACGGAGAACGAGGTACTCCTTCTCTGCTCCCTTGATGACTCTGATCTCAACGGCTTCGATGAGGGCGGCCCCGTGATGGGGGTAAACGACAGTGTCGCCAACCTTAAACGTCATAGAGAAGAACCCCTTTCCAGGCCGTCTAGGGTACCACGGGCCCCAGGTGCATCAGCCTCGGCGGGAGTACCCGATAGGCTTCCCACACCGGTTCATCGCGGCTCAGGCCGCGCTTCGCACGAGGAGTTTCGCGTGATCACACTGCGTCGTGACGCACTGGTCGGACCCCACGCTGGGCGCAAGCGCATTGCCGCGGCCGTCCTGGCCCTTGCCATGGTTCCGCTCCTGAGCGGGTGCTGGCAGGGCTTCGGAGCGAGCACCACGATGCAGAACTCCATGAACTCCGGCAACGGCACTCAGGTGATGGTCGGTGAGCTGCGCGTCGAGAACGCCACCGTCGTCAAGGGAGACGATGGCGCCGCTCAACTCATCATGTCGGTCTTCAATCGGGGCCCCGAGGCTGACTCACTCATCGGAGTGGTCATCAACGGCCAGCCCGTGGATCTCTCCGGCCTCGCGACCGCGAGCGTCGAGCCGGGCGGCTTCCTCACCTTTGGTTACGACTCCGAGGGCCAGCCTCCGGCGGGATATCTCGTGGTGGCGCCCCTCGACATCGATACCGGCTCGTACACCTCCGTGTCGTTGGCCTTCGCCACGTCCGGCGTGACCGAGTTCGAGTCCGTCGTCGTTCCGCCGGTGGGCTACTACGAGGGCCTCGCCCCCGCGTCGACGAGTTAACCGTCGCTCGCTACTCCACTTCCATCTTGTAGCCGAGCCCGCGCACGGTGACGATGAGCTCGGGGTTGGCCGGATCCGCCTCGACCTTGGAGCGCAGACGCTTGATGTGCACATCCAGCGTCTTGGTGTCGCCGACGTAGTCCGATCCCCACACGCGGTCGATAATCTGAGCGCGGGTGAGCACTCGACCAGCGTTGCGCATGAGGAGTTCGAGCAGGTCGAACTCCTTCAACGGCATCGTCACCGTCTCCCCGCGCACCGCAACAACGTGTCGATCCACGTCGATGCGCAGTGGGCCGACCTCGAACACATCCGGGAGCAACTCGGTCGGTTCACTGTGGCGGCGCATCACCGCACGAATCCGAGCGACCAGTTCGCGCGAACTGAACGGCTTGGTCACATAGTCGTCGGCCCCGAGTTCGAGGCCGACCACCTTGTCCACCTCGCTGTCCTTGGCCGTGACCATGATGATCGGCACGGCGGAGCGCTGGCGGAGCAGGCGGCATACCTCGGTACCGGAAACTCCCGGCAGCATGAGGTCCAGCAGGACCAGGTCGGCCCCGTTGCGATCGAACTCCTCGAGGGCCTTGCCGCCGTCCTCGGCCACCGCAACGTCGTAGCCCTCACGTCGCAACATGAAGGACAGGGCCTCGGAGAACGACTCCTCGTCCTCGACGACCAACACTCGGGTCACGCGCTCTTCTCCTCGATATCGGCAAACTCGTCGTACGACGGAAGATCGTCATCGGCCCGTGGTCCGGAGGCAAGGGGCAATCGAATGGTGAAGGTCGAGCCGACCCCGACCTCAGACCACACGCTGACGTCCCCGCCGTGGTTTTCGCAGACATGCTTGACGATCGCGAGCCCGAGGCCGGTGCCGCCCGTACCCCGGGACCGAGCCGGGTCCGAGCGGTAGAACCGCTCAAAGATCCGGTCGAGGTCCTGCGAGGGAATCCCGATCCCCTGGTCCTTGACGTCGATCTGCACGATGCCGTCCCGCACCCGAGACGTCACCGCGACCCGTGTTTGCGCGGGTGAGTAGTTGACGGCATTGGCGATGAGGTTGCGCACTGCCGCCACGACCTGCGAGCGGTCGCCCATGATCTCCACCTGCGGCAACCCGGTCACTACGAGTTCGATCTCCTTGTCATTGACCGCTGTCCTGAGTTCATCGGCGGCTTGCCCGATTGCCCCGTCAATCTCGAAGGCCTCGGCCCGTGCCAGCGCATCGTCGCCCTGCACGCGCGAGAGTTCGATGATGTCGCTGATCAGCGAAGACAAGCGCGCAGATTCCTTGAGCATCCGCTCGGCGAAGCGACGGACCTCGTCTGGATCGTCGGTCGCCGAGAGGATGGCCTCGGCGAGCAGCGACATCGCACCTACGGGGGTCTTGAGTTCGTGGCTCACGTTGGCGACGAAATCCCGGCGTACCGCATCGACTCGACGATCCTCACCCTGATCGGCGACGAGGACGGCGAAGTGGCCCGCGGATAGGGGCGTCACCACCACGCGCAGATCGAGCATGCCCCGCCCGAGCGGCGGACGGCGTACGCGCAGCTCACGCTCGCGCACCTCACCGGTCTGGGCCGACTCGCTCACCAGGGCCCGGATCTCGTCGACCGCGATTGTCTCCCGCCGCACCAGGCCGAGGGCTTCGGCCCGGGGAGAGGTGCGTCGGATGGTGGCACTGGCATCCACGATGAGGGTCGCCATGGGCAGCGTGGCCAGGATGCGACCGACGTCGTCCAAATGGGACACATCGGTAATGCCCTGGGGGAACGCGGTGGCCATGCGGCGAGAATATGACGCGCCACACCGCGGTTCACCCATCCCGGCCCGTCGTGCCCCATGATTAGTTGAGGGTTCATCCGGTTAGGCCCGGCGTTAACCTCAATGTTGACTTCCGTTCACCCGCGGCCGTCACTATCGGTTCGACGATTGGACATCCACATGCGTGAGGCATTCACCGAGCAACTCGACGAGGTCAGCGACGAACTCGTCAACATGACCCGCATGGTGGGTTCGGCCATGAACCGAGCCACCCAGGCCCTACTGGACGCGGATCTGAAACTGGCCGAGGAGGTCATCGCCGCCGACGTGGCGGTCGACACCCTCACCTCCGACGTCGAGGATCGATGCTTCGACCTCATTGCCCTTCAGGGCCCGGTCGCCTCGGATCTGCGTGTGGTGATTGGCGCGCTGCGCATCGCGTCCTCCCTCGAGCGCATGGGGGACCTCGCCGAGCACGTCGCCAAGCAGGCCCGGATGCGCTACCCGGCCGTCGCCGTGCCCACGGAACTGCGTGGCACCTTTGCCGAGATGGGCGGCATCGCCGAGGCAATCGTGTCCCAGACCGGCGCGGTGATCTCCACCAAGGACGTCAGCCTGGCCACCGACATCGCCCGGCTGGACCAGCAGATGGACCACTTCCACCGAGAGTTGTTCCGCATCGTGCTGTCCCCCTCGTGGACCCACGGGGTCGAGGCCGCGGTCGACGTCACCCTGCTCTCGCGCTTCTACGAGCGCTACGCCGACCATGCCGTCTCGGTCACCAAGCGGGTCGTCACCATCGTGACGGGCGAGCCGTACGCCGGCGTGGCCCTCGACGCCACCGCCTAGGGGCGGCCCCTCGTCTGAGGGCGGCCCTCCATCTGGGGCGGCCACGAGGCGAAGGTGCCAGATTGGGGCCGATGCGCCAGACTGTGCCCCCGGAGGTCCCCATGGCACGTCACCTACGCGACACGACTCCTCGTCGTGCTGCCGTGATCTCCCTGCACACCTCCCCCCTGGATCAGCCGGGCACCGGCGACGCCGGTGGGATGAACGTCTACGTTCTGGAGACCTCCCGTCGGCTCGCCGCGGCCGGCGTCGAGGTTGAGATCTTCACCCGCGCGGTGAACTCCGCCCTGCCCCACCGGGTCGAGGTCGAACCAGGCGTCACCGTGACGCATCTGCGCGCCGGACCCTTCGAGGACCTGCGCAAGGAGGAACTCCCCGGACAGATGTGCGCCTTCAGCGCCGGCCTACTCCGCTTCGAGGCGGGCCGACCCGAGGGCTGGTTCGACATCATCCACTCGCACTACTGGCTCTCGGGCCAGGTCGGCTGGCTGGCCAGCGAACGCTGGGATGTGCCCCTCGTGCACTCGATGCACACCATGGCCAAGGTGAAGAACCTCGACATCGCCGAGGGCGACCGCGCCGAGCCGCGCGTACGCATCATCGGTGAACAGCAGGTCGTCGACCATTCCAGCCGTCTCATCGCCAACACCGATGAGGAGGCACGCCAACTGATCGAGTTGTACGACGCAGCCGCCGATCGCGTGGACGTCGTGCACCCCGGAGTGGATCTGGAGTCCTTCACCCCGGGTGATCAGGCCACGGCGCGCGCCGCTCTCGGCGTCGCCGACGACGCCCTTGTGCTGCTCTTCGTCGGCCGTATCCAGCCACTCAAGGCGCCCGATGTGCTCGTCCGCGCCGCAGCCCGGATGGTGGCCGACGACCCCGCCCTGCGCAGCCGACTCGTCGTGGCGATCTGCGGCGGCCCCTCCGGATCCGGCCTGGAGCACCCCACGGCGCTCGCGGATCTCGCCCGCGACCTGGGCATCGCCGACCTGGTTCGCTTCGAGCCGCCCGGCGATCGAGCCCGGCTGGCGGAGTGGTTCCGCGCCGCCGACGCCACCGTTGTGCCGTCGCACTCGGAAAGTTTCGGTCTCGTCGCTGTCGAGTCACAGGCATGCGGCACCCCGGTGGTCGCCGCTGAGGTCGGTGGCCTGCGCACGGCCGTGGCCGACGGTCGCTCGGGCATCCTCGTCCCCGGCCACGATCCTGAGTTGTGGGCGCGCGCGCTGCGCCGCATCGACACACCCGAGGTGGCGCTGCTCGCGGCCGGCGCGCGGTCGCACGCGGAGCAGTTCAGTTGGGCGCGCACCGCCGATGGCCTGCTCAACTCCTACCGCAGCGCGATCGGCCGGCACATGAGCACGGCGGTTGCCGCGAGCTCTTCGTGACCGAGCAGGAGCGTGTCGCTGCGATCATCACGGCGTACGCCGACTCAGCAGAACTGCCGGTCGAACTCTCCGGACCCGGAACCTACGTCATCACGTTGCCCGGCATACGCAAGCTCACGACGACCGTGGCGCTCCTCGTCGGCGACTTCACCCTCAGCATCAACGCCTTTGTTGCGCGCCGGCCGGACGAAAACGCCGAGGCCGTCTACCGCTGGCTACTCGAACGCAATCGGAGTATGTACGCCGTGGCGTTCAGCGTCGACCATCTCGGCGACATCTATCTCACCGGTCGACTTCCCCTGAGCGCCGTCACGGAGGCCGAGCTCGATCGAATTCTCGGCTCGGTCGCCGAGTACGCCGACGGGTCCTTCAACACGATCCTGGAGTTGGGATTCGCGACCGCTATCCGGCGCGAGTGGGCGTGGCGTGAGTCGCGAGGCGAGTCGACCGCCAATCTGGAGGCGTTCCGGCACCTTGCGGAGTCAAGCGACTGACCCCTGACAGGATGGGGCCATGAGCGCCCCTTACACCCTGATCCTGCTCCGCCACGGCGAGAGTGAATGGAACGCCAAGAACCTCTTCACCGGCTGGGTCGACGTATCCCTCACGGACAAGGGCCGCGAGGAGGCCGCCCGCGGTGGACGCATGCTGGCCGAAGCTGGCATCCTCCCCGACGTCGTTCACACATCGTTGCTCACACGCGCCATCACCACCGCCAACATTGCACTCGGCGAAGCGGAGCGACTGTGGATCCCGGTCGTACGCAACTGGCGCCTCAACGAACGCCACTACGGCGCGCTGCAGGGCAAGAACAAGAAGGAGACGCTCGACCAGTACGGCGAGGAGCAGTTCATGCTGTGGCGCCGGTCCTACGACGTCCCGCCACCGCCGATCGACCCTGACAGCGAGTTCGCACAGACCTATGACCCGCGCTACGCCGCGCTCCCGCCGGAGGCACGTCCGGACACTGAGTGCCTCAAGGACGTGGTCGCTCGACTGATCCCCTACTGGGAGGACGTCATCGTCGCCGAAGGACTCCGCCGCGGACAGACGGTGCTTGTTGCAGCGCACGGCAACTCGCTGCGCGCCCTGGTCAAGCACCTCGACGGCATCTCCGATGCCGATATCGCAGCGCTGAACATTCCCACCGGCATCCCCCTTGTCTACAAGCTTGATGACAACCTCAAGCCGATCGTTCCGGGTGGCGAATACCTCGATCCGGATGCGGCTGCCGCTGCCGCTGCCGCGGTGGCGAACCAGGGGCGCTAGGCAACGACCATGCACCGCCCCCATCTGCCCACGGTCAGTTGGCTGGAACTGCTGCAGGACCTGGTCATGGTGGTGCTGGCCATCACGCTGTTCAGCGGGCTGCAATACGGCTGGGGCACGCCCTGGGCGCTCTGGTACGCCGCCGCGATTCTGGTCGCCTACGGGTCGTGGGTGTCGTGGGTCTTCCTCAACAACCGATTCCCCGGCCAGGGAGTGTTCACCCAGGCCACCACCGTGGTGTGGATCTTCGGCGCGGTGCTCGCTGCCGGCGGCTCCCTGTGGGAGAACTGGCTCTCGGCGCACACGCTCAATTTCGGACTCGCCCTGTCCTTCGCCGCGCTGTCCGTCCGGCATGCCGCGATCGGACTGACCCATCCAGAGGCGAGGGTCCCCTCGCTTGCCGCAGCAGCGCTCGGCGGAGCCGCCACGGTCCTGCTCCTGCTCGGTGCCGCGGGTGTCCTTCCGGAGTACCTCGCGATGGGTGTCGGACCGCTCATCGCTCTTGCGGGGCTGCTCATCGTCTATCCACGGCTCCTGCCCAAGACCGTCGTCATCAACGTCGAGCATCTGAGCGAACGCTTTGGGCAATTCGTCCTCATCTTGATCGGCGACGGGCTGCTGGAGATCATCCTCAACACCGAGCGCGGCGGAACGACCACCATCTTGGCCATTGCCGAGGCCGTGGCTGTCGCCTTCCTGCTGTGGCGCGCCTACTTCATCTACGTTCTCCCCGCTGGGCCACCGCCGACGCTCGCGCGACTGCAGGGCTGGGTGTCCGCGCACTTCGTCGTGGTCGTCGGACTGGGGTTGACCTCCGCCACCATCGCCGCCGAGGCTGTCCCCCTCAACGACGAGTTGCTCTCCCATATGGAGGCATTCACGCGGGCCGTGGGTGCAGGCTTGACGCTGGCCCTGGTGTACGTCGGACTGGCACTCACCCTCCTGGCGTCAGCTCAAAGACGCCGTCGGGTCGCCATGCCCTTCTTCGTTATCGCCGTCATCTTGATCGTCGCGCATTTCGTCGCTCCCGGGATGCTCAACCTGCAGACGGGCCTTCTGGTCGTCATCGTGATGGGCCTGGTCGATTTCTCGGCCCACCGGCTTGGTCGCCGCGACTCCGGCTCCACAACCACCGCCGAAGGCGCGGCGTCTGGGGCATGATCGTCGGATGCTGCACACCCACCGCCTCGAACTCGACGATGCCACCCTGCGCGAGTGGGCCGCGACGGTCCTGGACGCCGACCCGGAGACGGGGATCGTGCTTGACCGCTCGGCTTTCTACCCCGGTGGCGGTGGGCAGCCGCCGGACCACGGCGTGCTGCTCTGGGGCGGGGTGCAGACACGGATTGTCGGCGTCCGCTACGGCGATGATCTGCGGCTGATTCCGGCCGAGGGTGATCCACTTCCCCCGGTGGGCACCGAGGTGCAGGGGGCGATCGAGGACTCACGGCGTACCGCGTTGATGCGGACCCACTCCGGCCTGCATGTCTTGTCCGGTGTGGTGTTCCGCGACTTTGGAGCGCTCGTGACGGGGTCCAATATGGAGCCGCTCGAGGGTCGGCTCGACTTCAACCTCGAGGGTGTTCCCGAGGGGTTCAAGCAGGCGGTCGAGGATGCGATCAATGCCGAGGTTGAGGCAGACCGGGGCATCTCGGCCTACTCGCTGCCGCGCGATGAAGCCTTCGCCATCCCCGACATCATCCGTACGGCGACCAATCTGCTGCCACCGGAGATCGAGGTCGTGCGCATCGTCGACATCGACGGACTCGACGTGCAAGCCGACGGCGGGACGCACGTCGCATCGACCCGAATGGTGGGGCGCATGCGCGTGGTGAAGGTGGAGAACAAGGGCAAGGGATTCCGCCGCATCCGCGTTGCCCTCGCCGACTAGCCGCCGGTGATCTCGACGATGCGCGGGCGTACGTCGAAGAGGTAGACCAACGCCGCGATGACCCCGGCGATCCCGATGATCCCGAGCGTGAGGTTGGGGATGAGCCCCGTGAGGAACGCGACACCGGTGAGGATGATCCACAGCAGTTTTGACACTCGCCCGACCGCGGGAAACGCCGACTGCGGTCGGCGGATGCAGTCGATGAAGGCCCAGCCCTTGACGGCCAAGAAGACCACCCAGAGGACCAGCATGACGAGGTTCTGCGTTGCATCGAAGATCACCTGATAAACGTACGCGCCCCGCCTGCATTGTGCAGGCGGGGCGCGCGGGATCAGAAGGGTCGACCCGATAGGTCGGTGGTGCGGGTGGGGATCAGACGCCCACGGCCTCGCGGACGAGGGTGAGGGCGTTGCCCGCGCTCACGGCGACATCCGACGCGGTCTTGCGAGCGTCCTGACCGAATTGCACGGCCTGGCCGCGAGCATCGGCGGCGAAGTCCCGGACCGTCACGCGGGCCTCGTGGGCGAGGTCAGTCACGCGGGCCTGACCCTCGGTCGCGAGGTTGCTGACCGACGTACCGGCGTCGGTGGCGAAACCACGCACCTGGCCCCACGCCTTCACAGCGGCGCTGGGGGCGGTGACGACGGTCTCCTGGACGGTGTCGAACGCCTCGACGATCACGGTGGGGACCTCCACGGGGATCTCGATGCTGGTGAACGGGACGGTGCGGGGGGTCTTCTCGGCGCTGGCGGTGTTCTCGGTGCTCACGTTCTTCTCCTTCGACACGGTGGACTTCTTGGGGCTCTTGATGGACTTCGAGGTTGCGGACTTCGCAGACGAGGTCGACTTCTTGGTCGAACGCGTCGGCTTCGCAGCGCCGTTGCTCGGCTTGCTCTTGCTCGCAGTGGTCTTCTTGGCGGTTGACTTCTTCGCGGTTGACTTGTTTGCCGCGGGCTTCTTGGTCGCCGACTTCTTGGCGGCGGTCTTCTTCACGGTGCTCGCCTTCGGCGAGGTGACCTTGTGGGTCGCCGACGTACTCATGCGTTGTCCTCCTCGGTGCGGTGGGGGGTCTCCCCGTCCTTGGGTGCGACGCGGTTCTCGGCCTGGAAGGCCTGGTAAATGTCGAGCAGGGTGCGTCGCTGGGCCTCGGTGAGCCCCTCATCGGCAGTGATCGCCGCCACCACATCCCGATCCGCCTCCGTGCGACCTTCCTCGCTGAGGATGCCGGCCTGCACGTACAGGCTCTCGGCCGAGATCCGCAGCGCCCCGGCGAGCCGGGCGAGGATCTCCGCCGACGGCTTGCGCAGGCCGCGCTCGATCTGGCTGAGATAGGGATTGGAGACTCCAGCCGCTGCGGCGAGCTGACGCACGGACATCTGCGCCTGATCTCGCTGCTCTCGGATGTAGTCCCCGATGCCGGTGATTCCTGCCATGCGTCAAGGATGCACCCGTGTGCTTGCAAATGCAAGCGCACTGCTAGCGGAAGCAAGCGTGAGGTCGGTCACCCTCCTCCGTGGAGAGCCACGACCACCAGACCGAGAACGACCACCAGACAACCAAGAAGCCCGACAGCGGCAACCGCCGCGAACTGCCCACCGATAGCCCCCCGTCGCCAACGGGACAGCATCGAGACGTGGGCGATGCCGTAGTAGGTCAAGATCGTTACCGCCGATAGACCCAGGGCGAAGCCGATCCCGCCCACGACCACCACCACGAGGGCGAGGAGCCCCGCAGCCAACTCGGCCCGCCACGGCACCTGTACGCCGTTCAGCGCGGCGAGCGGTCGCGGCGCATCGCCGCCTCGACCCATCGCGAAGAGCGTGCGACCGATGCCGGCGATCAGGGACAGCAGGACCGCCCCCGCTGCCAGGATCGCCCCGATCCGGACCACGACCGCCAGCCCACCTCGGTCGGCCGCGATCGCGATCGACTCCAGCGGAGCGACCGTCAAGGTCACGCCGGCCGCGACCGCGCCAAGAACCACCAGCGCGACAACGGCGTACACGACGATCACGACGGCGAAGCTCACAAACATTGCCCGTGGGATGGTGCGCTGCGGGTCGGTCACCTCCTCACCGAGCACGGTGATGCGGGCGTATCCCGCGAAGGCGACGAAGAGCAGGCCGGCCGCGCCGAGGACGCCCCAGGCGGTGGGTTCGGCGAGACTCACCGCGGCTGACCCGGAAACGGGCGACGACCACCAACTCGCCGCGAGCACGGTGATGACCGCGACAACGACCACGATGAGAACGACCGTCACGCGCATCGACCGCACGATGCCGCGCAGGTCGAGGCCCAGGGCGACGACGACGGCGATCACGCCGATGAGGCGCTCCTGTCCCGGCCATGCGTAGGCCCCGATCGTGAGGGCTGCCGCACCCGCCGAGGCCGATTTGCCGATGACGAAGGCGTAGCCGGCCGCGACACCGGCGCCACGACCAACGAACTCCTTGCCGTACGCGTAGACGCCGCCGGCGCGGGGAAGTGCGCGCGCGAGCGATGCCGTCGACACAGCGTTGAGCGCGGCAACCACGGCAGCAAGGCCCAACGCGAGGAGAAGTCCTTCTCCCGCAAGGGAAAACGCCGGGGTCCACACGGCGAAGACACCGGTCCCGAGCATCGCGCCCACGCCAATGGCGGCCGCGCCGCGAACGTGAAGAACTCGACGTAGCTCGCTCAACGCACGCCGCCCGTCACACGATCAGTCGAGCACCGCGTGGATCTCACCCACGCGCTCGCGGCCACCGAGCAGGGGGATGACGGATTGCTCGCGGATGATCTCGGTGTCGATGCCCACGCGGGCAAGGATCGCGGCCATCACGACCTGGCGAGCGCGCCCGGTGCCGTCTTCGATCTTCATCGCGATTCCGGTGCCGTCGGGCAGGCCGGCGACGTACACGCCCTCGGCACCCTCCTTGAGCAGCAAGCCGGGCACCCCGGCACTCAGTGCGGTGGCGTCGCGCCGCGTACCGGCGACCCACTCGGGGTAGTCGCGCATCGCATCGGCCACTCGACGTTCCGGTGACACCGGATCCGCGGTCGCCGCGCGCGAACCGGTCCGAGCCAGACCCGCGAGCGTGAGACCGAGCAAGGGCGCACCGCACCCGTCGATCGCACGCGCCCAGGGCTGTTCCCCCGCGAGTTCGGCAATCTCTGTCGCGATCGCCTGCTGCAGAGGATGGTCCGGCGACAGATAGTCCTCGAGCGACCATCCGTTGACCGCGCAGGTCACGAGCATGGCCGCATGCTTGCCCGAGCAGTTCATATACAGGGGAGTCGGACCGAGCCCGTCGACGCGCAGGGCGCAGCGATCCTCCTCATCCCATGGCCAGTCTGCTGGCGTCTGCAACCGATCTGTGGGGATGTCACCGAGGATGCGGCGTACGCCATCGATGTGGAAGGGCTCACCGCTATGCGATGCGGCCGACAGGGCGAGGAGTTCATCGGCCATCGGCAGTCCCGCGCGGACCATGGCACTGGCCTGCGCGATCTTGTTGGCGGAGCGGGGAAGTATCTGTGCGTGCGGATCACCCCAGGACTGCAGCACGGCACCTTCGGCATCGACGATGACGGCGTGACCCCGGTGACCACCCTCACGGACTCCCGAGCGCACGACCTCGGCGAGCTCGACGGCGTTGGCCATGCGGGCATCCTGCCAGCACAGACCCGATCCCGCCGTCCGCGGTAGCCTCCACGACGTGCGAGCAGTGGTTCAGCGGGTAGACGGTGCCCATGTCGATGTAGCCGGTGAAGAAGTGGGACGCATCGACGGGCCAGGACTGCTGGTACTCGTCGGGGTGACGCACACCGACGACGTGAAGATCGCGCAACGACTCGCCGACAAGGTCTACGACATGCGCCTGTTCGAGGCGGATCGATTTGAGACGTGCCAGGTGCCGGGGGGTGGACGCGAGGTCTCGGCTGCCGACCTGGGTCTGCCGGTGCTCGTCGTCTCGCAGTTCACCCTGTACGCCGACACCCGCAAGGGTCGGCGCCCCACATGGGATGCGGCGGCGAAGGGGCCGGTCGCCGAACCTCTCGTCGACGCCGTCGCGGATGCGCTGCGGGCACGAGGAGCGACGGTCGCGCAGGGCCGTTTCGGTGCCGACATGCGGGTGAATCTGGTCAATGACGGACCATTCACCATCGTGCTGGATGTCGACTAAGGCCGGAGGCCGGGGTGCACGTGAACTAAGGCCGGAGGCCGGCATTTCTTTGGGAGAAATGGTCGACAACCCACCTTTTTCGTTCGTTATCGACCGTTTCTCCCGCTAAGCGGGACAAACGGTCGATAGGTGGTTGTTTTGGGCGCGCATCGACCATTTGTCCCGCTGTGGATTTGTCCCGC
>CAYGMM010000016.1:18557-26528 GCA_964351035.1 uncultured Actinomyces sp.
CCGCTGTGGATTTGTCCCGCCGTCGATTTCTGGCGCTGTGGCGTTGATCAGCGATGTGTTGCAGAGACGATGACCGACTCCTGCGCCGCCGCGACATCGCCGTTCGCCGTGCGTACGACGAGGTCGACATCGGCAGGCACATTGCGCTTGAGCACCGCCGTCGCCACCGGGCCGAGCTCGTGATGGCGCGCCGACGACGCGATCCAGCCGACCTCCCGATCACCGAAGAGCACCGCATCGCCGTGTACGGGCAACGTCTCTGCGGCACCGTCCAGGTGAAGCAGGGCGAGCCGCCGCGGTGGGGCACCCAGGTTGTGCACGCGGGCCACCGCCTCCTGGCCGCGGTAGCAGCCTTTCGACAGGTGTACCGCCGGGCCGACCCAGCCAACCTCGTGCGGCAGCGTCCGATGGTCGGTCTCGGCCCCGAGCCGCGGGGCTGCCGACGCCACGCGCAGCGCCTCCCATGCCCAGGTGCCCGCCGGCTCCGAGCCGAGTCGCTCCAGCAACTGCGCACGGGGCACGAGGACTTCACGGCCCACGAACAGCGCCGGGCGATGATCGACGTAGCGGGTCGCATCACCACCGCGGTCAGCGCCCGCCGCAGAGGTCTCACCGAGCGCGAAGTCCGGCGCGACCAGCCAGGTGGTCGCCGTCGGATCAACCTCACGGACGGGCTCCCACACGACCGCCCACTCCGCCGTCACGTCGGCCACCTCGACACGCAGCATGAAGCGCATGGAGTCCAGGTAGGCGACAAGTGCATCGGCGGTACCGGACTCGACGGTGATCCAGGTGGTGGCGCCGTCGTCGACGATGTGGAGTTCATGCTCGACATGTCCCTGCGGGGTGAGGATCAGTGCCGTCGTCGATGCCCCACTCGGCAGAGCGTCAAGGTGCTGGGTGGTGAGACTGTGCAACCAGGTGAGGCGGTCAGGTCCGGTCACCGTAATGACCCCGCGATGAGATAGATCGACCGCGCCGACGCCGGACTCCAGCCGGCGCTGTTCGGCGTGCGGGTCGCCGTAGTGCCACGGCACCCCACCGTCCAACGACGCTTCGGGCGGCGGGACGGCACCGGGCAGATCCAGTGCGGGACTGCGATACGTCGTCATGACCCGGTCAACCCTTCGACGCGCTGATGTCTTCCCGGCACTGGTCGCACAGGCCGTGGACGGCCATGTGACCGATGTCCGCGGAGAAGCCGTGATCGCGCTGCAACGCCGCGCAGAACGGCTCGGCAATAACCGCCGGGGCACTGTCGATGGCGCCGCAGGAGCGGCACACCAGATGGATGTGCAGGTCCTCATCCAGTGAGTGGTACGTCGGGGAACCGTGGCCGAGGTGTGCGTGCGTGACCAGGCCGACCTCCTCGAGTACCTCCAGGGTGCGATAAATGGTGGAGAGATTCACGCGCGGGGACTGCACCTGCACGCGCGCGAGGATCTCCTCGGGCGTTCCGTGGCCGAGGTCGGTGACGGCTCGGAGGACATCGGCGCGTTGTTCGGTGACGCGATAGCCCTGGGAGCGCAGCCGCTCCTCCCAGCCCGGCATCACTCCGCCGGACGCAACCGAGCGGACAGGTGGTTGGTCAGGGGCTGCTCGACGGCCGCCATGTCATAGGTCCACATGAGTTCGCCATTGACGAGGCCGTACAGACGCTCCCCCGCGGTGTACGGCTTGGCACTCGGTGATGCGGCGATCACATCAGTGGTCAAGGTCGCGCGAGCGCTGGTGATCGCGGCGTCCTCGATGCCGAGGACCTCCACGGAGCCGAGCCAGAGTTCGGCGTAGCCGGTGGGATGCGCCATCGTGACCTCGCCGGTCCCATCGGGGCGCGGCCGCCAGTAGCCGGTCTCGGTGGCCAGGGGACGTACCTTCTCGCCCTCGTCGTCGAGCAGCCAACTGCGCGAGGCGTACGCGAGGAACGGGCGGCCATCGGTCGTGAACGAGACCTCTTGCCCAAAGCGGAAGTCCTCGATCGTGGGGTACTGCCCGAGACCCACGCCCGCCCACCGGCCAATGAGCCACGAGAGCGGGACGAGCTCCTCCGGCAGGTCGGCGACCGACATCTAGCCCTGCCCCTTGAACAGCTTGTAGACCACGTAGCCGGAGAACCAGGTGATCACGAGGATCGCGAGGACGAGCAGCCCGGTGTAGACGATCTCCAGCATGGCGTCACCCTACTCCGACCCGGCGGCCCAGCCCGCGAGCCGGTCAACTAAGTCCACGTCGATCGCACCCTCGGCGTGCCCGAAGCCGGGCACCTGCCAGTACGCCGATCCCGGAGCCGCGGCATGCAGGGCCCGAGGATGCTCGAGCGGGAAGAAGCCATCGGCGTCCCCGTGCACGATCAGCAGTGGAATGTCGTGCTCCCGAATGCGAGCAGCAGCGGCGGTGGGGGGCATCGGCGGCGGATCCGGCCAGCGCTGCGCATCGACCGTGACTCCCAGAGCCGCGCGAAGATAGAGACGACCGAGTGGTGACTCCACACCGCGATGCAGCCAGCGCATCGGCGGCGTCCCGCGATAGAACCAGAACGCCGGTCCACTCACCGCCGCCACCGCATCCGTGCCGCTGTAGCCATCGGATGCGAGGCGCAACGCCGCGTGCCGCAGCACCACAGCGGCACCCATGGAGAAGCCCACCGTCACCACGCGGGAGTAGCCCGCGGCCCGCGCCCAGGCCGTGGCGGCCTCCACATCCATGGGCTCGCGGTGCGCGAGGGTGGTGCGCCCCTGCGACGCACCGTGTCCGCGCATTGTGAGCGAGACCACCCCGTGTCGTGCCGACCATCGCTGCGCGATGCGATCGACGCGGGCCTGGTCGTGTGCCCCACCAAAACCGTGCACCAACACAAGCGCCGTGTCTCGGTCCGGTCCCCGATGGTGAGCCCCCGCGAGGCGTACGCCGTCCTGCGCGGTGAGGGCGATCGGCTCGGCGTTCGGCGGCAGTGGGACCCGCTCACGCCCGGCATCCTCGGTCCACGTCGGCGGCGCATAAGACAAGGTCGGCGGCGCCATGAGAGGTGCTTCGTGGTCGCCGTCCCAGGAGTGAGTGCCCACGGCCCGGTATCCTCGCGTAATGCGCCTGCTGCTGCTCACCCAGGCGGTGGAGCCCTCCGTGGAGGTCTTGCCGGCGCTCAGCCTGCTCCCACACACCGTGCGGATCGTCCCGGCGCAGGCCACCGCACTCCTCGACGCTCCCCCCTCGGACGCCGTCCTCGTCGACGGTCGTCGAGACCTGCCGCACGTGCGCAGTCTGACGCGACTCATCCGGCAGACCGGCGTCGACATCCCGGTGATCGTCATCTTGACCGAGGGCGGTCTGACCGCCCTGCAACACGACTGGGGCGTCGACGAGTTCGTGCTCGAATCCTGTGGGCCGGCCGAACTCGAGGCCCGTCTTCGACTCGCCGCGGCCGCCATGGACCAAGACGGTGGAGCGGCCCCGGAGGAGATTCGCAGCGGCGACCTCTCCATTGATGAGGCGGGCTACACCGCCAGGGTCCGCCAGCGAACCCTCGACCTCACCTTCAAGGAGTTCGAACTCCTGCGCTTCCTCGCCCAACACCCCGGTCGCGTCTTCAGCCGCGCACAACTGCTGCAGGAGGTGTGGGGCTATGACTACTTCGGGGGCACGCGCACCGTCGACGTTCACGTCCGTCGCCTGCGGGCCAAACTCGGTGTCGAGCACGAGGCCCTGATCGGCACGGTGCGCAACGTCGGCTACCGCTTCGTCCCAGCACACGCTGACAGCGAGGCCGCGGTGCCGGACGAGACGCCTGCGTCGACGCGATGACCACGGTCGAGGTCGTCCCCCACCTCGAGCGGACCGACGTCCTCTCCGTCTTCGACCTCGTTGATGCCGCCGCTCGCCACGACGGGACCACGCCGCTGTCCGAGCATGTGCTGCTGCACCTGCGTCACGGCGGCGATGCCGACGTACGCCATCTCCTCGTTCGCGGCGATGACCAGGCCGTGCTCGGCTATGCCCACCTAGACGCCACCGACGAGGTCGAGGGGCCGAGCGCCGAACTGGTCGTGCACCCCGATGCACGCTGTCGTGGGATCGGATCGGCGTTGATCGACCGGCTGTCTCGGGAGTCGGGCGACCGGCTGCGACTGTGGGCTCACGGACGCAGCGAGGCGGCGGAGACCATTGCGACGGAGCAGGGTTTCGAACGCAGTCGCGTGCTGTGGCAGATGCGTCGCTCACTGCTCACGGCGCTACCGGCGCCCGAGTTCCCCCCGGGCTACGCGCTGCGCCCCTTCGTCCCCGGTGCCGACGACGAGGAGTGGCTGGCCACCAACGCGGCGGCCTTC
Source organism: uncultured Actinomyces sp. (assembly GCA_964351035.1). Lineage (GTDB taxonomy): Bacteria > Actinomycetota > Actinomycetes > S36-B12 > S36-B12 > Mxb001. The sequence continues at coordinate 22,880 of CAYGMM010000016.1, forward strand.
GCGAACCTCCCCGACCAGGGTGGCTGGCAGATCGACGACCTACGGCGCCGGCTGGCCGAGCCCTGGTTCGATCCCGACGGTTTCCTCGTGGCCGAGAACGCCGACGGGCGCATGGCCGGATTCCATTGGACGAAGGTGCACGGCGGCGTGCACCACCATGCTCACGCGCATCCGCACGGCGACCACGAGCACCCCGAGGGCGCTCATTCACATGCTGATGGCATCGAGCCGCACGAGCACAGCCACGGGCACGAGCCACTCGGCGAGGTCTATGTCATCGGCGTACATCCCCGCGACCGCGGGACCGGTCTCGGCCGTGCGCTCCTCCTGGCCGGATTGGAGCATCTACGACACCAGGGACTAACCCAGGCGATGCTTTATGTCGATGCCGCCAACACGGCCGCCATCGGGCTGTACGCGGACCTTGGGTTCACCCGCTGGGACACCGACATCCTGTATCGACGCGAGGGACGCGGGAGTTCAGCCATCGGCTAGGAGGGCTTCACTTCCCTGTGGAACCATGGCCCTATGTCCACTGACGCACCGCAGGCCGACCTGCCCGTGGAGCAAATCGCCCGTGATGATTCAGCCGTCGCGGAGATTGCCGAGGCCGCCGGCCCGCTGCCCGAAGATCGCTTCCTCGATCGCGAATTGTCCTGGCTCGCCTTCAACTCCCGCGTGCTTCAACTGTCCGAGGACGGCCAGCTGCCCCTCCTGGACCGGGCCAAGTTCATCGCGATCTTCGGTAGCAACCTCGATGAGTTCTTCATGGTGCGCGTCGCCGGACTCAAGCGACGCATCGCCACCGGCATCGCCGTACGCGCGGCGAGCGGTCTGACTCCACGCGAGGTGCTTGAGGCGATCTGGAGCCGGGCACATCTGCTGCAGTTGCAGCAGGCGGTCCTCTTCCGTGACGAGGTGCGGCCAGCCCTTGCCGCCCGCGGTGTGGAGATCCTCGGATGGGAGTCGCTGACGGCCGATGAGCGCACCGAACTCGACGCGTTCTTCGACCAGCGGGTCTTCCCGGTGCTCACTCCCCTCGCCGTGGACCCGAGTCATCCCTTCCCGTACATCAGTGGACTGTCACTCAACCTCGCGGTCGTTGTACGCAACCCACTCACCGGCAACGAACTCTTCGCGCGCGTGAAGGTGCCACCGTCGTTGCCGCGGTTCGTCCGCGTCGACGATCAGCGGTTCGTCCCCCTCGAGGACGTCATCGCCGCGCACCTCGACGAACTGTTCCCCGGTATGGAAATCCTGCAGCATCACGCCTTCCGCGTGACACGCAACGAGGATGTCGAGGTCGAAGAGGACGACGCCGAGAACCTTCTGAAGGCACTCGAGCGCGAGTTGACCCGTCGACGCTTCGGCCCCGCCGTCCGCCTCGAGGTCGAGAGCTCCATCGATCCACACGTCCTCGAACTCCTCATGGACGAACTCGACGTGAGCGAGCCCGAGGTGTTCCGGCTGCCCGGACCACTTGACCTCACCGGCCTGTGGTCGATCTACGCGGTCGACCGCGACGACCTGAAGCAGGCGAGCTTCGTCCCCAAGACCAGCCGTCAACTCGCGGAGGTCGAGTCGGCATCGGCGCCCGACGTCATCGCCGAAATCAGGGAGAAGGACGTTCTGGTCCATCACCCGTACGACTCGTTCTCAACGAGCGTGCAGCTCTTCCTCGAGCAGGCCGCTGCCGACCCCGCCGTCCTCGCTATCAAGCAGACGCTTTACCGCACCAGCGGCGACTCCCCCATCGTCAAGGCGCTCATCGACGCGGCCCGCAACGGCAAGCAGGTGCTGGCCCTCGTCGAGATCAAGGCCCGCTTCGACGAGCAGAACAACATCGACTGGGGCAAGAAGCTCGAGGAGGCCGGCGTCCACGTGGTCTACGGCCTCGTCGGGCTGAAGACACACTCCAAACTGTCCATGGTGGTGCGCGACGACGGTGACCGCCTGCGCCGCTACTGCCACATCGGCACCGGCAACTACCACCCGAAGACGGCCCGGCTCTACGAGGACTTCGGCCTGTTCACCTGCGACGACCAGGTGGGCGAGGACGTCGCCGACCTGTTCAACGTCTTGTCCGGCTACTCGATGAACACCGACTACCACCGCCTGCTGGTGGCACCGCACTCAATCCGGACCGGACTGATCGAGCGCATCGACCGCGAGATCGACCACCACCTCGCCGGCCGGGAGTCGGGCATTCGCTTCAAGGCCAATTCCATCGTGGACGAGCGCATCATCGACGCGCTGTACCGCGCCTCCCAGGCAGGAGTTCCGGTCAAGGTGTGGGTCCGCGGGATCTGCGCCCTTCGTCCCGGCGTCCCGGACCTGAGCGAGAACATCCAGGTGATCAGCATCCTCGGTCGCTTCCTCGAGCACTCGCGCGTCTTCGAGTTCGCTAACGGTGGCGACACGGAGGTCTGGATCGGTTCCGCCGACCTGATGCACCGCAACCTCGATCGCCGGGTCGAGTCACTGGTGAGCCTGAAGAGCCCCGAGCACGTGGCGCAGATCGACTCGCTCTTCGAGTTGGCCTTCTCCCCCGACACGATGGCGTGGGACCTCGGCTCGGACGGCGAGTGGACCTGGCGCAACACCGCGGCCGATGGCACCCCGCTCAACGACCTGCAAGAGGTGCTCATCGAGGCCTACCGGACAAGGGGCAAGATCGGGTGACCGAGGAGCACCGGGAGATCGAGCGCAAACTACGAGTGGATGCGCTCTTCCGGCTGCCAACGCTGACCGATGTGGCCGGTGTCGCCAGCGTTGAGGCCTTGCCGACAGTCACGCTGCACAACCACTACTTCGACACCCCCGATCTGCGGCTCTTCCGCTGGGGCATCACCCTGCGTCGACGAGAAGGGGGTGGCGACGAGGGCTGGCATCTGAAGATCCCGGTGACGGGGGCCGACCCAGGCGCTCGCGACGAGATCCGCGCCCCCCTGCAGCCGGAGCTTCCCGACTCCCTGCGTCGCCTCATCACGGCCTTCGTCCGCGAGGAGGAGCCAGGGGCCCTCGTCACCCTGCGCACCGAGCGGACCCCCTACCTCCTGCGTGACGGTGACGGCAACCCCCGGGGTGAGTTGGTCGACGATGCGGTCACGGTCCTGGACGGGGGCCGGACCGTCGCGACATTCCGCGAGCTCGAGGTCGAAGCCATCCCGGATGCCGAAGGCTGCCTCGACGAAGCATTCATCGATCGCGTGGCCGAAGCCCTCGCTGAGTCCGGCGCCGACCCGAGCACGATGAGCAAAGCCGCAGCGGCCCTTGGGCCGCGCACGTTGGCACCCCCGGACGTTCCTGATGTGCCGTGGCCGTCTCCTCGCGAGCCCGTCGCCGACGCTGTGCGCGCCTTCCTGGCCCACCACGTACGCCGGCTCATCACCGAGGATCTGCGGCTGCGCCGTGGACTGCCCGACGCCGTCCACCAGATGCGCGTGAACGCGCGGCGTCTACGCAGTGGACTCAAGGCCTTCGGGCCCTTCCTCGACCCGGAGGCAGCGCAGCACCTTCGAACCGAACTCGCCTGGATGGCGGCCGCGCTCGGCAGCGCCCGCGACACGGAGGTGCTCCAAGAGCGCCTGGACCGGCATGCGGGGGACCTTCCACCGGTGCTGGCCGGTCGTGCCCGTGCCGTGATCGA
>CAYGMM010000017.1:0-25894 GCA_964351035.1 uncultured Actinomyces sp.
GTGAACGCTGATTCCCACCGCCCCGAAGATCCCTACCGCACGGAGGAACGGCGGGCGTTGCGCGATCTCGCCGCCGACTTCACCGCCCGCGAGATCGCACCGCACCTAAGCCGGTGGGAGGCCGAGGGCGAACTGCCCCGATCCCTCCACGCCGCTGCCGCCGAGGCCGGCCTTCTCGGCATCGGCTTCCCCATCGAGGTCGGCGGCTCCGGCGGCGACCTCATCGACGTGGTCGTCATGACCGAGGCACTGCTCGAGAACGGTGCCAGCGGCGGCGTGATCTCCGGACTGTTCAGTCACGGCATCGCGCTGCCCCATGTCGTCGACGAGGCACAGCGACGCCAAGAGTCCGGTGAATCCGAAAGCGCCCGTCACCTCATCGACGACGTCATTGCGCCGGTCTTGCGCGGGGAACGCATCGCGGCCCTCGGCGTCACCGAGCCGGACGGTGGGTCGGACGTCGCCCACCTGCGCACTCGCGCCGTACCCCAGCCGGACGGCTCCTGGCGAGTGAGCGGAGCGAAGACATTCATCACCTCCGGGGTCCGGGCCGACACCGTCGTCGCGGCCGTCCGCACCGGTGAGGACGGAGCGGCCGGAATCTCCCTGGCCATTCTTGATCCCCGTGCACCCGGCTACGCTCCACCGCGTCGCCTGGCGAAGATGGGCTGGCATTGCAGCGACACGGCCGAGTTGAGCTTCGACAACGTCCCCGTACCTGCGGAGGACCTCATCGCTTCGGGTGACGGCTTCGCTTCCCTCGCACGGCACTTCGTCTCCGAACGCATCAGCATCGCCGCGACTGCGTACTCCACGGCACAGCGATCGTTCGACCTGACCGTGGACTGGGTGCGCAACCGTGAGACGTTCGGTCGCCCGCTGGCCTCACGGCAGGTCGTGCGGCACACGCTGGTGGAGATGCGCCGCCAGATTGATGTTGCGCGCTCCTACACCCGCCAGGTCGCCGCGCGCCACGCGGCAGGCGAGATGGTCGTCCTGGACGCGGTCTTCGCCAAGAAGTCGGCCGTGGACGCCTGCATGTACGTCGTCGACCAGGCCGTGCAGTTGCATGGCGGCATGGGCTACATGCGGGAGAGCGAAGTGGAGCGCCACTACCGCGACGCACGCGTGCTGGGCATCGGCGGGGGTGCCACCGAGGTCATGACCGACCTCGCCGCCCGGCTGATGGGGATCTAACCCGTGCGCGTGACGACGTAGTCGCACAGCACGGATAGCGCATCACGCGCGGGGATCTGCGGCAGTGGCTCCAGCGCCTCGCGGGCCAGGTCTGCCCAGCGTCGCGCCTCGACCCGCGCCTGGACAAGCGCATCGTGACCACGTAGGAGTTCGAGGGCCTCCGCATGCTCGGCATCGTCCGGGAGCGGACGGGTGAGGAGGTCGCGGAAGCGCGGATCGAGGTCGCCGGACAGTGCGATGAGTGCGGCAAGGGTGGGGACGCCCTCCCGCAGATCGGTCCCGGGAACCTTGCCCGAGTCGCGGGAATCGCTGGTGATGTCAACGATGTCGTCCGCGAGTTGGAAGGCGATGCCGATGCGTTCGCCGAAGTCCGTGAGCAGCTCGACCGTCGTGGGGTCACATCCGGCCATGAGGGAGCCGTAGCGGCCGGAGGTCGCGATGAGCGAGGCGGTCTTGTCGGCGATGACCTGGATGTGATGCTCGACCGGGTCGAGCCCCTCCTCCGGGCCGATCGTTTCGCGGATCTGTCCGGTGCATAGGCGCTCAAAGGTATGTGCCTGAATGCGTACCGCCTCCGGGCCGAGGTCGGCGAGGATCCCCGAGGACTTCGCGAAGAGAAAGTCGCCGGTGAGGATGGCGACGCTGTTGTCCCAGCGCGCATTGGCCGAGGCGGCGCCGCGCCGCAGGTCGGCCTCATCCATCACATCGTCGTGGTAGAGCGTGGCGAGGTGCGTGAGTTCAGCGACCACGGCGGATGGCACCACCCCTGGCGCCTCGGGATCACCGAACTCCGCCGCCAGCAGGACCAGGAGGGGACGAAAGCGCTTGCCCCCAGCCTCCACCAGGTATTTCGAGGCCTCGGTCACGAACGGGTAGTCGCTGCGGACCGCTGCCAGCAGCCCCGCCTCGACGCTCTCCATGCCCTGCGTCAACCGCAGCGCCAGCGCCGGGTCCAACGCACCGAGATCGGGGAGTCGGCCCGAAGACGCAGTCATGTCGCTGTCGTTATCGCAGGAAGACCCCGGCCTGATCAATCAGATCAAGGACGGGCTGGGGCAGGATGCCGAGCAGGACGGTGACCGCGACCGAGATCGCTAGGGCGAGGGTGGTGAAGGCCGAGGGAACCGTGACGGTTGCGCCGTCATCCTCGGGCTCGCGGAAGTACATGATGACGATGACACGGCCGTAGAAGAACGCGGCGATGACACTGGACACGACCGCGATGATCACCGGAACAACCTGATCAACGGCCAGAGCAGAGCCGAAGACCGCGAACTTCGCAATGAATCCGCTGGTCAGCGGGATCCCGGCCAGTGACAGCATGAAGATTGCGAACGCTGCACCCACCAGCGGGGATCGACGCCCCAGACCCGCCCACTGGGAGAGTCGACCGGCTTCGCCACTCGCATCGCGAACCATCATGATGACGGCGAAGATGCCCAGCGTGGTGAAGGCGTAGGCGGTCAGGTAGAAGATCGATGCCGCGAGGCCCTGCGCCGAGGCGGAGGCCACGCCCATGAGAATGAAGCCTGCCTGGGCGATCGAGGAGTAGGCGATCATGCGCTTGATGTCGGTCTGCACCACCGCAACGATCGAGCCGACCAGCATGGTGAGACAGGCGATAACCCACATGAGGATTTCCCAGTCCCAGCGCAGACCACCGAAGGCGACGTAGAACACGCGCAGAATGGCGCCGAACGCGGCGACCTTGACGGTGGCGGCCATGAACGCCGTCACCGCGGAGGGTGAGCCCTGGTAGACGTCCGGCACCCACTGGTGGAACGGCACGGCACCGACCTTGAACAGCAGACCCACGGCGATCAGGCCGATACCACCGATGACCAGATAGGTCTGGCCCGGCTGGGCCGCAAGGGCATCGGAGATGGCGGCGAACTCGACGCTCCCGGTGAATCCGTAGACCAGCGCCGTACCGAACAGGAAGAAGGCCGACGAGAAGGCGCCGAGGATGAAGTACTTCATCGCGGCTTCCTGCGACAGCAGGCGGCGACGGCGCGCCATGCCAGCCAGGAGGTACAGCGGCAGGGACATGACCTCGAGCGAGATGAACATCATCAGCAGGTTGTTCGAGATGACGAAGAGCATCATGCCGAGGACGGCGAAGAGGAACAGCGGCCAGACCTCGGTCTGGAGGTATCCCCGAGCGGTGAGTTCGCGCTCATCGGTCGAACCGGGCAGGGCCGAGGCGCGAGGGGCGAACGAGTCGCCGGCCGGGTCGAGCTGACGCTCGGCGATGAGCATGGCCGCCACGAACGACGCGAGCAGGATCAGGCCCATCAGCAGCAGCCCGGGCCCGTCGAGTGCGATGGCGCCCTCGACCTCCAGGGAGCGGAGGCCAGCCTGGCTGACCAGGGTGGCAAAGGCCGCGATGAGGGCACCGAAGGCGAGGAAGAGCTGGATCGTGCGGCGCGCGCCCCGCGGGGCGAAGGTCTCCACGATCACGCCGAGGACGGCAGCGCCCGCAACGATGAGCAGCGGCAGGATCGCGATGTAGTTGACCTCGGGGGCGGTGAGCATGTCGGTGTTCACTGCTCACCTCCCTGCACGCCGATCACCGGGGGTGGATCGGTCACGCCCACGATCTCCAAGGTGCGCTCGACGGCGGGGTTCACCACATTGAACACCGGTGCCGGGAAGACGCCGAGCACGATGGTGAGCAGCACAATCGGCGCGAGCGCGACGACCTCGCGACCCTTCAAGTCACTGATGCCCTCCACGGCCGGGGACGCCGGCCCGGTGGCGACCTTCTGGTAGAGCCGCAGCGCGTAGGCGGCGGTCAGCACGATGCCGATGGTGGCGATGACGCCCACCGCGATGTAGCGGGCGAAGGTGCCGAGCAGCACCAGGAACTCGCCGACGAAACTTGCGAGGCCGGGCAGTGCCAATGACGACATCGTGCCGAAGAGCAGGAAGCCAGCGAGGATCGGCGCCTTTTTGTTGACGCCGCCGTACGCCGCGATGGCGCTCGATCCACCGGCCCGCGACATGAGGAAGCCGGCGGCCAGGAAGAGCGCCGCCGTCGACAGGCCATGCGCGAGCATGTAGATCGTCGAGCCTGAGGCACCCCAGGACGTGAAGACGAAGATGCCGAGCGCAATGAAGCCGAAGTGCGACATCGAACTGTAGGCGAACAGCCGCTTCATGTCGGTTTGGCCCAGAGCCACGAGCGCGCCGTAGATGATGCCGATGACCGCCAGCGCGATGATGAGCGGCGCGTAGAACTCCGACGCCGCGGGGAAGATCGGCAGCAGGTACCGGATCATGCCGAAGGTGCCCACCTTGTCGAGCACACCGATGAGTAGGACCGCGGTGGCCGGGGTGGACTCCTTGGCAGCGTCGGGTAGCCAGGTGTGGAACGGCCACAGCGGCGCCTTGATCGCGAAGGCGATGAAGAAGCCGAGGAAGAGCACCTTCTGCGTGTTCGGATCGATGTCGAGGCCGACGAGGGTCGCAAAATCGAAGGTGCCCTGGCCGAGTTCATTGGCCGACACGACGTAGAGGCCGATGAGGGCGGCGAGCATGAGCAGGCCACCGACCAGGCTGTAGATGAGGAACTTCACGGCGGCGTAGGCGCGGTTGGCGCCGCCGTAGCGACCGATCAGGAAGTAGATCGGGATGAGCATGACTTCGAAGAGGACGTAGAACAAGAAGACGTCGGTCGCCGCGAACACACCGATCATGAGCGTGTCGAGGACGAGCAGCAGGGCGAAGTAGCCCTTGGCCGCCTCGTCCGGCACGTCTCGCCAACCCGCGAGGATGACCACCGGCACGAGGGTCGCGGCTAGGGCCACGAGCACGAGGCCGATGCCGTCGACGCCGACGCTGTAGGAGATGCCGAACGCCGGAATCCACGGGTAGCTCTCGGTGAACTGGAAGGCCGCCGTGGACTGACCGTCGAACTGCAGTCCCATCGCGATGGTGAGCACCAGGGTGGCGAGCGCGAAGACCAGCGCGGTCTGCTTCACCAGGCGGGCGCTGCCGCGGGGGATGAAGAGGATGAGCAGGCTGCCGACGAGCGGCACCACCATGAGGATGGTCAGCCAGGGAATGGTCGTCATGGGAGCCTCACCACCGCGAGAACCACGACAACCAAGACGGCGCCACCCACCATGGCCAGCGCATAGGAGCGCGCGAAACCGGTCTGCCAGCGGCGCAACTTGGCACCCGCACCGCCCACGAGCGCCGCGAGTCCGTTGACGACCGCGTCAATGCCCTTGTTGTCCAGGCCGACGAAGGCGCGCGAGACGCTGTAGGTGGGCTGAACGACGAGGACGTCGTTGATGGCGTCGTCGTACATGCTGTTGCGTGCCGCCTTCGTGAGGATGTTGACGTCTTGCGGCGCCTCGGTGGGAACCTCACGGCGATACATCGCGTAGGCCCAGCCAGCACCGATGAGCACCAGGGCGAGGGTCATCCCCTCATAGGCGATTTCGGGTAGCGGAAGCGGGTTCTCCTGCAGGCCCGTGACCGGCTTGAGCCATTCGATGATGTTGCCCCAGAAGAGCAGCGCCATGCCGGTGAACGCCGATCCAATGCCCAGGATGATCAGGGGGATCGTCATGACCGGCTTGGACTCGTGCGGATGCTGGTCGTCCTCCCAACGTGCCTTGCCCAGGAACGTCATGGTGAACATCCGGGTCATGTAGAAGCCGGTGAGACCTGCGGCGAGCATGCCGCTGATACCGGCGACCAGGCTGACCTCGAAGGCAGCGTGAATGATCGAGTCCTTGGACCAGAAGCCGGAGAACGGTGGGATGCCCATGATCGCCAGGGTGGCCGAGGCGAAACTCAGGAAGGTGATGATCATGACCGCGCGCAGGGCGCCGTAGCGGCGCATGTCCTGCTGGTCCTTCATCGCGTGGATGACCGATCCGGCACCGAGGAAGAGGTTGGCCTTGAAGACGCCGTGCGTGAGCAGGTGGAAGATCGCGAAGACGTAACCAACCGGGCCGAGGCCCGCCGCGAGCACCATGTAACCGATCTGGCTCATCGTCGATCCGGCGAGGGACTTCTTTATGTCGTCCTTCGCGCTGGCGATGATCGCGCCGAGGAACATCGTGATGACACCGATGACGAGCACCGTGGTCAGGGCGAAGATGGTGCCGTCGTAGATCGCATTGCTGCGAACGATGAGATAAACGCCGGCGGTGACCATGGTGGCCGCGTGGATGAGGGCCGACACCGGAGTCGGGCCCTCCATGGCATCGAGCAGCCATGCCTGCAGCGGGAACTGGGCCGACTTGCCCGCTGCGGCGAGGAGTAGCAGGAGACCGATCCAGGTCAGGGTGCTCTCGCTGGCCTGGCCCGCCTCGGTGAAGACATCGTTGAAGGTGACGCTGCCGAAGGTGATGAAGATCAGCATGATCGCCAGGCTCAGCCCGACGTCGCCGACGCGGTTCATCACGAAGGCCTTCTTCGCTGCAGCCGCTGCGCTCGGCTTCCACTGCCAGAAGCCGATCAGCAGGTAGGACGCTAGGCCGACACCCTCCCAGCCGACGTACAGCAGGAGGTAGTTGTCGGCGAGGACGAGCAGCAACATCGCCGCGACGAAGAGATTGAGGAATCCGAAGAACTTGCGGCGGTCTGGATCGTGATCCATGTAGCCGATCGAGTAGATGTGGATCAGCGAGCCGACGATGGTGATGAGCAGCACAAAGACCATCGAGAGTTGGTCGAGTTCGAACGCGACCGGGGCGGTGAATCCTCCGACGAAGACCCACTCGAAGAGTGTCTGGCCGATCGCTCGGTCGTCCTCGGGTCGAGCCATGAGGTTGACCAGCAGGATGACGGCGTAGATCGCGGCCAGGACGACCGTGGTCGAGCCAAGCAGGTGACCCCACCGGTTCGTACGACGTCCGCCCAGCAGCAGGACAGCAGCTCCGAACAGGGGGAGGGCGATGAGCAGCCAGAGATAGGAGAACACGCCCGTCGCCTCCGCCAGGGGGGCGACGACGGGTGCGGTGTCCGTCATCACGGCTGCGCCGGTCCCGATCACGGCGCCTCCTTCTTCGTCACGTCATGTCCTTGCGTCATGCCCCGCAGGGCGGTGTTCAGTACTTGAGCAGATTGGGTTCGTCGATCGAGGCCGATCGACGCGAGCGGTACAGCGCCACGATGATGGCCAGGCCGACAACGACTTCGGCGGCGGCCACGACCATCACGAAGAAGGCGATGACCTGGCCGTCGAGGTTGCCATGCATGCGGGCGAACGCCACAAAGGCGAGGTTGGCCGAGTTGAGCATGAGCTCGATCGACATGAAGACCACGATCGCGTTGCGACGTACGAGTACGCCGATGGTGCCGATCGTGAAAAGGACAGCCGACAGCAGGATGTAATGGTCAGGGCTCACTTCGGCTCCCCAGGGGACGTACCGGGATCGTCGGCGACGGGTCGGTCCGCGGGCCCAAGAGCGTCCTTGCCCTCGGAGAGCGCGATGGTCTCGGCAAGCGCACCGGTGTCGACCGGGCGCAGATCGCCACGGGCGCGCAGCGGGCCCGGCACGGAAATCTCGGCCACCGACCCGTCCGGCAAGAGGCCGGGGGTATCGACGGCGTTGTGCCGGGCGTAGACACCGGGTGCCGGCAGCGGTGCCGGATGGATGCCCTCACGGAAGCGCTCCTCGGAGATCTCCCGCTGGGTGCGCTTGGGTGCCCAGCGTTCGCGGTGGGCGAGCACGAGGGCACCGAGAGCCGCGGTGATGAGTAGCGCGGCGACCACCTCGAAGGCGAGGAGGTACTCGGAGAACAGCAGGCGTGCGATGCCTTCGACATTGCCGCCGTATTCGGCGTTCGCCGCGTCCAGTCCGACGGCAGGCATGCCGGTAAGTGACCCGCCGACACCGAAGATCAGCAGGATGCCGAATCCGACGGCGAGCAGGATGCCGACAACTCGCTGACCCCTCAGCGTTTCGACGAGGGAGTCCGAAGAATCCACGCCGACCACCATGAGGACGAAGAGGAAGAGCATCATGACCGCGCCGGTGTACACGATGATCTGCACCATGCCGAGGAAAGGTGCGGCGTTGGCGAGGTAAAGCACCGCAAGGTTGATCATGGTGAAGGCCACCCACAGGGCGCTGTGGACCGCTCGCCGGGACAGGATCAACCCGAGGGCTCCGGCCACGGAGAAGATCGCACAGACCCAGAAGACGATGGCTTCGGCGGTGCTGGGTTCGGTTTCGGTCATGCCGACTCCCCCTCAGTGATGCGGAGCAGGCCTTCGTCGCCGGCCGGCTCCTGCGCGGGGACGGCCCCGGTGATCTCGCCGGCGTAGTAGTTGCGATCGGTCGTGTCCGGGACCATGGGGTGCGGCGGCGCGATCATGCCGGGCAGGAGGGGTGCGAGCAGGTCCTCCTTCTCGTAGATCAGATCCGCGCGGTTGTCATCGGCGAGTTCGAACTCGTTGGTCATCGTGAGCGCACGAGTGGGGCAGGCCTCGATGCACAACCCGCAGAAGATGCACCGCAGGTAGTTGATCTGGTAGGTCCGGCCGTAGCGCTCACCCGGGGAGAAGCGTTCCTCGTCGGTGTTGTCCGCGGCCTCCACGAGAATCGCATCGGCCGGGCAGGCCCAGGCGCACAACTCACATCCGATGCACTTCTCCAGTCCGTCCGGCCAGCGGTTGAGCTGGTGGCGGCCGTGGAAGCGCGGCTTGGGTGGGAAGCGGTCGGCTTGCTCGGGGTACTGCTCGGTCACCACCTTCTTGAACATGGTGGCGAAGGTGACGCCGAAGCCGCGTACGGCGGCGGGCAACTCAGGCATCGGTGCCCTCCTGTGAGCTCTGCTCGTCCTGCGATGCCTCACCGGTAACGGTGCCCGCGACGACAGCGCCAGCCGCCGCACGGCGAGACGAGTAGGTGAACTCCTGTCCCGGCAGCGGCGGGACGGGGTAGCCACCCTCGTAGGGATCGAACGGTTTGCGCATTTCGGCCTTCGCGCGTTCGACCTCGCGCTTCTCCTTGCGGTCACTGCGGATCTGGACCACCCACGAACCGACGACGATGACGACGAGCGCTCCGGCCCCGACCAGCAGGAGTTCCTGTGTCGAAGCGGAGTACTCGTTGCGGATGACGCGGGCAGCGGCCACGACGACGATCCAGACGAGCGACGCCGGGATCAGCACCTTCCAGCCGAAGCGCATGAACTGGTCGTAGCGCAGACGCGGCAACGTGCCGCGCAACCAGATGAAGACGAAGATGAACAGCTGGACCTTGATCAGCCACCACAGCAGCGGCCACCATCCGGTGTTGGCGCTCTCCCACAGCGAGATCGGCCAAGGTGCGCGCCAGCCACCGAGGAACAGCGTGGTGGCCAGGGCCGAGACGGTTACCATGTTGATGTACTCGGAGAAGAAGAACAGCGCGAACTTCAGCGACGAGTACTCGGTGTGGAACCCGCCCACGAGTTCGCCTTCGGCCTCCGGGAGGTCGAAGGGTGCGCGGTTGGTCTCCCCCACCATGGCGGTGACGTAGATGAGGAACGACGGCAGCAGGATGACGGCGTACCAGATGGGTTCTTGAGCCGCGACGATCGCCGAGGTCGACATCGATCCGGCGTAGAGGAAGACCGCCACGAAGGACATGGACATGGCGAGCTCGTAGGAGATCATCTGTGCCGACGAGCGAAGGCCACCGAGCAGCGGGTACGTCGAGCCTGAGGACCAGCCGGCGAGCACGATGCCGTAGATGCCGATCGAGGCGATCGCGAGGACGTACAGGACCGAGACCGGGAAGTCCGTCAACTGCAGGGGCGTCTCGACACCGAAGATCGAGACCATCGGGCCGAACGGAATGACCGCGAACGCCAGGAAGGCCATCGACGCGGAGATCACCGGGGCGATCCAGTAGACCGCGCGATGCGCCGTCTTGGGGATGATCTCTTCCTTGAGAGCCAGTTTGAGGCCGTCCATCAAGGACTGCAGCAGACCGAAGGGGCCCACGCGGTTGGGGCCGATGCGGTTCTGCATGCGGCCGACCACGCGACGCTCCCACCAGATGGTGAAGAGCGTGAGCAGCACGAGCATCACGAAGATGGCGAGAACCTTGAGGATGATCAGCCACCAGGGATCGTTGAAGACCATCTCGCTCATGCGGCACCTCCGCCTATCCGCACGCGTGAACCGTGCGTGACTCCGAGTTCCAGCACATCCGAACCTGCCGAATGCATGGGCACCCAGACCGTGTTGTCAGCAACCTCGGCGATGCGTAGCGGCAACTCAAGGGACCCGCGGTCGGTGGAGATCACGACGCTGGATGCCTGGGAGAGGCCGTGGGCCGCTGCCGTGTCGGAACTCATGAGCGCCTCGGTGGGACGGGCGGTGGCGGCGAGATGCGGCTCGCCATCCTGCAGTGCTCCGGCGTCCAGCAGCAGCCGCCAGGTCGCGAGGGCGACGCCGTCACTGCCCGTGGCCGCAGCGTGCTGCGGTGACTGGGCGCGCGCGCCGTTCCAGGAGCCGAGGGCAGCCAACTCCTCGCGCAGGGCGAGAACCTCGCCGGTACCGAAGGAGACGCCCATCGTGTCCGCGACCATGGCGAGCACGCGAGCGTCCGTGCTGGTCTGGGCGCCGTGAATGGCGGGTGAGAAGGGCTTGGTGCGACCCTCCCAGTCGGTGAACGAGCCGGCCTTCTCGGCCACGACGGCCACCGGGAAGACGACGTCAGCGGCAGCGGTGACGTCGCTGTGGTGGGTCGACAGCGCCACGAGGAAGGGCACCTCGTCGATGGCCCGGCGCAGCGCGTCAGCCTCGGCGGAGTCCGCCACTTCCAGACCCGCGACGACGAGGGCATCGAACCGGCGGGGTTCCTCGCGCTCGGCACGACCTCGGTCCCCCAGGATCTGCTCCACCATCCCCGCGGCCGTCAGCCCGGCGGTGCTGGGCAGCGCGTCGGCATCGATGCCCCACACCGCGGCTACCTGATCGCGGGCGGTCGCATCAGCGATGGGGCGGCCACCGGGCAGCAGGCCCGCCAGGGCGCCGACATCGACAGCGCCGCGGTCGCCGGCCCGACGAGGCACCCAGGCCAGCCGGGCACCGGTCGCCGCCGCCAGGGCGGCGGCCTGCGACAACGCGCCGGGGACGGCCGCCATGCGCTCACCCACGAGGATGACGGAACCGGCGAGGCGCAGTTTGGCAAGCAGATCGCCGTCCTCGCCCTGCGCGATGCGGGCCAGGACGTTCGCCTCATCGCCGGCGGTGCAGCCCCACCAGGTCGCCCCCATCTTCTCGATGCCGCGGGTACGAACGGGCGCGATCGAGACGACGGAGGTGCCGAACTTGCGGGCGGCCTTGCGCAGGCGCAGCATGACGATCGGGGACTCGTCCTCGGGCTCCAGCCCGACCAGCAGCACCACCGGAGCGGACTCGAGGTCGGCGTACGTCGGACCCATGGCCATGCCCGCGACGTTGGCGGCGAGGAATTCGGCTTCCTCGTCACTCGCGACCCGGTTGCGGAAGTCAATGTCGTCGCTGCCGAGCGCCACGCGGGCGAACTTGGCGTAGGCGTATGCGTCCTCGCGGGTCAGCCGCCCACCGGTGAGGACACCGGCACGACCCCGCGCCTGCCCAAGACCGCGCGCCGCGCGATCGAGTGCCTCGGGCCAGGACGCGGGACGGAGTTCGTCACCGTCGCGGACCAACGGGGACTCCACCCGTCCCTCGGTCATGTAGCGGAAGGCGAAGCGGCCCTTGTCGCAGTTCCACTCCTCATTGACCTGCGGGTCGTCCCAGGCCAGGCGTCGGGTGATGACCCCGCGGCGTACGTCGGTGCGCAGCGAGCAGCCCGAAGCGCAATGCTCGCAGGTCGTCGGGGTGCTCACCAGGTCGAAGGGACGAGCACGGAAGCGGTAGTCGGCGCTCGTGAGCGCACCCACCGGGCAGATCTGAATGGTGTTGCCCGAGTAGTAGGAGTCGAACGGCTCGTCGGGGCCGACACCCACCTGCTGCTTCGCGCCACGCTCGAGCAGCTCGATCATCGGATCGCCGGCAATCTCGTCGGCGAACCGAGTGCATCGCGCACAGGACACGCAGCGCTCGCGGTCGAGGAGGACCTGCGCGCTGATACTGATGGGCTTGGGGAAGGTGCGCTTCTTCAGATCGAAACGCGAAACACCGCTGCCGGCACTCATGGCCTGGTTCTGCAATGGGCATTCGCCGCCCTTGTCGCAGATGGGGCAGTCCAGCGGGTGATTCAGGAGCAGGCCCTCCCTGACCCCCTCCTGCGCCACCGAGGCAACCTCGGAGGTGCGCTGGGTGCGAATGACCATGCCGTCGGTCACCGGGATCGCGCACGCGGGCTGAGGCTTGGGCTGGCCCTCGATCTCGACCAGGCACATCCGGCAGGCCGCCACGGGGTCGAGCAGGGGGTGGTCGCAGAAGCGGGGGATCTCGATGCCCATCATCTCCGCGACGCGGATGACCAGGGCGCCCTTGGGAACACGCACGGCGATGCCATCCACGGTGACGGTCACCGAGTTCGGATCAGCCTGCTCCACGCCGGTCGGGGCCTGGGGTGCGACGGTCATCGGGCAGCCACTCCTTCGAAGACGTAGCCGGCAGCGGGCGGGAAAGACTCGTCCACCGGTACGCGCGTCGCGGTCTGGAACTCATCGCGGAAGTACTTCACCGCCGCGGGGTACGGCGTCGACGCGGCGTCGCCGAGGGCGCAGAAGGAGCGGCCCATGATGTGACCGCACACCTCGTTGAGCAGGTCCATATCGGGGTCCGTGCCGTGGCCCGCCTCGAACTTCTCTAGCAGGCCGGTAATCCAGTAAGTGCCCTCGCGGCACGGCGTGCACTTGCCGCACGACTCGTGCTTATAGAACTCCAACCAGCGCGTGACCGCCTTGACCACGCTGATGGTGTTGTTGAAGACCATCGGTGTGCCGGTCCCGAGCATGGAGCCGGCTTCGGCCATGGCCTCATAGGTCAGCGGGGTATCGAGGTGGTCCGCCGTCAGCATGGGTACGGACGAGCCGCCGGGGAGCCAGAACTTCACCGGCCCACCGCCGAGCACGCCGCCGGCGTACTCGAGCAACTCCCCCATGGTGATGCCAAGGGGCGCCTCGTAGATGCCGGGACGCACGACGTGACCGGAGACGGCAAAGACCTTGAAGCCCGGGGACTTCTCGGTGCCGAACTGACGGAACCAGTCGACGCCGTTGTTGATGATCCACGGCACGTTGGTGATGGTCTCGACGTTGTTGACCACCGTTGGCGAGGCGTAGAGGCCATGCGTCGCGGGGAACGGTGGCTTCAACCGCGGCTGGCCGCGAAGACCCTCAAGGGAGTTGAGCAGTGCCGTTTCTTCACCGCAGATGTAGGCGCCGGCACCGGAGTGCACGGTAACCCGCAGCGAGAAGCCGGAACCGTTGACGTTGTCACCGATCAGGCCCGCCTGCTCAGCCTCGCGGATGGCCGTGGCCACTCGACGGATGGCCTGGGGCACCTCACCGCGGATGTAGATGAAGGCATGGTTCGCGCGGATCGCGTAGGAGGCGATGATGACGCCCTCGATGAGCGCGTGGGGGTTGGCGATCATGATCGGGACGTCCTTGCAGGCGCCCGGCTCGGACTCGTCGGCGTTGACGACGAGGTAGTGCGGCTTGCCGTCGTTCTGCGGGACGAAGCTCCACTTCAGCCCGGTCGGGAAGCCAGCACCGCCGCGACCACGCAGTCCGGTGTCCTTGACCATCCCGATGATCGCGTCGGGATCCATGGCGAGCGCCTTGGGCAGGGCTCGGTAACCACCCTTGCGACGGTAGCCATCGATGGTGAAGAGGTCGGGGGTGTCCCAGTGCTCGGTGATGACCGGAGTCAGCGGGGTCATGCGTCGCCTCCCGGTGCGGCTGGGGCGGACATTCCGTGTTCGCGTGCGTAGGTAAGCCCGGCGAGCATGATCGCGTCCGCTTCTCCACCCTCGCCGGCCAGGCCGTCGACGGGGAAGGCGAGCGTGTGCTCGGTGGCCTGGAAGTCCCTGATGACCGGTCCGCGCGTGGACTGAACCTCCTCGCCGCGGGCGAGCCGGTCGATGATGTCGACCGCGCTGCTCGGCGTCTGGTTGTCCATGAACTCCCAGTCGACGGTCATGACCGGCGCGTGCGTGCAGGCCGCCTGGCACTCGATGCGCTCGAGCCAGAAGGTGCCGTCGACGTCGGTCTCGTCATGCCCGGCGCCGAGTCGCTCTGACACCGCGTCGTAGACCGCGTCGCCGCCGAGCAGGGCACATAGGGAGTTCGTGCACACGCCGATGTGGTGCTTGCCCACCGGCTTGCGCTTGTACATCGTGTAGAACGTCGCGACCGCGGCCACCTCGGCGGTCGTGAGTCCGAGTACGTCCGCGATCGCCTCCATGGCCTCAGGCGTGACCTCGTCGTCAATGCTCTGCGCGAGATGCAGCAGCGGCATGAGCGCCGACCGTGAGTTCGGGTAGCGGCCGATGATCTCGGTCATCTGGTCGCGCAACTCCGGGGTGAGTTCCATCAACGATCAACCCCACCCATGACCGGATCGATGCTGGCCACCGCGGCCACGACGTCAGAGACCATGCTGCCGTCGCACATGGCAGCGGTGGACTGCAGATTGTTGAAGGACGGATCCCGGAAGTGCGCGCGGTAGGGGCGGGTGCCGCCGTCGCTGACCAGGTGAACGCCCAGTTCGCCGCGCGGAGACTCGACCGCCGCGTAGACCTGACCGGCCGGAACGCTGAAGCCCTCGGTCACCAACTTGAAGTGGTGGATGAGTGCCTCCATCGACTCGGTCATGATCTCCTTGATGTGCTCGGGTGAATTGCCCTGGCCATCACTACCGATCGACAGTCGCGCGGGCCAGCCCACGCGCTTGTCCTCGATCATCACCGGCCCAGGCTGCAACCGATCAAGGGCCTGCTCGACGATCTTCATCGACTCGTGCATCTCCTGGATGCGAATGAGGAATCGGCCGTAGACATCGCAGGTGTCGGCCGTCGCGACCTCGAACTCGTAGTTCTCGTAGCCGCAGTAGGGCTGCACCTTGCGCAGGTCATGGGGCAGTCCAGTCGAACGCAGGATCGGGCCGGTGATGCCCAGGGCCATGCAGCCGGCGAGATCGAGGTAGCCGATACCGACGGTGCGCCCCATCCAGATGGCGTTGTCGACGAGCAGGTCCGACGTGTCCTTCATGCGCTTCTTCAGCAGCGGGAGAGTCTCGCGGATGCGCTGGACCTGATCGTCGGTGATGTCCTGGGCCACCCCGCCGGGCCGAATGAAAGCGCTGTTCATGCGCAATCCGGTCACCATCTCGAAGATGTCGAGGACGAGCTCGCGCTCGCGGAATCCGAAGGTCATCGCGGTGAGCGCGCCGAGCTCCATGCCGCCCGTCGCCAGCGCCACCAAATGCGACGAGATGCGGTTGAGTTCCATCATCAGGACGCGAATCACACTGGCGCGCTCGGGAATCTCATCGGTGATGTCGAGCAGTTTTTCGACCGCCAGGCAGTACGCCGCCTCGTTGTAGAACGGGGTGAGGTAGTCCATGCGCGTCGCGAAGGTCACACCCTGGGTCCAGGTGCGGAACTCCATGTTCTTCTCGATGCCCGTGTGCAGGTAGCCGATGCCACAGCGGGTCTCGGTGACGGTCTCGCCCTCGAGTTCAAGGATGAGACGGAGCACTCCGTGTGTGGAGGGATGCTGCGGGCCCATGTTGACGACGATGCGTTCCTTCTGACCCTCGTCGGGCGCCTCGATCGTGTCCCAGTCGCCACCGGAAACGGTGTAGACCGTGCCCTCGGTGGTCTCATAGGACATTGCGTAGGGATCGATGATTTCGTCGGCGCCCTCGAAGGAGACGTCCTCGGTCATCACAGTCTCGTCGGTCATGTCAGACATCAGGTGTACGACCTCCGCTGATCGGGCGGCGGGACCTCGGCGCCCTTGTACTCCACGGGAATTCCACCGAGGGGGTAGTCCTTGCGCTGCGGGTGACCGGGCCAGTCATCCGGCATCTCGATTCGGGTGAGCGAGGGGTGGCCATCGAAGATGATGCCGAAGAAGTCGTAGGTCTCCCGCTCATGCCAGTCATTGGCCGGGTAGATCTTGGTGATCGACGGGATGTGCGGGTCGGCGTCCGGGCAGGTCACCTCGACGCGGATCCGCCGGTTGTGCGTGATCGACTGGAACGGGTAGACGGCGTGAAGCTCGCGGCCGGCATCCCCGGGATAGTGGACGCCGTTGACACCCATGCACATCTCGAACCGCAGCGCGGGCTCATCACGCAGCGCCGTCACGAACGCGACGAGGTGCTCGCGGCGAACGAAGAAGGTGATCTCGCCGCGGTAGACGACGACCTTCTCGACCGCGGACTCCATCGGCACACCGCGATCGGCGAGGGCCAGGCTCAATTCTTCCGCGGCGTCGTCAAACCACTCACCGTACGGCGGAAGCGTCGGCCCCGGCATGACGATGGGGGCGACAAGTCCACCGAACCCGGAGGTGTCCCCACCGTCGACGGCGGAGAAAGCACCGTGGCGGACGCCGACGATCTCGAGCTCGGGAATCTCGGCCGTCGATGTCGAGCGGGCCGCAACTTCGATGCCAGCCTCGGCCGGCGAGACAGGGGTCTGATCGTCGCTCACCGCAGCAGACCCTTCATCTCCAAAGTGGGTGCCGCCGTCAGCGCGGCCATCTCCTCGGCGTCCTGGACACGAAGGGCATTGGCGCCCAGCTTGGTGTCCTGGATCTGATCGTGAATCTTCAAGATCGCGTCGATCAGCATCTCCGGCCGCGGCGGGCAGCCCGGGAGGTACATGTCGACCGGCACGACGTGATCAACGCCCTGCACGATCGCGTAGTTGTTGAACATGCCGCCGCTGGAGGCACACACACCCATGGCCAGGACCCACTTGGGGTTGGGCATCTGGTCATAGATCTGCCGCAGCACCGGCGCCATCTTCTGGCTGACCCGGCCGGCCACGATCATGAGGTCAGCCTGACGCGGCGATGCGCGGAAGACCTCCATGCCAAAACGGGCGAGGTCGTAGCGCGGGCCACCGGTCGCCATCATCTCGATGGCGCAGCAGGCCAGGCCAAAGGTCGCGGGCCACAGCGATCCCTTGCGGGCATAGCCGGCGACCTTCTCGACCGTGGTGAGCAGAATCCCACTGGGGAGCTTCTCTTCGAGACCCATATCCCTAGTCCCAATCCAGTCCGCCGCGACGCCACTCGTAGACGTACGGCACGGTGAGGTTGAACAGGAACAGCATCATCGCCAGGAATACGAAGAGCGGCAATTGGTCGAAGGCGACCGCCCACGGATAGAGGAAGACGATCTCGATGTCGAAGATGATGAACATCATCGCGGTCAGGTAGTACTTGACCGGGAATCGACCGCCACCCATGGGCTGCGGAGTGGGCTCGATGCCGCACTCGTAGGCGTCCATCTTGGCCCGGTTGTAGCGCTTCGGGCCGGTGAAAGTGGTCGCCGTGACACTGAAAATGGCGAAGCCCGCGGCAAGGATGCCGAGGACGAGGATCGGGGCGTAGGCGCTCACCACACTCCTCACGGGCACTGCGTCGAACTCGGGGGCGAGTTCGTAGCCGACGGACTCCTGGGGCCCGACCGCTGGGAAGTCTACCGACGTCCCAGAGTGCTCAGCGCCACCCCCGGTGCAGCGCGACGATGCCGCCGGACAGGTCCAGCCAGGCGACGTCACGCCAGCCCACCGACTGCATTCGTGCGGCCAGTCCGGCCTGGTCCGGCCACGCACGGATGGACTCGGCGAGATAGACGTAGGCGTCAGGATTGGACGCCGTACGACGTGCGATCTCCGGGAGCATCCCCATGAGGTACTGGGAGTAGATGGTCCGGAAGGGTCCCCACGTGGGGTGAGAGAACTCACAGACGACCACGCGACCGCCCGGTCGGGTGACGCGTCGCATCTCGTCCAGCGCCTGATCGGGGTCGGCAGTGTTGCGCAGCCCAAACGACATCGTGACGGCGTCGAAGGACTGGTCGGCGAAGGGCAGCCGCAGGGCGTCGCCGGCCACGAAGGGCAGATCCGGCTGTCGGTCGCGACCGACCTCGAGCATCCCAAGGGAGAAGTCGCAGGGGACGACGAGCGCACCGCGTTCGGCAAACGGGGCACTCGACGTGCCCGTGCCGGCCGCGAGATCGAGGATCCGCTCCCCGGGGCGCGGAGCCACGGCGTTGACGACGGCTCGGCGCCACAGGCGGGTCTGGCCGAGGGCGAGGACGTCGTTCGTGAGGTCATAGCGGGCAGCGACGTCGTCGAACATGGCCGCGACCTCGTCGGGGCGCTTGTCCAGGTCAGCTCGTGCCATGGCCGCATCCTCTCACTGGTCCCAACAAAGAGCCCCTCCGCCGTTTGTCCCGCTTAGCGGGAGAGATTGTCGATAATCGCCCACGAGACCGCCTTGTCGACCGTTTGTCCCGCTTAGCGGGAGAAACGGCACGGAGTCGTTGGTGGAGGGGACGGGGATCTCGGGACGCCGGTCCGGCTGCCGGGTCCGGCCGGAACCCCTACGCTCAGGGGGTGTCCACTCCCCTGGCGGCCGCCCCGGCCGGACCCCGAGTGCGCACCTACCCCATCGCCGATCCCGGTCGACTGCTTGAGCGCCTGCCCGCTGAGGCCGGCGCCGCCTGGGTCCACCGCGGTGAGGGCCTGGTGGGCTGGGGCGTCGCCGCGTCGTGGGAGGTCACCGGCGACGAACGATTCAGCCGCACCCAGCGGCAGTGGGGCGAGTGGTGCCAGCGCGCCCAGATCGAGGACCCGCTGGAGATCCCCGGCAGTGGTCCGGTCGCCTTCGCCACGTTCACCTTCGACCCCGAGCCCACTTCCGGTGCGCGCTCGCTGGTCGTCGTTCCCCGCGTCCTCGTCGGCCGACGCGACGGCCACTCGTGGGTCACGGTCGTCGGCGACGGTGAGCCCACCATCCCGCCGGTGGCCGTGCCCGAACCACCGGTACAGGTCGACTGGTCCCGCGGCAGCCGCACCTCGCAGGAGTGGGAGGCCTCGGTTGCCGAGGTCATCACCCGCATCGGCCGGGGCGAACTCGACAAGGTCGTGCTCGCGCGCGACATCGTTGCCGAGGTCGGGCCAGGATTCGATTCGCGCTATCTGCTGATGCGACTCGAGGACACCTACCCCGAGTGCTGGACCTTCCAGGTCGGCAACATGGTGGGAGCGACCCCGGAGTTGTTGGTACGCCGCACCGGCGACGACGTGCTCTCGCGTGTGCTTGCCGGCACGGTGAAGCGTCGCGGCGAAGACTCCGTCGATGCCTCTCTGGCCCAGGCGCTACTCGGCAGTGGCAAGGACCTCGAGGAGCACGAGTACGCCGTTCATTCGGTGGCGCGCGCTCTCGCGGCGCACTGCACCGACCTCGACGTTCCTGACCGCCCACACGTGCTGCGCCTTGCCAACGTGCA
The DNA here is from genome assembly GCA_964351035.1 of uncultured Actinomyces sp. Lineage (GTDB taxonomy): Bacteria > Actinomycetota > Actinomycetes > S36-B12 > S36-B12 > Mxb001. Next base: position 19,634 of record CAYGMM010000017.1, read on the forward strand.
ACACCTCGCCACAGACGTCACCGGCCGCCTCGCCGACGACGCTCCCGCCGTCGCGCTTGCCGCGTCCCTCCATCCCACCGCTGCCGTATGCGGCACACCCACCGAGCGCGCCCTTGCCACCATCCGCGAGATCGAGGGCATGGATCGTGGCCGCTACGCCGGCCCTGTCGGCTGGTTCGACTCACGCGGCGACGGTGAGTTCGGCATCGCCCTGCGGTGCGCCGAGATCGGCAAAGATCGCCTTCGCCTCTTCGCCGGCTGCGGGATCGTTGCCGGGTCCGATCCCGAGGCCGAACTCGCCGAATCCCGCGCGAAGTTCCTGCCGATCCGCCAAGCCCTCGGCGACTGACCACCACCTAGGCTGAGGTCATGTCGGACGAGGCCGCACGGGAGCGTCCACTACCGCGCGTCGAGCGCGAGCGCCGCGAGCGCATCCTCGCCGCCGCAACCGAACTATTCGAGACGGCCGGTGTCGCTGAGACTTCACGCCGAGACATCGCACATGCGGCCGACGTAGCCACCCGTTCGGTAACCGCCTGGGCCAGTTCCCGCACCGATGTCCTTGCCCGGGTCGTCGCGGCACTCCCCTTCCCGCCCACGTCGCAACGCATCCAAGAATCTGCCGACGCCGCCTCACCGATGACGACGATCCTGACGGCGGCGCGCGATGCGTTCGGTGCCCCCGCATCGGTGTGGGATGACATCGAACTGCAGGCCGTCGCGCTCGCGCCCTTCGATGAGAACCTCGCCGCAGTGGTTCGCCAACGCATGGCCATGCGTTGGGAAGCCGCGCGAACCGTCGTCCGACGCCTCCGCGGCGAGGGTGCCGTCGACGAAGCCATTGACGATGACGCGGCAACCCTGCTCGTCATCGCCGTCGGCGCCGGTTTGGCACTGCTCCACGGACTCGTGCCACGGACTGCCGACGCCGAGGCATGGTCACGATTGACCGCCCGGCTGCTGGAGTCGCTCGCCGCTGCCGATCCACCGGAGTTGGACTACGACGGGCCGACGCGGCCAATGCGCGTCCGTGTCGTCGCCCCGGACAGCCCGGCTGCGACCGCGCGCATCCTGCGCGTGCTGGCCCTCATGCGCGTCGACGTGGTCTCACTGTTCACGCACGCGCAGGAGGACGACACCCAACTCGTCGACATGATCGTTTCGGTACCGGAGGGCATGGACCGCGGAACGCTGCGGCAGGCGCTCGCCACGGTCGCTCACCGAACCAGCGTGCGCCGCGGTGTCGAGGAAGACGAGGACGATCTCGTGGCCCGGATCCTGGACGCTTCGGCCCAACTCGTCGCCCATCCACAACGTGCCCCGCGCGCTGCGGCCGATCTCGTCATGGCCGACTCCTGGACCGTCGAGCCAGCCACCGCCGGTGAGGACGCCGGACCCAATGTCATGCGCCTGCAGTGGACACCTGATCACCACGTCGTCCTGCGACGCGCCGGTGCGCCGTTCGCCGCGGTCGAGCGAGCCCGTGCATCCGCATTGCTCCGCCTCATCGAGCAGATCGCCTCGGCCCCGGCCGGCGCCGGGGGCTTTGGCTGGGTCGAGCATCTGCGTGATGGTTCGCGCGTCGAGATTCGCCTCGCCCGACCCGAGGACTCCGAGGATGTCGAAGACATGCACGCACGCTCATCGGAGGCCACGCGCTACCAGCGCTACTTCGCCCCGATGAACGACTGGCGCGATGACCAACTCAGTCGCATCTCCGGCGGGCACCGCGGGGCGACGCTCGTCGCCCAGGACGCCTCCGGGCGGGTCATCGGCCTGGGCAACCTCTTCCCCGAGCATCCGGACGACCCGAGCACCGCGGAAATCGCGGTCATCGTTGAAGATGCTTGGCAGGGACTCGGACTCGGCACGCTGCTCCTGCAGCACCTGATCGAGCTGGCGCGTCGCCAACGGTTCGCGACCGTGGTCGCCCTGGTCCTCGCCACCAACACCGGGATGATCCGGCTACTCGAACGCCTCGACCTGACCTGGTCGAAGGTGAACGACCCGGATCTCGGCCAAGGCATCGTGCGTCTTACCGCCCACCTGGACCAGACGACCTAGCCGCGAGCACGATCAGCGATCGCCTTCTCCTGCTCACGCGACACACACTTCGCCACCACGATGCGTACGCCATCCTGCGGCGCCAGTGCTTCCCGCAACTCGCCAAGCGTCGAGACGGCGCGGACATCAACGCCGGGTGCCGCGAGAAGTTCGGTCAGATCCGCTCCGAGCGGAGTGCCGAAGACGCGCTCGAAGTCTTCGGCGTACGCCGGTGCGCCCTGTTCGAGGGAGCTGAAGATGCCTCCGCCGTCGTTGTCGATCACGACGTAGGTGAGCGGTGGCGCTGACTCACCGAGCGGTGCGAGCAGGCCGTTGCGGTCGTAGACGGCCGTGAGGTCACCGAGCAGTGCATAGGTTGCACTACCGCCACCATCGCGATGTGCCACTGCGGCGCCCCACGCGGTCGAGACAACCCCATCGATGCCGGACGTGCCGCGGTTAGCCAGGCATGCACCGCGGATGGATCCGCCGAACTCACTGACGTGCCGAATCGGCCAGGATGCGCCGACAATCAGCAAATCCTGCTCCCCGACGACCTCCGCCACGGCGGATGCCACGACGGGTCCACTCAGGGGTGCCTTTTGAAGCACAGCAGTGACGACACGTGCACGGGCCTCGTCCCGGTCGCGCCACGCTTGAAGCCATTGCGGATCGGCGTGGCCCGGGTCTGCGACCGGCACGGCGTCAACAATCGCCTTCGCCGAACGGGCTGGATCTACGCGCCTCCGATGGGGTGGTACATCCACCGCGATGTGCGTAGGCACCTCGCGCAGCAGGCGCATGACACTGCGATGCAGTCCGATCCGACCGACCGACACCACCACGTCGGGCCGCAACTCGCCACGCACCTGCGCATCGCCGAGGAGCAGTGGGCCGTGGCGCAGTGACTGAGACGTCGCAGTGAGGTTGCCGCTCGGCTCGCTGACGATCGGCCAGCCCAGCGTTATGGCGAGTTCGCGGACTTGGTCTCGCACTTCGTGATCGAGGCCATCGCCAACCAGCATCAACCCGCGACTCAGGTTGGCATCAGGTGCGAGGTCGGCGAGCGCGGGGCGGACTGTGGGGGCGACCGGCGTCGCCGTCCGGAGCTCGACCGGGACTACGGAGTGCTCACCTTCGGCGACGAGCGGTTCGGCCAGGGAAACATTCAGGTGAACCGGGCTGCGCTGCGCAGTGGCCGACATCACGGCGTTGATGACGAGGGCACTCTCATCCGGAGCCGTGCCGTCGAGGTCGACCGTGGGGGCGTCAACGCCGAAGAGCGCACGTTGATCGATCGTCTGATTCGCGCCGCTGCCCCGCAGATCGGCAGGTCGATCGGCGGTCACCGCTACCAGTGGTACGCCGAGGTAGGCCGCCTCGACGATGGCGGGATGGAGATTGACCGCGGCCGTCCCCGACGTCGTGATGATGGCGACCGGGGCACCGGACACGCGTGCCAGACCAAGGGCCAGGTAGCCGGCCGACCGCTCATCGACACGCACGTGCAGGCGGATCAGTCCCTGACGTTCGGCATCGGCGGCGGCCAGCAGCAGGGGTGCCGATCGCGATCCGGGGGCCGCCACGACGTCGCGCACGCCCGCCGACAGCAGTGCCTCCATCAGGCGGACACCGCGCTGCGGCGAGGACGTACTCACAACCGGAAGGCTCTCACGCGGCGAGTTCGGCCACGAGTTCTGCGCCCCCGGCCTCCCATGCGTCCACCAGGCGCTGGCGCCACCAGCGCGCGCGATCATCACCGAGACGGTCGCGGGCCGCCATCAGGGCGTCGAGGTCGGGCGCGACCCGGCCGACTTCGAGACAGCCGTCCACCGGGACCAGCGGTGGCGTGACGACATCGCGCTCGAGTAAGGCCCCGGTGCCAAGTCCAGCGGCAGACGGCTCACCGCCCAGTGCGGCGGCCAACGCGACTCCCGCGGCAAGACCCACGGCGGAATCAAGGGCGCCGCTCACGACGACGGGGCCGCCCCAGCGACGGGCAAGCTCCAGTGCCGCGGCAACGCCGCCCAGCGGTGCGGCCTTGACGATGACGATGTCAGCGACCTCGAAAACGCGCTCCTCGCCGAATCTCACCGACTCGTCCATGGCAATCGCGACATCGGTGCGCTCGCGCAGCTCCGCCGTTTCCTCCACGGTCGGGCACGGTTGTTCGATGTACTCAACGTCGTACGCCGACAGCCGCCGCAGTGCTCGTTCCGCAGCATCGGCCGACCAGCCACCGTTGGCGTCGAGGCGGATGCGCGCGGGCCGGTCATCACCGATCGAACGCAGGGCGCTATCGGCGGCATCGCGCACCGCGACGACGCGCGCCTCGTCGTCGGCGAGGACCTCCCCCAGGGCCGCCACCTTGATCTTGAACGTCGAGCAACCGTGTTCGAGCACGGCTCGGCGAGCCAGTGCGCCGGCGTCGTTCGCCGAGAGTCCCGGGATGATCGCGTTGACCGGGACACGGTCGCGCAATGGGTCGGGCCAGGCACCGAAGGCGGACTCCACTGCCGACGCGAGCCACGGCGCTGCCCGAGCGGCGGAGTAGTCGTCGAACGGGGCGAACTCACCCCACCCGCTCGGGCCTCGGATCAGCAGGCCTTCCCGCTCGGTGATGCGACGGAAACTCTGGCGCAGCGGGAGCGAGTAGGGAACGGCGTCCCGCAGGATCTGGGCGAGGGTGACGTCCAAGGTCACGGGCGCTTCGGGAACGCGCTGAAGTCCGGGCGACGACGTTGGGCATAGGCGTCGCGCCCCTCCTGCGCCTCCTCGGTCATGTAAAACAGCAGCGTTGCGTCACCCGCAAGTTGCTGAACACCGGCGAGCCCGTCGTCGGCGGCGTTGTGGGATGCCTTGAGCATGCGCAGTGCCATCGGGGACAGGCTCAGCATCCGCTGCGCCCACGCGACCGTCTCGCGCTCGAGGTCGGCTACCGGGACGACCTCGTTGACCAAGCCCCAGTCGTAGGCCTGCTCGGCGCCGTACTGATTGCACAACATCCACACCTCGCGCGATCGCTTCTGGCCGATGCTCCGTGCAAGCAAACCCGAGCCGTAGCCGCCGTCGAACGACCCCACCATGGGGCCGGTCTGTCCGAAGCGAGCATTTGATCCGGCGATGGTCAGATCACACACGACGTGCAGCACGTGTCCGCCGCCGATCGCGTAGCCGGCCACCATGGCAATCACCGGCTTGGGGGTACGACGAATCTGAATCTGCAGGTCGAGGACGTTAAGACGGCCGATGCCCTTCTTGGCGATCTCGTCATCACCGATGTAGCCATCGTCGCCGCGGATCATCTGATCGCCACCGCTGCAGAAGGCGAAGTCGCCCTGCCCGGTGAGGATGATGACCCCGACGCTGTCGTCGTCGCGAGCCCGGTTCATGGCGTCGGAGATCTCGAACAGCGTCTGCGGGCGGAAGGCGTTGCGCTTGTGCGGCCGGTTGATCGTGATCTTGGCGATCCCGGCGGCATCCCCGGTGGACAACTCGTATCGAATGTCGGTGTAGTCACCGGCGCTTTCCCACTCGCATCCCGGCTCGATGCTCGAATAGCCCGGGTCCTCGAGCGCGGGGCTGCCCTCTGGGACCACGGGTGGCAGCGAGTACCTCGTCCGTGAGTCGAACTCCTGCGCCACGGGGCGCCTCCCTCCGGTCGTCGCAATGCGACCAACCTAGTGAGGCCTACGCTCGGGTGCATGCGCGGCCTGCAGATCATCGACGTCGCCCCCGGTGAAGCCGGTGTCGAAACTGTTCGTGACGCCCTGCGCCGGCGCCTCTTCGACGACGGGCCCGCGATTGCTCCGGTCCCAGAAGCTTCCCGCCATGTGTCGCCGGCGTACGCCGCTTCGGCTCGATCTGCCATTGGCCCCGCCGCCGAGGGCGTGGGCGATGACGTTGCGGCCGTCCTCACGACGAGCGGGTCGACCGGTCGACCGCGCGGCGTACTGATCTCAGAGTCCAACCTGGCGTCCTCTGCCCGCCTCGCCGACCGCGCACGTCCCGGACTCGCGGCCTGCGCCTGGATCCAAGCACTCCCGGTGACCTCGGTCGGGGGCCTCAACGTGGTGGCCCGCTCGCTGCTCGCTGATACTCACCTCGCCGTACTCCCCAGCGTGGGCGGGGCGGCACGTTTTGACCCGGCCGATCTGCTCGCACTGAGACTGCCTGGGCCGTTCGCCATCTCCCTCGTGCCGTCGCAACTGCGCGTGA
>CAYGMM010000018.1:0-899 GCA_964351035.1 uncultured Actinomyces sp.
AGATACCGGATGAGAGGACGACATGACGATCCTGAGCGACCCGCCCGTCGCACCCTCCAGCCCCGGACCGGAGGAACGCAAGGAGGCCCGCAAGCGCAGTTGGGGCTCCGCGATCGTCTCCTGGGTCACCTCGACCGACCACAAGGTCATCGGCTACATGTACCTCGTCACGGCGACCTTCTGGTTCTTCCTCGCCGGTCTGATGGCCCTCGCCATCCGCGCCGAGCTCGCCGTTCCCGGGATGCAGTTCATCTCGCTCGAGCAGTACAACCAGCTGTTCACCATGCACGGCACGATCATGCTGTTCCTGTTCGCCACGCCGCTGTTCGTCGGCTTCGGCAACGTGATCATGCCGCTGCAGATCGGCGCACCGGACGTCGCCTTCCCGCGCCTGAATATGCTCGGCTACTGGCTCTTCCTCTTCGGTGGGCTGACCGTGGCACTGAGCTTCTTCACCCCGGGTGGCGCGGCCTCCTTCGGTTGGTTCGCCTACCAGCCGCTGAGCAATGCGGTGAACTCACCCGAGGTCGGCGCGGACCTGTGGCTGCTCGGCCTTGCCATGGGTGGCCTGGGCACGATCCTGGGTGCCGTCAACTTCATCACCACGGCGTTCACCATGCGCGCCCCCGGTATGACGATGTTCCGGATGCCGATCTTCTCCTGGACGATCTTCGTCACCAGCATCCTGGTGCTCATCGCCTTCCCGATTCTGGCCGCCGCCCTGGTCATGGCCTTCATCGACCGGCAATTCGGTGCGCAGGTCTTCGCCTCCGAAAACGGTGGCGCGATCCTGTGGCAACACCTCTTCTGGTTCTTTGGGCACCCCGAGGTCTACATCATTGCCCTGCCGTTCTTCGGTATTGCCAGTGAGATCATCCCGGTCTTCTCGCGCAAGCCGA
>CAYGMM010000018.1:922-3070 GCA_964351035.1 uncultured Actinomyces sp.
TTCGCCACGATGGCGATCGGTGCCCTGTCGGTTGCCGTCTGGGCGCACCACATGTACGTCACCGGCTCGGTCTACCTACCGTTCTTCGCCCTCACCACGATGCTCATCGCCGTGCCCACGGGTGTGAAGTTCTTCAACTGGATCGGCACCATGTGGCGCGGATCGGTGTCCTTCGAGACACCGATGCTCTACACGATGGGCTTCCTGGTCACCTTCCTCTTCGGTGGCCTTACCGGCATCATCCTGTCCGCCCCGCCGCTGGACTTCCACGTCTCCGACAGCTACTTCGAAGATGACCGGCCGCATGATGAATGAGAAGTTGGGCAAGTTGCAGTTCTGGCTGGTCTTCATAGGCTTCCAGGTCACCTTCCTTGTCCAGCACTGGCTCGGCGTTCAGGGCATGCCCCGTCGGTATGGCGATTACCTCGCGAGCGATGGCTTCACCACCCTCAACGCGGTGTCGTCCATTGGCTCGATACTCATCGGCCTGTCAACCGTGATCTTCGTCTTCAACGTCTTCTACAGTTGGAAGCACTCTCCCAAGGTCACCGTTGATGATCCCTGGGGCTGGGGTGGATCACTGGAGTGGGCAACCTCCTGCCCGCCGCCGCGCCACAACTTCACCTCGCTACCGCGCATCCGCTCGGACCGTCCGGCGTTCGACCTCAACCATCCCGAATTGTCCGATATTCCGCAGCCGGCGACGGCGGGGGCCGTGTCCGGTGGGAGTGCATCGTGAAGGTCGGTGGCTGGTCGTTCGGCATATTGGCGGTCTTCTTCCTCATCGTCGGCGCGCTGTACTTCGTGTTCAGCCGCGACGAGATCGGCACCACGGCGCTGATCATGACCGGTGGGCTGTCCATTCTGGTGGCCTTCTACATCCTCTACACCGACAAGCGACTTGACGGCCTGCCCGAGGATCGGGCCAATGCCGAGATCGACGAGGCGGACCCGGAGTACGGCTTCTACAGCCCGCACAGCTGGTGGCCGCTGCCGGTCGGCTTCGCCGCCATGCTCATCGCGCTCGGCTTCATCTTCGCGGCCTGGCTGGCAGTTCTCGGCATCGTGTTCATCATGATCGCGATCATCGGCTGGCTGTTCGAGTACTACCGCGGCAGTTTCGCGCGCTGATCACTGCCCCGCTCGGGTTATCCTGCTAGACATGCGTGGTCCGCTCTCCCTCGTCGCGTTGTCCGTCGGCATGCTGGCTGTCACGGCCTGCCAGCCGGCCATGATGCTCACCTCGTCCGAATTGCCCCAGGCCTCAACGGCGCAGATCCACCTCGGCAACAAGGTCACCGACAATGCTCCGATCGACCAGCCGATCGTCCTTTTTGCGGACGATGGCCGATTCACGGAGGTTCAGGTAACCAACGGGCCGAGCCGCGTGATCGAGGGTGAACTCAGCGACGACGGCCGGACCTGGACCTCCACCCGCAAATTCCTGGACTTCGACTCCAAGTACAAGATCGCCGCGACCGTCGTCGATGCCCGAGGGATGACGAACTCCTTCGAGGGCAAGGTCAAGACCGTCAACCCCGATGGGTTCATCACCGCCACGCCAGACTTCGCCGATGGCGAGTCCTTCGGCGTGGGCATGCCGATCACCGTGACCTTCGACGAGCCGGTGGAGGATCGGGCCGCGGTCGAGGAAGCCATGGTGGTGCGCACGTCTACCCCGATCGAGGGGGCCTGGTATTGGACCGGCCCGACCGAGGCGATTTACCGCCCCAAGGAGTACTGGCCCGGCAACACCGAGATCCAACTCGACATGTCCCTGCGTGGTGTCGAGGCCGCACCTGGTCAGTTCGGCGATGGCAACTCGATGTACACGTACACCACGCCGGATTCCGTCGTCATGAAGGCCGATGCGGAGACCTTGATGATGAAGGTCTACGTCAACGGCAAGAAGGAGCGCACCATCCCGGTCACGATGGGCATGGATGGCTACGAGACTCTCTCGGGCACCAAACTCATCATGACCAAGGAACGTACCCGGATCATGGACAACTCCACGGCCGGCGTCGACAAGGACGATCCGGAGCACTACCGGGTCAAGGTGGACTACGCCATGCGCCTGACCTGGCACGGTGAGTTCCTGCACGCTTCACCGTGGGCCGCTGGCGCGTGGGGCAACTACCGCTACAG